>CAJXBA010000005.1 GCA_913050185.1 uncultured Pelagibacteraceae bacterium
TCAATTGTCGCCTTAATAACTCCATTCAAAAATAATGAACTTGATGAAGATTGTTATGTTGCACTGATACACCACCATTTAAGTAATGGCACTTCTGGCCTAGTTCCTGCTGGAACTACTGGAGAGTCGCCCACATTGAGTCATAAAGAACACGAAAGAGTTATAGAATTATGTGTAAAGGAATCAAAAGGAAAAATTCCCGTTATTGCTGGCACCGGATCAAATTCAACAAAAGAAGCAATTTCTTTAACAAAATATGCTGAAAATATTGGAGCGAGCGCTGCATTAGTAGTTACTCCTTATTATAATAAACCAACACAAGAAGGTTTGTATCAACATTTTAAGGCTATTAATGACAACTGTTCAATTCCAATAATTATTTATAATATTCCTTCACGTTCGGTTGTAGATATGAGTGTTGATACAATGGCAAGACTTTTTGAATTAAAAAATATAATTGGAGTAAAAGATGCCACCGGAGATTTGAACAGAGTTGACTTGCAAAGAAAGAAAATGGGTCCTGATTTTATTCAATTATCTGGAGAAGATGGAACAGCACTAGAATTTAATACCCGAGGTGGAGTTGGTTGTATTTCAGTCACAGCAAATGTTGCTGCAAAACTTTGTTCTGAATTTCAAAGAGCTTCATTAAGTAAAAATAATAGCGATTCATTAGCAAAAGCAAATGAAATAAACAATAAATTGATGCCACTCCACAAATCTTTGTTCATTGAAAGCAGTCCAAGTCCTGTCAAATATGCTGTTAGTTTATTAAATTTATGTTCAGAAGAGGTTAGATTGCCTTTGGTTAAAATTACGGAAGATACAAAAAAAGTTGTAAAATCTGCAATGTCTTTTGTAAACATAATTTAGTTAATGAAACAAAGAACCAAAAATGGTTTAAAAATAATTTCTAATAATAGAAAAGCAAGATTTAACTATTTTTTTAGTGAACTTTATGAAGCGGGAATAGTGCTCAAAAGTTCCGAAGTAAAATCACTAAGAGAAGGAAAGGCTAATATTTCAGAATCATACGCAATAGATAATGCCGGTGAAATATTTTTACTTAACTCTCACATTCCTTCTTATAAAGAATCTAGTTATAATAATCATGATCCCAGAAGAAATAGAAAACTACTACTAAATAGTCGTGAAATTAAAAAGCTTATCGGAAGAGTTAATCAAGAAGGATTTACGTTAATTCCGACAAAGTTATATTTTAAAAAAGGAAAAGCTAAAATAGAAATTGCAGTAGCTAAAGGAAAAAAACACCATGATAAAAGACAGGCTATAAAGAAAAGAGATTGGAATAGAGAAAAAGCAAGATACTTTAGAAAAAGCAGTTAATCAAATATGGTTATTCTTTCATTAGGATCTAATTTGCCTTCTAAATACGGGGATAAATTTGAAAATTTAAAATATGCAATCTCTCTTCTTGAAGATAGGGATATTTTATTGGATAAAAAGTCTAGTTTTTATGAAACTCCTTCCTATCCTGATAAAAGTAAACCTAAATTCGTTAATATGATTATTTCAATCAAAACTAGTTTATCCCCAGTGAATTTAATGACAGTTATAATTGATATTGAGGAAAAATTAGAAAGAATAAGAAAAAATAAAAATGATCCTAGAACGTGTGATATTGATATTATTGATTATAAAGATCAGATAATAAAAATTAAAAATAATAATTTTCATTTAGAGATACCTCATAAAAAGCTTGTTTCAAGAAATTTTGTTTTATATCCTTTACAAGAAATATTGCCTAATTGGAAACATCCTAAAACTAAAGAAATTCTAAGTGTATTAATTAATAAACTTAATGATGAAGACAGAAAATCTATATTAAAGATAAATAAAAATTGATATAATCAATAAATGCTCAATCAAGAAGATTTAATAAAAAAAATAAAAAATTATAACAAATTTTTAAATCCAGAAACCTTATCAAAGGCTTATACTTTTGCTCTAAATGCTCACAAAAATCAAAAAAGGGATTCTGGCGATCCTTATTTAACCCACCCGATTGCTGTGGCTGATATATTGAGCGACTTGAAGCTTGATAGTGCTACTATTGCTACTGGGTTGCTTCATGACACTATAGAGGATACTAAAGTTACATATAAAGCAGTTGAAAAAGAATTTGGAAAAGAAGTAGCAGATTTAGTGGATGGTGTTACAAAAATTTCTGCACTAGAAGACAGAATCATTGAAAATTCTAAAGCAGAAAATATTAGAAAACTTATTCTTGCAACTTCAAAAGATATAAGAGTTTTAATTGTTAAGCTTGCAGATCGACTTCATAATATGAGAACCTTAGATTCTGTTTCTGATGAAAATAGAAGAGAAAGAATTGCCAGGGAGACAATGGAAATATATGCACCTCTTTCTGACAGAATGGGAATGAATTATATAAGAGATGAGTTAGAAGATTTATCTTTTCAAAAATTAAATCCTGAAGCAAGAAATCTTGTAGTAGAAAGACTTTTAATAAACCAAAAAAATAGGGAAAATAATTTCAAAGTAATATCAAAAGGTTTTAATAATGTTTTAAAAAAAAGTGGGATAATTGCAAAAATAGTTGGACGTGAAAAAACCCCTTTTTCAATTTGGAAAAAAATGCAAACAAAAAGAATATCTCTTGAACAACTTACCGACATCATTGGTTTCCGTATTGTAGTTGATGATATTGAAACTTGTTACAAAGCCCTTGGCTTATTTCACAGTAATTGGTCTACAATACCTGGAAGGTTTAAGGATTACATATCAACACCAAAAATTAATAATTATAAATCAATACATACAGCCGTAATAGGACCAAATAAAGAGAGGGTAGAAATACAAATTCGTACTTATCAAATGCATGAATTTGCCGAAAGAGGAATTGCTTCTCATTGGATATACAAATCATCAGAAAAAGTTAGTCACTTGGCACTAAAAGAATATGATTGGCTAAGAGACCTTGTAGAAATTATGGAAAATGATTCAAATCCAGAACATTATTTAGAATATACAAAATTACAAATGTTTCATGATAATGTTTTTTGTTTTACCCCAAAAGGTGAAGTTATCAAATTGCCAAAAGACGCAACTCCCATAGACTTTGCTTATGCAGTACATACAAGAATTGGTGATACTTTAACTTCATGTGAAATTAACGGAAGAGGCTCACCATTACAAACTGCATTAAAAAATGGTGACTTGGTTAAAATTATAGGTTCAAAAAATACTTCACCATCTTTAAATTGGATATCATATGCTAAAACAGGAAAAGCTCGAGCCTCTATAAGAAGATTTTGGCAAATCAAAAAAAATATTTATCAAAAAACTGACAAAAAGTATGTTAGTAGTTTATGCATAAAAATACCCAACATACCTGGAAAATTAGGTGAAGTAAGCAGTTTAATTGGATTTCATGAAAACAATATAGCAAATATGGAAATCATATCAAAAAAGACAGATTATTTAGAATTTATTTTTGATATACAGATTAATGATTTAAAAAATTATAGAAATTTAATAAGTGAACTTAAATTAAAAGACTATAAATTTAAAATTATAAGACACAGGAAGAAGGATGCTTTCTTACAGCGAATCTTTAGAAATTTTAAAAGAAACCGAAGCATTACTTGAAGGTCATTTTATACTTTCGTCGGGTCTACACAGCAATCGATATGTTCAATGTGCTAAATTGTTAAGCTACCCTAAGAAGGCTGAAATTGTATGCGTTTCATTAGTCGAAAAGATTAAAAGTAATTTTGGTAAAATTGATATTGTCTTATCACCTGCCATAGGTGGAATTGTGGTCGGTTATGTAATAGGCAAACATTTAGATGCACAAACTATTTTTGCTGAAAGGGTAGAAGGTAAATTAAGTTTAAGAAGAGGTTTTTCTATACCAAAAGACAGCAGGGTTCTTGTTGTCGAAGATGTAGTTACTACTGGTAAATCCGCTTTAGAATGTTCCAAAATAATAATAAAGAATGAAGCTAGATTAATAGGATATGCATGTATTATAGATAGATCTAATAATAAACTTTTAATTAAAGATAAAATCATTTCCCAAATAAAAATTGAAATACCAGTCTTTGATGAAAATGATTTGCCCAATGATTTAAAAAAAATTCCTGCTATAAAGCCAGGTAGTCGGAATTTAACTAAATGAATAAAATTAGACTTGGTGTAAACATTGATCACGTCGCCACGGTTAGAAATGCTCGCGGAGAATTATATCCCGATCCTCTTAGAGCGGCCATATTGGCGCAAAAAAGTGGAGCAGATTCAATTACAATTCATTTAAGGGAAGACAGAAGACATATTAAAGATAGTGATTTAAAAAAAATAAAAAAAAAACTTAGAATTCCTCTAAATTTAGAAATGGCACCAACTAAGGAGATGTTGAATATAGCAATTAATAATAAACCCAATTATGTATGTATCGTTCCAGAAAAAAGAAAAGAAATTACAACAGAAGGCGGTCTGAATATTAAAAAAAATAAAAAAAACCTAAAAAGAATAATTAAAGAATTAAAAAAAAGGAAAATTAGGGTAAGTTTATTTGTAGAACCACAAATTTCAGATATAAGATTATCGAAAACATTAGGAGCTAATTGTGTTGAACTTCACACAGGTAAATTTTGTGATTTATTTCATAAAAATAATAGAATTAATTCATCATTTATGAAATTAAAAAAATCAGCAAATTATGCAAAACAACTGGGATTAGAAGTCCATGCTGGACACGGCTTGACTTATAATTCAGCTAATCTCGTAGTAAAAATTAAAAGTATTTCCGAATTAAATATTGGCCATTTTATCATTTCGGAATCCTTGTTTGTGGGAATGACTAAATCAATTAAAAGATTTAAAAAAATCTTAAATAAATAAAATGAAAATTTTTGGCATTGGAACAGACATAGTAAACATTAAAAGACTGGAAAAATCTTTAAAGCTATATAACAAAAAATTCAAAGAAAATATTTTTACAAAAAATGAAATTACTTACTGTGAAAAAAAAAAGAATCCAAGTGCATTTTATGCAAAAAGATTTGCTGCTAAAGAAGCTTTCAGCAAGGCTTTGGGCACCGGCATAAGAAAGAATACAAAATTTAAAAATATTGAAGTGTCTAATGATCATTACGGAAGACCATCTATTAAACTAATAGGGCCAGTTGATAAACATCTTAAGCTTAAAATTCAAAAAAAAAAATATAACATTTTTTTGTCCATGTCTGATGATAAACCTTGGGCTCAAGCTACTGTCATAATTTCTTATAATTGATGAAACAAATAATTATAGAAAATATTAAAACAATTTTTTATGCACTAATAATCGCTTTGATTATTAGAAGTTTTCTTTTTCAACCTTTTTACATACCTTCATCTTCAATGGAGCCAAATCTATTGGTTGGAGATAGGCTGTTTGTTTCTAAATATTCGTATGGATATAGTCGTCATTCCCTGCCTTTCAGTCCAAATTTTTCGAACGATAGATATTTTAGCAAGTCTCCTGTAAGAGGAGATATAGTAGTTTTCAAAACTCCGGCTGATAACAGGACCGATTATATAAAAAGACTAATCGGGCTCCCTGGAGACAGTTTCCAAATTATTGAAGGTGATTTTTATTTGAATAATGAAAAAATTCAACGCATAAAAATTAATAGTATTGAAAAAATTTATTGTGGCAATGAAATATTAAATGTTAACACATATGAAGAAACGCTCCCGAATAATAAAAAATACTTGGCTGTTTATAGAAAGGAAGGAACAATGCTAAATACAGATAAATTTATAGTACCAAATAATCATTATTTTTTTATGGGAGATAATAGAGATTGTTCAAAGGATAGTCGTTTTTTAGGTAGCGTTGGTTATGTTCATTTTAATAATCTTGTCGGTAAAGCTAGTTTAATTTTTTTCTCCAACGATAAGCAAAAAGGTGGCTTTATCAAATATTGGAAATGGAATAAAAGCTTACGGATTGAACGTTTTTTTAAAAAAATACAATGAGATTTAACATAGCTAAAATTGAAAAGAGATTGAAAATAAAAATAAAAGATAAATTTCTAATTACTACGGCACTAACACATAAAAGTGCGAACAAAGAAATAAATAATGAGAAATTAGAATTTTTGGGTGACAGGGTAATAGCCTTAATTTTTGCAAAGAAACTATTTGATTTATACCCAAATGAAACAGAGGGTATATTAGATAAAAGATTTGCAAAATTAGTTAATAGAAGCACGTGTGCTTCAATATCTTGGACAATTGGGATCAAGGATTTTATTATAATGGGACCACAAAAAAAAAATATTACACAAAAAGATAAAAAAATTTTAAGCGATGCATGCGAGGCTTTGATTGGTGCTATTTATATCGATCGAGGATATGAATATGTTAAAGAATTCGTTTTAAGACTTTGGAATAAAGAAGTAAAAAAATCACATATTACAATTCTCGACTCAAAAACCAAATTACAGGAATATTCACTTAAACTTTATAAAAAACTTCCAGTTTACCGTCTATTAAATTTGGAAGGACCCAGACATAATCCAACATTTAAAATTTCTGTTTTGATTGATGGATCTAATCAATTTATAGGATTTGGAAAATCCAAAAAACTAGCAGAACAAGATGCTGCTGACAAACTAATAAAAGATTTAAATATAAGATAAATATGTACTGGCAAGACGAAGGTTATTTATTATCAAAAAATAATTTTAACGAAAATTCAATTATCATTGAAACTTTTACTTTAAGACACGGAAAGTGTTCTGGAATAGTATATGGTGGATCATCAAGAAAACAAAAGAGATTTTTTCAAGTAGGAAATAAATTATTATTAAATTTTAAGTCGAAAAATGAAAACAAAATAGGATATTTTAATACAGAACTTTTTAAAGCAATATCTCCATCTTTTTTTGACGATAAAAGAAAAACCATTTGTTTGTTATCAGCATGTACATTTCTAAAAATTCTATTACCCGAAAGACAAATTAATACAAAAATTTATAGTTCATTTGAAAAAATGTTAGATTTTTTTAATTCTGTCGATTGGATAAATCGCTATATTTATTGGGAGTTATTTTTGATTAAAGAATTAGGTTATGAAATAGATTTTAATAATAATAAGAAAAATACAAATGCCACAAACGTAACTATTGAAATAAATGGCAAATATTTCAAAATTCCAAATTTTTACCTAAAGCAAAATGTAATCAAATTTTCAAGAAAAGACACTAAAGAGGCGTTGCAATTTAACAAAAACATTATTTTAGAAAATTTTATTTTGCCAAATCATCTTAGTTTTCCGATTTCAAGGAATATTTTAGAAAAATATTATATTTAACAACCATGGAACTTTTTAAAAGATCTTTATTAAAAACAATTACTTGGAGAATCGCAGCATCATTAGATACTTTTGTAATTGCTTGGGTAATTACTGGCAATTGGAAGATGGGAGGAACAATTGCGGGAATAGAAGTTATTACTAAAATGTTCATCTATTATTTCCATGAGAGAGTTTGGAATAAAATTAAATGGGGAAGAAAGAAGAAATGGTGGTGGTTATCTTAGTTTTTTTGCAATTTCATCTGCGAAATACGTAACAATTGCGCTTGCTCCAGCTCTTTTAAAAGACATTAAACTTTCAACAATAGCATTTTCATTAATAATTTTATCATCTATTCCTTTTCTGATTAAACTATACTCTCCAGAAACTTGATAGGCAAAAACAGGTATCTTAAAACTATCTTTAATTAATTTTATTATGTCTAGATATGGCATTCCTGGTTTTACCATTACAAAATCGGCTCCCTCTTTGATATCCAAGGCGACTTCTCTAAGAGCTTCTTTAGAGTTTTTATAATCCATTTGATAGTTTTTTTTATTACTTTTTAATAGTTTGTTTGATCCAACGGCATCTCTGAAAGGTCCATAAAAATTAGATGCATACTTTACTGCATAAGATAGTATTTGAACTAATTTAAAGTCTTTCTTATCCAAAGCTTTTCTTATTTCTCCAATTCTACCATCCATCATATCTGATGGTGCTATTACATCACATCCCATTTCAGCCTGAAGAAGTGATTGTTTTACCAATATTTTTATTGTTGCATCGTTATCTACGTAACTTTTATTTATGATTCCGTCATGGCCATGTTTAGTATATGGATCTAAGGCAACATCGCACATTATTCCAATTTCGTTATAATTTTTTTTTATGAGTCTTAAAGCTTTACATATCAAGTTATTTTTATTAAGTGCCTCGGAACCTTTATTATTTTTTTTGTAAAAAGGAGTGTTTGGGAATAAAGTTATCATAGGAATTTTTCGTTCGATGGCTTTTTCCACTAATTTTTCTATTTTATCTAGTGAATACCTATATATTCCAGGCATTGTTTTTATTGGTTCTTTTATATTTTTTCCATCTCTAATAAATATGGGCCATATCAAATCGCTTGGTGATAATGTATTTTCTTGAACTAATCTTCTGACCCAATCTCTTTTTCTATTTCTTCTTAATCTTGTACTGGGGTAAGAGCCAACATTTTTCATACAATAATAGATTCTAATTAATTTTTAACTTTATATTATAATGATTAATATAGTCAAAATATTGTGTTATATATATTATTATACTATATATTTATATCAATTTTTAACTTTAGTGGTGTCGAGAGAGAGAAATAGAAAAGTGAAAAACGTTATTCTAGCATCGGACCATGCTGGTTTTAAATTAAAAGAAATAATTAAAAAATTTTTAATAAAAAAGAGAAAAAAAGTTTTGGACCTAGGAACAAAAAACATCAATTCAGTTGATTATCCAGATTTTGCTCATTTATTATCAAAAAAGATTAAAAAAAATAGTAAGCAAATTGGTATCTTAATCTGTGGTTCTGGTATCGGAATGAATATGGTTGCAAATCGCCACAAAAATATTAGAGCCGCGCTATGTTATAATGTCAAGTCTACGAAATTAAGCAGGCAACACAATAATGCTAATGTAATGACATTAGGCGCAAGATTAATTAATAAAAATATGGCTTTAAAGTGCGTATCTGTTTTTTTAAAAACTAATTTTGAAGGCGGTCGCCATTCACGTAGAATAAAAAAAATTTAAAACACTATGACAGAATTGAACAAATATCTATCCGAAGATTATAAATCATTTTTCGACAAAGATTTATCAACCGCCGATCCAGAATTATATAATTCCATAAAACTTGAGCTTGAAAGACAACAACAACATATTGAATTAATTGCATCTGAAAACATTGTTTCAAAATCTGTACTAGATGCCCAAGGCTCGATAATGACAAACAAGTATGCAGAAGGCTATTCTGGAAGAAGATATTATGGCGGATGTGAGTATGTCGATATTGCTGAGGATTTAGCATTAGATAGAGTAAAAAAATTATTTGAATGCAAATATGCGAATGTTCAACCACACTCGGGTGCCCAAGCTAATGGAGCAGTATATCTTGCGCTTCTAAATCCAGGAGACCCAATACTTGGTATGAGCTTAAACTCTGGAGGTCATCTAACTCATGGAGCAAAAGTTGCACTTTCTGGTAAATGGTTAAATTCATTTCATTACGACGTAGATAAAACAACTGGTCTTATTGATTATCAACAAGTTGAAGAGTTAGCAAAATTACACAAACCAAAACTTATTATTGCTGGCGGGAGTGCTTATTCTAGAATTATTGATTTTAAAAAATTTAAAGAAATTGCAGATACTGTGAATGCGTATTTAATGGTTGATATGGCACATTTTGCTGGATTGGTAGCTGGCAAAGGACACCCAAATCCAATTACGTACGCTGATGTTGTTACATCAACAACACATAAAGTTTTAAGAGGTGGAAGAGGAGGAATAATATTAACCAACAGAGAAGATATAATTAAAAAAATTAATTCTGCAGTTTTCCCAGGCTACCAAGGCGGACCATTAATGCATATTATTGCAGCAAAAGCTGTTGCTTTTCAAGAGGCTTTACATCCTAGTTTTAAAAATTATATAAAATCTGTTCTTGATAATGCAAAAATTTTGTCAGAAACTCTTAAAAATAATGGCTTTAAAATATTTTCAGGAGGGACGGATACGCATTTAATGTTAGTTGATTTGAGACCTTTTAATGTAACGGGTAAAGACGCTGAAACAAGCTTAGGTAAAGCAAATATTACTTGTAATAAAAATGGTATTCCATTTGATACACAAAAACCAACCATCACATCTGGTATAAGGCTTGGTACACAAGCAGCAACAACCAGAGGTTTTAGCCTTAATGAATTTAAAAAAGTTGGAAATTTAATTACCAAAGTAATTGAGGGATTATCAAAAAATCATAATGATAATAGCAAAATTGAATCTGAGGTGAAAAAAGAAGTTATTGTACTTTGTTCGAATTTTCCAATATATAACCACTTGAATAAAAAATAATTTATGCTTTGTCCTTTTTGTAGAAAAAAAGATACTTCAGTTGTAGATTCTAGACCTACTGAAGACGGAACCGCGATCAGAAGACGAAGAGTATGTGCTTGTGAAAGAAAAGAGCGTTTTACAACTTTTGAAAGAGTCCAATTTCGTGAATTAACTGTGATTAAAAATAATGGTCGACGTGCACCTTTTGATAGAGACAAAATTGCAAAATCGATCACAATTGCTCTTCGAAAAAGACCAATTAATAGTGAGACTATAGAAAGTTTTATTTCAAAAATTGTCAGGAATCTAGAAGGTCTTGGTGAAAACGATATTCCCACATCTACTATAGGAAAATTTATTATGGATGGCCTCTCAAACCTAGATCAAGTAGCTTATGTTCGTTTTGCTTCAGTTTATAGAAATTTTAAGGAAGCGAAAGATTTTGAACAATTTATTGGCAACTTGAATGTCTATAAATCAGAATAAATATTCACGGCATAATTTTTTTATGAAACTTGCTTTATTGCAGGCTAAGAAAAACTTGGGAAATACAAGTGATAATCCTGCCGTTGGATGCGTCATTGTAAAAAATAATTTCGTTATGTCATCAGGGTGCACTGGTATCAACGGAAGACCACATGCAGAGCAAAACGCATTAATTTATTCAAGGAACGATATAAAAAAATCTAATTTATATGTAACTCTAGAGCCTTGTTCAAATTATGGTAAAACGTCACCTTGCGTTAAGTCAATTATTAAAAGTAAGATCAATAAGGTTTTCTTTTCTTTAAAAGATCCGGATACAAGATCAAATAATAAATGCACAAAACAATTTAAAAAAAATAGAGTTAAAGTGAATTGTGGAATACTATCTTCAGAAATGAAAAATTTTTACAGGAGTTATTACAAAAGTAAAGCATGTGGTTTACCTTTTGTAACAGCAAAAATGGCTGTGTCGAAAGATTATTATACAAAAAACAATAAAGGAAAATGGATTACAAACGAATTCTCTCGCGGAAGAGTGCATTTAATGAGACAAAATCATGATTGCGTCCTGAGCAGTTCAAAAACTATTTCTGATGACAATTCATCTTTAACTTGCAGAATAATGGGTTTGGAAAAACGTTCACCGATTCGGATTATCTTGGATAAAAAATTAGAGATATCAACCAGATCCACCATCGTTAAAACCGCATATAAATACAGAACAATTATTTTTTTTAATAAAAATAATAAAAAAAAGATCAAAACTTTAAAGAATTTAAAAATAATACTTGTTAAAACTTCTTTAAAAGATGATGGAAACTTTGATATTAAAAAAATTCTTTTTAAGATTAAAAAATTTGGTTTTTCAAGAATTTTTTTGGAGTCTGGACTAAAGTTGACTACATATTTTTTGACTGAAGGTTTAATTGATGATTTACATCTTTTTATATCAAGTAAAAAACTTGGCAACAATGGAAGTAATAATTTTAAAAAAGTAATAAAATTATTTTCTAAAAACATAAAGTTTGTTAATGAAAAAGTTAATTTACATGGGGACAAATTAATCACTTACAGGTTTGTATAATGTTTAACGGAATAATCAAACAGACAGGGAAAATTAGTAAAATTTATAGAAATAAAGAAAATTGTTTTGTAGAAATTTTTTCTAAAATGAAATTTACAAAAAAGGAAATTGGAACTTCTATTTCATGTTCAGGCACATGTTTAACTTTAGAAAAATATAAAGGTAAAATAAGTAAATTTTATATTTCTAAAGAAACTTTAAACAGAACTAATTTTAATTTTTCTATTAGAGGTGATACTATAAATATGGAAAAATCTTTAAAATATAAAGATCGAATATCTGGACATTTTGTTCAAGGTCATATTGATACCACCTGTACAATAATGAGCATCGATTTAGTAGGCAAGTCTTGGCATATTAATTTTAAATTGGCAAAAAAATATAAAAAATACTTAATTCAAAAGGGTTCTATTGCAATTAATGGTGTTTCTTTAACAATTTCAAAAATTTTAAAAAATGGGTTTCAAATTGCTGTTATCCCTTACACCCTCAAATCGACAAATTTATCATATTTAAAGAGTAAAGACTTAGTCAATGTTGAATTTGATGTTTTAGGCAAATATATAAAAAGTTTTATTAAATGAAAAAAATCAATTTTTCAAAAATTAGTGAAATATTAAAAGACGCTAAGCGTGGAAAAATGTTTATTTTGGTTGACGATGAAGGAAGAGAAAATGAAGGAGATCTTGTCATTCCAGCAACTAAAATATCAGCAAATTCAATTAATTTCATGGCAAAATATGGAAGGGGTCTTATATGTTTAGCCTTAACTCAATCTCAAGTGAGTAAACTTAATTTATCATTAATGTCTCCGATTAATAAATCTAGAACGCAAACTGCTTTTACTGTTTCGATTGATGCAAGATATGGAATTACAACTGGCATTTCAGCTTATGATAGAGCACTTACAATTAAAACAGCAATTAAAAAAAAAGTTTCACAGAAAAAAATTGTTTCTCCTGGACATGTTTTTCCACTAGTTTCGAAAAACGGTGGTGTCTTGGTTAGAGCGGGTCATACAGAAGCATCTGTCGATATATCTAAATTGTCTAAATGTGGAGATTCGGCAGTTATTTGTGAAATAATGAATGAAGATGGAACAATGGCCAGAGGAAAACAATTATTTAATTTTTCAAAAAAACATAAAATAAAATTAGGTAAAATTAATGATTTAATTGCATATCGCTTTAATCGAGAAAAATTAATAAAGTTTAAGAAATCTTCAATTATTGAAATTAAAAAGCAAAATTATAATATTAAAATTTTTGAAAGTTTATTAGATGGGTCTGAAAATTTTGCATTAATTAAAGGAAATATAAAAGAAAATAAAAATCCCAGAGTTAGGGTTATTTCATCAAATATAATTAAAAATTATTTAATGGGTGAAAAATTACCTAATTTGTTCAATCAAACTATCAAGTATTTTAAAAATCATAAAGATTGTGTTTTAATCTTTATAATGGATTCAAATCTAAAATCCGTTTCTGAAACTTTAATAGGATATAAGAGTAAAGAATTTTATAAAACCGGTGAAGATAAGCTGATTAGAAAATCCGGTATAGGCGCACAAATAATTAAAGCTTTAAAAATTAAGAATATGATATTAGTTACCAGATCAAAAAAGAAAGTTATTGGATTAGAAGGTTATGGTATAAAAATTACCAAACAGGAAATAATTAAATGAAAAAAAAAATTTGTCTAGTTCTAGCAGATTATTATCCAGATATTACAAATATGTTGATGGAAGGCTCTACCCGAAGAATATTAGATGCAGAATCTAAAAATATATTAAAAATTGGTCATGACTCCATCCATGTATCCGGTGTTTTTGAAATACCTGTGACAATAGCGAAACTAATAAGCAAATATGATGCTTTTGTGCCTTTAGGCTGCGTAATTAAAGGAGAAACTCCACATTTCGATTTAATTTCTAAAGCTGTTGTAAATGCAATAATGGATTTATCCGTTAAAAATAAGAAACCAATAGGAAATGGAATTATAACTTGCCAAAATATGCAGCAAGCCATTGAAAGAGCTGATCCTAATAAAAAAAATAAAGGCGGTGAAGCAGTCTCTGCGGTATTACAAATTTTGGCAAATTTTTAAAAATGTATAACGAGGCTCTTCAAAATCCTAGAGTTATTGTAATTCAAAAATTATACGCCCATCATTTAAACAAAAACTCTGAAATAACTTTTCCTAAACACAGATATAAAAAATTCATAAAAGATGTTGTTAATGGAACAATTGAAAGAAAAGAATTAATTCAAAATTTAATGGATAAAGAATTAAAGGATGATATTAACGAAAATAAGACGGAGTTAATGATAAAATTAATGATTATGGCAGCAATTTATGAATTTATGTTTATGCACAAAACTCCAATTAAAGTTGTTATTAGCGAATATCTAAAAGTTTCTGATTTTTTTGCTGAAAGATCACAAATAAACTTTTTGAATGCTATATTAGATAAAGTTTCAAAAGTAAGTCGAAGTAAAGATAAATGAATTCTTATTAAAAAATTTATACAATATGATAAAATAATGAGATATATACACAATTCTTTATTAAAGATTTTTGTTGCCTTTTATGATTTTTTTTGACAATTTTCTTTTTTTTAATCAAAACTAATTTTTAAAATGATTGTTACACATGCCTTTGTAATAGCTGCTGGTTTTTTAGCGATTCTATATGGTTTTATAGTAAGTAAACAAATCTTATCTGCTAGTCCGGGTAATTTAAAAATGAGAGAAATTGCTAGCGCTATTCAGGAGGGAGCGAGAGCTTATTTGAATCGCCAATATAAGACTATTGCTATAGTAGGAATTGTCATTCTTATTATTATTTCTTATGCTTTAGGTATATGGGTGGGCCTTGGATATTTTATTGGTGCCTTTCTATCAGGTGCAGCAGGATACATTGGGATGCTTGTATCTGTTCAGGCAAATGTTAGAACAGCAGAAGCTTCGAGAAAGGGTCTAGCAGCAGGCCTAAATATAGGATTTAAGTCTGGTGCTGTAACTGGAATGTTGGTTGCGGGATTAGCATTGTTGTCAATATCAATTTATTACTTAATTTTATTAAAATTAAATATAGAAAATAGAGAAATAATTAATGCTCTTATTGGACTCGGTTTTGGTGCTTCTCTAATTTCAATTTTTGCAAGATTAGGCGGAGGAATTTTTACAAAGGGTGCTGATGTAGGCGCTGATCTAGTTGGTAAAGTTGAGGTAGGAATCCCTGAGGATGATCCAAGAAATCCTGCTGTAATAGCTGATAACGTTGGAGATAACGTTGGTGATTGTGCTGGAATGGCTGCCGATCTGTTCGAAACTTATGCTGTCACAATTGTTGCTACCATGGTTTTGTCGTCAATATTCTTCATTAACAATTTAAGTATGATGATTTATCCATTGGCAATTGGAGCCACATGTATAATTACATCAATAATGGGAACTTTTTTTGTACGCTTAGGTCCTAGTAAAAATATAATGGGAGCTCTGTACAAGGGGTTTATAACTACAGCCATTTTGTCTTTAGTGATATTGTATCCAATTACGGATCAAATAATTGGTTTGAATAACACTTATTCGTCAACAAATTCTGAATTTACAGGTTTAGATCTTTATTATTGTGGAATTATTGGATTGGTAATTACGGGACTTATTATATGGGTAACGGAATTTTATACGGGTACAAAATTTCGTCCTGTTATAAGTATTGCCAAATCATCAACGACTGGTCACGGTACAAACGTTATTCAAGGATTAGCTGTTTCTTTAGAGGCAACAGCACTACCAGCATTGATTATTGTATCAGGAATTTTAACGACAAATTATATTGCTGGATTATTTGGTATTGCAATAGCCGTAACCACCATGCTTGCTTTAGCTGGTATGGTTGTTGCCTTGGATGCTTATGGACCAGTTACAGATAATGCTGGGGGCATCGCAGAAATGTCAAACCTACCTAAAAAAGTTAGAAAAATTACCGATGCTTTAGATGCTGTAGGAAATACAACAAAAGCTGTTACCAAAGGTTATGCTATAGGTTCAGCGGGATTAGGTGCGCTAGTTTTATTTACTGCTTATACAGAAGACATAAAATTTTTCTCAAACATTAATGGTTCGAATCTTGAAAATATTTCAGTAAATTTTGATTTATCCAATCCTTTTGTTGTTGTTGGTTTATTAGTTGGGGGTATGCTTCCTTATCTATTTGGATCAATGTCTATGCAAGCTGTGGGAAGAGCAGGTGGGGCTGTAGTTATTGAGGTTAGAAGACAATTTAAGAAAATACCCGGAATTATGAAACGCAAAAGAAAACCTGATTATGGAAGATTGGTAGATTTATTAACTAAAGCAGCAATCAAAGAAATGATAATACCATCATTATTACCTGTTTTATCACCTATAATTTTATATTTTGTTATCCTGGTAATCGGAGGACTTGAGTCTGCATTATCCGCTGTTGGAGCCATGTTACTGGGAGTTATTATTACAGGTTTATTTGTTGCAATATCAATGACAGCTGGTGGCGGAGCATGGGATAATGCAAAAAAATATATCGAAGATGGGAAATTTGGCGGCAAAGGTTCAGAAGCACATAAGGCAGCTGTTACTGGAGACACTGTTGGCGATCCGTATAAAGATACAGCTGGTCCTGCGGTGAATCCCATGATCAAAATTACTAATATAGTGGCTTTGCTTCTCTTAGCGGTTATAGCACATTAATATTATTTTTTTCCCTGTTGCATTTTTTGTCTAACACTGGCCAAAAAACTATAAACAAAATTTTCTCTCCTAATATCATTTACGGTAATAGCTTTTGCAAATTTTATATCCTTTATATTTTTTTTATCATAAAAAGTTTTATTATTTAAAACGCCATATTTATCGAATTCTAAAACTAAAACATTATTTTCAGTTAATTCACTTCCGCCAAGTTTTAAGGTTTTACCTCTGGTTATCGTTCTTTCTATATAAATCCATAAATTGTCGTCAGTCATCCCTTTGGTCGCTGGTTGTCCTAAAACTTTAATTGCGTCATTTTTATTTGATTTATTTACAATAATTAACTTTTCTCTCTTATCAAGATATGATATCCCGTGTGTTTTGCTTATTTTAGTGCGTTGACATTCGGTTAAAAAAAATAAACTTATCAACAATAATATTACAGTATTTTTCATATGAACAAATATATCAAAAAAGTAAAATCACAGGAAGATAAGTTATATAACAAAGTTCTATCATTATCACGTAATAAATTATTTTACACAAAATTTGATTTGAGAGATACTTTTCTGAATAGAATCAATCTTATTTTTCTTCATATTTCATTTTTGTTTATTAAAACAAAACAAAAAAGTGAACAATTAATATACAAAGAATTTGATCAGAAATTGTTTGATTGCACTTTCAAAAAAATCGAACTCAATATGAGGGAAGTTGGTTATAGCGATATTACGGTTAACAAAAAAATGAAATTTATGATTAATATGTTTTACAATATTTTGCTAGATAGTGAAAAATATGCACAAAAAAATATAAAAAATAAAAATTCATATTTGTTAAAATATCTATCTCTAAATAATGACAAAAAAAACGCCATTAATATTGTTTTAGTTGAATATTTTGATGCTTATCAAGCTTTTTGTTTTGATTTAAGTTCAGATAGTGTATTAAATGGTGATTTAAATTTTCATTATAAATGAGCATATTGTAAATGGCGGTACCTAAACGAAAAGTCTCGAAATCTAGAAGAGATAAAAGAAGATCTCATCATAGATTAAAGAATGTAAATATTATTGAAGACAAGAAATCTGGAGAATTTAGATTGTCGCATCACGTAGATTTAAAAACTGGCCTCTATAAAGGTAGACAAGTTTTTGATCCAAAAAAATAGAAATTTAATTAATATACTATGAGCAACAAAATAAAAATTGCAATAGATGCAATGGGTGGAGACAATTCTCCAAAAAAAATAATTGATGGAATAAATATTTCTCTAAAATTTAATAAAAATAATTTCTTCTCTCTTTATGGACGTCAAGAAATTTTGGAAAAAGAAATAACAAGGAATAAATCAATTGAGCAATATTGTGAAATTATTAATACAAAAGACATTATTAAAGATGATGAAAGCCCTCTTGTTGCTGCGAAAACTGGTAGAGATTCAAGCATGTGGAAAGCCATTGAATCTCAAAAAGAAAATAGAACTGATATTTCTCTTTCCGCTGGAAATACTGGAGCACTTTTACTAATCTCTCGACTTTTATTAAAATCAATTAACGGAATTAACAAACCTGCATTAGCAGGCTTATGGCCAAACAATCTCGGCATGAATGTTGTTCTTGATCTTGGTGCTAACATAGAGTGTAACGAAAAGAATTTGGTAGATTTTGCGTGCATGGGCTCAGCTCTATTTAAATCTCTTTTTAAAAATGATAATCCACGAATCGCGATATTGAATATTGGTCTTGAGGAAAATAAGGGAAGCGATACGTTGAAGAAAACTTATTCTATACTTAAAGAGAATAAAATAAAAAATTTTGATTTTAGAGGATTTATAGAAGGAAATCATATAATGGATGGAAATGTCGATGTTATAATAACCGATGGATTTACTGGAAACGTAGCACTAAAAACTGCTGAAGGTACTGCGAATTTTATAACAAAAAATTTAAAGAAGGCATTAAACAAACTTTCAATAATTATATCATACAAATCTTTAAAAAAATTTAAGGAGAAGCTTGATCCTAGGAAATATAATGGCGCAATTTTTTTAGGACTTCAGAGCCCGGTAGTTAAAAGTCACGGTTCAACTGATGCCATTGGATTCGCTCATTCTATTGAAGTGTGTCATAAAATTGTACAAGCTAATTTAATTAAAAAGATAAAATCACACTTAATTACGGTTGACGCTGAATAAAAGCAGTACTATTTCTTTTTGATGCTAAAAAAAAATTTTACAAGAAAAAATATAATTAATAAAGTTTATCAAAACTTGGGTTTCTCTAAAAATATATCTTCAAGAATAATAGATGATTTCTTTGAAACAACAATTGATATACTGATGAAATTTAAAAAAATTAAGATTTCATCATTTGGAACATTTGAAGTTATAGGTAAAAAAGAAAGAATTGGGCGCAATCCAAAAACCAAAGTGGAAGCTAAAATTTCAGCAAGAAATATTGTTAAGTTCAAACCATCATATATTATTAAAAATAAAATAAATAATTAATGGATAATATCACAAAATCCGATGATGCTTATAAGACTATTGGTGAAGTCACCAAGGAACTAGGGTTAATTGATAAAAATACTGGTCATTTACAGACACATACTCTTAGATATTGGGAAACTCAATTCAAACAAATTCGTCCTGAAATTGGTGCAGGAAAAAGAAGATATTATTCAAAAAAAAATTTTGAAACTATTAAATTAATAAAATTTTTATTAAAGGATAAAGGCTTGACCATCAATGGAGTAAAAAAAATATTAAATAATCCAGGAATACAATCACTTGACGGTGGTGTTAATTTAAGTGTATATAAAAATGATTTAAAAATCAGTAAAAGTGTCAGAGGTAGAATAGAAAAGATTTCTAGAATTATTAGAGAATTAAAGAAATATAGGTAATGGCTAAAAAATCATCTATAAAAGTTCGTCTTGTCCCAGAAAGTAAGCCTGATAGTGCTTTTTTTTATTATGTTAAAAAACCTTCAACTGGTGAAAAAGCAAAAAATAAACTTAAAATTAAAAAATACAATCCATCAACTCGAAGGCATGAAATATTTATAGAAAAAAAATTACCACCACATAGTAAATAATTATTTTTTCTTAAATTTTCTTCTTTGAAATTCAACATAACTCCATATTATAGATTTCCATATTCTTGATGTTAGTTTTGAATCAATACCATATTTAACAGATTTATTTTTAATTTTTTTGAGAATATCATCTATTCTTTTGCGATCAACTATTTGTCTTTTGTATTTTTTTATGCTTAACATATATTTAACAATTTCAGTTCTCTTTTTAATTAAATCAAATATTTTTTTATCTATCTGGTCAACTTTATTTCTAGCTATTTTAAGTTTTATTTTGTTCATTGTAGTGACATTAAATAATTATAAATTTATAAAATAGATATGTATATTAATACTATGAATGAAGAAAATAAAAATATTTATATTTCCTACTGGTTATTGTTAATAACTTTTCTTGTAGCTTTAATGATTATCATAGGGGGATTGACTAGATTAACTGATTCTGGTTTATCGATTACCAGATGGGATTTAGTTTCTGGAATATTACCGCCCCTGTCATTAAATGAATGGGAAAAATCATTTTCACTATATAAACATATACCCGAATATAAATTATTAAATTCATCAATGACTTTAGAACAATTTAAGACCATTTATTGGTGGGAATATATTCATAGATTGTTGGGACGTTTTATTGGAATTTTTTTTCTTATACCTCTGCTCTATTTTACATTTAAAAAAAAAATAAAAAAGAATTCATTAATTTCTCTTTATCTGATTTTGTTGCTTATACTCTTTCAAGGTTTTATTGGATGGTTCATGGTTAGAAGCGGTTTGACGGAAAAAACTGATGTTAGTCATTATCGTTTAGCCATGCATTTAACTTTGGCTTTTATTATTTTCATTTTACTATTATGGAATTACCTTGAATATAAAGAACAACAAGTTTTCATATCTAATAAAAAATTGCCACTACATTTACCAATTTTTTTTATTCTTTTTTTACTCTTACAAATCTGCATAGGAGCTCTTGTTTCAGGTTTAGATGCTGGCAAGATATATCAATCTTGGCCATTGATGAATCAGAGTTATTTTCCTGACGACTCTAACCTTAGAGATCTATTTTCAATGAAAGCTTTAGAAACGCCCTCCATTTTGCAATTTATACATAGAAATGTAGCTTATTTTATAATCTTATTGTTTAGTTTTATCGCAACTTTTATTTACAGATATAAAAATTTTACTTATTTAAGAAATATTACTCATTTAATTTTCATATTTCTTTTTTTACAAACTTTTTTGGGAATTTTAACGGTACTTTCTGGTTCATGGATAATTTTAGCATCCATGCACCAAATAGGAGCAATTCTCTTAGTTACAGCATCTTTAATTCTAGTATTCAAAAATTCTAGAATTAACTAACATTTCTAAGTTTTACACTTCTAGTGGACTCTAAAGCTTGTTTAATATCATCTTTTTTAGTGCTTTATAGGAATTCAAGGTGCACAGTATGCTCAAATAACTAATTGTAAAGACTTTTCGTGTTTCTAAAAGATTTGACATTATCCACTATTCTCAGTATTTATGCGCCAATTAAAATGACAAATTTTATTAAGAAAAATGAAATAAAAAATAATTGGCTTTTAATAGATGCCGAAAATGTAATAGTTGGAAGGTTAGCTGCTTATATATCCAAAGTTTTACGTGGTAAGAATAAAAGTCAATACACACCACATATGGATAACGGTGATTTTGTTGTTGTAACAAATATTGAAAAAATTAAATTTACTGGAAAAAAACACAACAAGAAAAAATATTATAGACATACTGGTCATCCTGGTGGTATTAAAAGCACCACTCCATCTTTCTTGATAAAGAAAAAGCCTGAAGAAATTTTAAAATTAGCTGTTAAAAGAATGTTGCCCGATGGTCCTTTGGCTAAAAAGCAGCTTTCCAAATTAAAAATATACAAGGGTAAATTCCATCCCCATGAATCACAAAATCTAAAAATTATTGATTTTGGTAAAATTAACTATAAAAACAAAATTTTATTAAACTAATATGGAACCTCAATTAAATACAAGATCTATTGTTGATAAAATTAAGTTGGATTTTAAAGAATCAAAATATGCAACCGGAAGAAGAAAGAAGTCTATTGCTAGAGTTTGGTTGAAAAAAGGCTCTGGCTATATTTATGTTAATGGAAAAAAAATGACAAATTATTTTAACAAGCCAAATTTACATATTGCAATCTGCAGACCATTTGCAGCAACTAAGAGAGAAAATGAATTTGATGTAAAATGTACCGTAAAGGGTGGAGGGTTAACTGGTCAAGCTGGGGCCATAATTCTTGGTATATCGAGAGCTTTGGTGGAATTTGAGCCAGATCTAAAGACAATTTTAAAAAAAGAAAAATTAACCACGAGAGATTCAAGGGCTGTAGAAAGAAAAAAATACGGACATAGAAAAGCAAGACGAAGTTATCAATTTTCTAAAAGATAAACTTTCTTTAAATTACCACTTAAAAATAATAACTGTTATAATCTGAAACTATGAAGGATTCATTAAATATAGCAATAGCGGGTGCAACTGGATATGTGGGGCTTGAGTTGATTAAAATACTACTTAAACATCCAAAAGCTAACATTATTTATTTATGTGCAAGAAAATCCCTAGGAAGATCAATTAGTATGTATGATAAGAAAATTAAGAAAAAAAATTTACCAAAAATTTCTGATATTAAAAAAATTAATTGGGGTAAAGTGAATGTTCTTTTCACAGCACTACCTAATGGTGAAGCTCAAAAAATTGCAAACAGAATCCCCAATAATATTAAATTGATAGACTTATCTGCTGATTTTAGATTAAACGATCATAAAGTATATAAAAAATGGTATGGAAAAGATCATAATTGTAAAAAATTTATAAATAAATCTATTTATGCAATTACAGAGTTTTCCAGAAATAAACTTAACAATCATAGAATAATCGCGTGCCCAGGTTGTTACCCAACCTCTGTTCAAATTCCGCTGATTCCTTTAATGGAGAAAAAGATGATAAATGTTAACAATATAATTATTGATTCTAAATCTGGATATTCAGGAGCAGGAAGAAATGTTAAAAAAAAATTTTTATTTAAAAATTTATTTGATTCTGTTTCTGCTTATGGAATAGGATCACATAGGCATATGGCAGAAATTGATCAAGAATTATCAAAAGCGTCAAAAAGAAAAATTAATGTATTTTTTACACCACATATTTTGCCAATGTTTCGAGGAATTCTATCTACTATATATTTAGAAACAATTGAAAAAAATAATGCAAAAAAGATATATAAATTTTTAAAACAATATCATAAAAATAATTTTTTTGTTAAAATAGCTAAGTTTAACACTCCGATTGGAACTGGTGATGTGATGAATACAAATTATTGTAAACTTTCTATATGTAAAGATAGAAAAAAAAATAAAGTTATTATTATTTCTGCAATAGATAATTTAATCAAAGGTGCTTCAGGACAAGCTGTTCAAAATATGAATGTTGCTTATCACTTAAATGAAACTTTGGGATTACAATGAAATATATTAATTTATTAGTTTTTTGTTTTCTTTTTTTTGGTTGTTCAAAAACTGCTGCTCTTTACTGGTGTGGTGATCACGCCTGCCGCAGTGTTGCAGAAAAAAATACATATTTTAAAAAAACAATGACAGTTGAAATAAAGAAATCAGATCAATTTGATAAGATAATTAAATCAGATCTTGAGATAATAAAAGAGCAAACGAATTTGGAAGATAAAAAAAGAAATGTTCGACGTAAAACTTTTGTCAAGAGAAATAAATCAAGCAAAAAAAGGGTAATTAAAAATGAAAAAAAATTAGCTAAACAAGCTCGTATGAATAAATTAAAAAAAATAAAGAATGAAAAAAAAATAGCTCAAAAATCTCGTTCTGCAAAGAAAAAAAAAAGATTTAAGACTAAAAAACAATATGGAAAGAAAAATCCATCGAAGAAATATGCTTCTATAAAGAATAATAAAGCAAATACTGAATTTAAAAACTTAGTTAATAAAATTATTAAGAGAAATGCACACAAATCTTATCCTAATGTCAACAATATACCCAATTAATTATTATGTATAAGAATATCAATATTGGAATAATTGGATTAGGACAAATCGGAAGTAGATTGTATGAAGAAATACTATCTAAAAAAAAAGATATTGTAATTAAAACTGGAGTAAACGTTAATATTCTTGCTATATCAGCAAAAAACATTAATAAAAAAAGAAATTTTAAATTTAGTAAAAAAATTTTTTACAAAAATCCAATTTATATAGCCAAAGACCCAAGAATAGATATTGTATTTGAATTAATCGGTTATTCAGATGGTTTGTCAAAAAAAGTTGTTGAACTGGCTTTAAAAAATAAAAAACATGTAATTACTGCAAATAAAGCTTTAATAGCAAAGAACGGCGATTATCTTTCTTCGTTAGCAGAAAAAAATAAAGTTAATTTAGAATTTGAAGCATCGGTTGGTGGGGGGATACCAATATTACGAACTATAAAAGAAGGTTTAGCTACGAACAAAATTAATAAAGTCGTTGGGATTTTAAATGGTACTTGCAATTATATACTTTCCAAAATGGAAAGTTCAAAAGATTCATTTGCTAATGTCTTGAGGAAAGCTCAAATTTTAGGATACGCTGAGACAAGAGATCCAAGATTTGATTTGAATGGCTATGATACTTTAGCTAAAGTAAGAATATTATCTGCTCTCGTATTTAATAATAAAATTTCAAAAAATAACTGTTTAATGAATGGAATAGAAAATATCGAACTTGAGGATATTAAAATGGCAGATAAATTAAATTTTAGAATAAAATTGCTGGGAATTACTGAAATAATAAATAACCAATTATTTGAAAGAGTTCATCCATGTCTAATAAAAAAAGACACATATATAGCAAATATCAATGGAGTTATGAATGCCGTGATTCTTGAAGGTAAACCGGTAGGACAAAATCTATTACAAGGTGAGGGAGCGGGACCTGGACCTACTTCCTCAGCCCTTATGTCTGATTTGTTATCTATTTTAAGAGGTAATATTAAATATCCGTTTGGATTACCGTTTAAGAAAAGAAAAAAAATTAATACTTATGATAAAAATCAATACTTGAACTCTTTATATTTGCGTTTTGATGTTAAAGACAAACCTGGCGTTTTATCTTCGATAACTAAAGTTTTTACCAAGAATAAAATTTCAATTAAAAATCTAATTCAAAAACCTGATAAAAAGAATAAAACTGCTTCTATTGTTATATTAACACATGAATCTAGAGAAAAAAATTTTAATAGTTTAATTTTTAATTTAAATAACAATAAATTTGTCAAAAAAAAATCTACCTTTATTAGAATAGAAAAAGTTTAAATGAACATTGATAAAAAGTTTATTGATTCTTTTATTCACACCACTGAGAGAGCTGCCTACGGTGCTTCACTGTTTAAGGGTAAAAATGATAAAATTGGTGCCGATCGTGAAGCGGTTAATGAAATGAGAAAACAATTAAATAATATTGATATGAAAGGTAAAATTGTAATTGGCGAAGGTGAGTTAGACGAAGCACCGATGCTCTATATTAACGAGAAAGTTGGAACCAAGAGAGGTGAAGAACTTGATATTGCAGTTGATCCTTTAGAAGGAACAAATTTCACAGCAAAAAACTTGCCAAATGCTTTATCAGTACTCGCTGTCACTCATAAAGGCAATCTCCTTAATGCGCCAGACACTTATATGGAAAAAATTGCTATTGGTCCTGGACTACCCGAAAATTTAGTTGATCTTGATTTTTCTGTAGAAAAAAATATTAGATTATTATCAGAAGCAAAAAATGTTTCTCCACATCAAATAAATGCCTGCGTTTTGAAACGCCCAAGACACAACAAAATAATAGAGGCGTTAAACTCGTTGAACGTTAAAATAAATTTTATAACTGATGGTGATGTATCTGGTGTCATTTCTGTTGCCAAACCTAGCACATACATTGATATATATTTAGGAATAGGCGGTGGTCCAGAAGGAGTTCTAGCAGCTGCTGCTTTAAGCTGTTTGTCTTGTCAAATGCAGACTAGACTAGTATTTCAAAATGAAGATGAAAAAAACAGAGCAAAAAAAATGGGTATTAAGGAACTTAACACTAAGTATTATCTTAAAGATATGGTCAAAGGTGATGTTATTTTTTGTGCTACTGGAGTCACAAACGGCGATATGGTTAAAGGTATAAAAGATCTTGGTAATTCTTTCGAAGCCGAAACTTTACTACTTCACAAAAGCAGTAACACAAATAAAATAATTAAAAATATAATAAAAAAATGAACTTCACTTCAGTCAGTAGAAAGAACTGGATATTTAAAAAGTTCAGTTCTTCAGATGTAGAGAAATATTGTGAAGAATATACTTTGAACGAAATTGTTGCAAAACTTTTATCTATTAGAAAAAATGATATTAAAAATATAGATTTTTTTTTAAATCCAGCAATTAAAAATATTATGCCAAATCCTTACTGTTTAAAAAACATGGATGTTGCAATTAATAGAATTTATCACAGTATTATCAAAAAAGAATCAATAGGTATTTTTGGTGATTATGATGTGGATGGAGCTACATCCACAGCGTTATTGTTACGTTATTTTTTATCCATAAATCAAAAAATACATATATACATTCCTGACAGAAAAAAGGAAGGGTATGGTCCTACAATAAAGGGTTTTGAAAATCTTATAAATTTGGAAGTCAAACTCATCATTACCGTTGATTGTGGCACAATGTCATTTGAACCCATTAAAATTTCTCAAGATAGAGATATTGATGTGATTGTATTAGACCACCATCAGTCTGATTTTAAACTTCCAAAGGCTTGCGCTCTTGTAAATCCCAATAGATATGACGATACCTCACAACTTAATTATCTTTGCGCTGCCGGAGTCTGTTTTATGTTTTTGGTAGCTTTAAATAAAAAACTTAGAGATTCTGGTTGGTTTGTAAAGAACGATATAAAAGAACCGAATATTTTAAATTCTTTAGATTTAGTTTCTTTAGCTACTGTATGTGACGTTGTTCCACTTATAGATTTGAATAGAGCTTTTGTTTCTCAAGGGCTGAAAGTGATAAAAAAAAGATTAAATTTGGGTTTAAAAACTTTATATGATTTGTGTGAAATTAAATCTGAACCTAGCACATATCATTTGGGTTACGTCTTGGGACCAAGAATTAATGCCGGTGGCAGAGTAGGAAAATCTTCCCATGGTGCTGAACTTTTGTCTTCCAACGATCCACAGAAAGTTTATAAAATTGCAACAGATTTAAATAAGTCTAATAAAGAAAGACAGAGTATTGAGTTTATTCTATTTAAAAAAGTTTATTCACTCATCGATAATTTTAAAAATGATCCAGTATTAGTTTTGTCTGGTGAGGGTTGGCACGAGGGAATAATTGGTATTGTGGCTTCAAGAATAAAAGAAAAATATAATAAACCAACGATAATAATTTCATTAAATGAAAATCTGGGAAAAGGATCGGCTAGATCGGTAAATGGTTTTGATATCGGAAAACATATTATTATGGGTACTCAATTAAAAATTCTTGAAAAAGGAGGTGGACATAAAATGGCAGGAGGATTTGTTATTAAAAAAAATAATATAAGTTTATTTAGAAATTTTTTAATTGATAATTATGAAAAATCTCAATTGAATTCATCAAGTATAAGAAATTTATATCTAGATTCATTGATAGCCCCAAGTGCCATAAATGAAGAATTTTATCATGAGATTTGTAAATTAGCTCCTTTTGGCGCAGGGAATATTGAACCAAAATTTGCGATCAAAAATTTAAAGGTAATCAATTCAAATTTTGTAGCAGACAAACATATAAAATCTGTTTTACATGGAGAAGATGGTTCAGTTATTAAAAGCATCGCTTTTAATGCTAAAAATGGTCCATTAGAGCCATTTCTTGATCAAAAAAATAAAAAAAAATTTAATATTGCGGGAAAAATAACTTTAAATTCATGGCGAGGTAAGCAAAATATTGAATTTATTATAGAAGATCTATCTATTAATTAATTTAGTTTGGTAATTTCTGAAAAGAATTCTGCAGATTTTTTTTATAATTTTTCCAGGAATTAATTGAACTTTTATAAATTTTTTTTCTAGCTTGAATATCACTAGCTGTTTTAATGAGCCTTTTATTTTCATAAAATTTTAGACAGTTTTTATTCCAATCTAAATTACATTTTTCTATTAAGTTTCTAATTTGTTGTTCAGGATTCTCAATGATTTGCTCATATTCTATATCCACAATAAATTTAGGAAGTGTTTTCTTCCAATGCTTTATTAAGTCATGATAGAGGTTATAAAAATCTGTAATTTCATCTAAATTGTAGGCAAAATTTAAACTTTTGTTTGCAAAAAAATTCTTAAAAATTGATAAGCAATTATCTTTAGAATTTCTCACACAGTGAATTATTATTGAATTTGGTAGTATCAATTTAATTAGACCAATCCACTTAAAATTTATTGGAAGTTTATCAGTTACTTTTTCAGATTTGTTGGAAATTTTCATTAAATCATTGATATATTTTTGTCCTATCAATTTTAGATCCTTTTTTTTTATATTATTATTTTGTTTTAATAATAATTTGCCATAGTTCATATAAAAATTATTTTTTATTAAATCTGGTAGAAAATAAAGTTCATCTCCACCAAAAACCTTTGGATGGCTTGATATTATTTGCTCTACAAGTGTAGTACCAGACCTTGGCATGCCAACTATAAATATAGCTGAAGAATTCAAATTACCCAAATTAGCATATTTTTTAAAAAGATTTTCATTAAATATTTTCTTGATGTTATCAAATTCATTTTTTTCTTTCTCTACTGAAAAATTTATCTGTTTTCTACGAAGATAATTGGCCTCCTTGTAATATTTAAATGAATTATCGTAATCTTTAATATCTTCCATAGCTTTACCAAGTGCAAAAATTATATCTGGGTTTTGTTCATTATTTTTTTTAGAATTATGGTAGATTTTTTTTAATAAGGCTAAATGATCATCGTCTTTTTTATATTTAATTAATTGACTTAACGTTCTATGAGCAGAATAGAAATTTGTATTTAATTCTATAGATTTCAGCAAATGTACTTTGGCTTCATCAAATTTGCCTAAGTTTTTATATAAAATCCCTAAATTGTAATAAGATATATAAAATTTTGAATCAATTGCTAATGATCTTTTAAAAGACAGTTCTGCTTTTTTAATTTTATTAAGCGTAAGATAAAGACTTCCTAAATTATTATGTGGCTCTGATATTTTGTTGTCTAAGCTAATCGATTTTTTATAATAATTTTCTGCTCTTTTATATTCTGCCTTAGATTTATAAATGGTTCCTAAATTATTATAAATCATGGCGTATTCAGGATTAAATTTAATTCCTTTTTCGTATATTTCTATTGCTTCATTTACTCTATTTTGTTCAGTAAGAATAAGTCCCAAAATGTTATATAAAATAACAACTTTTGGATAGTTATGTATTAGCTTCCTATTAAGATTTTCTGCTTTAATCAATTTTTTAAATTTATATAAATTTAAAAGTTGATGGATTTCTTTTTGTAAAATTTTCATTTGCTATGCTAAATAACACCTAATCTTTAATAAATTGAATTTCTTCATGAATAAAACAAAATTATCATCATTGAAACAGATTCCAATATATAATAAATACAAGAATAATTTAATAGGTCCCATCGTCTAACGGTTAGGACAGATGGTTTTCAATCATCTAATCGGGGTTCGATTCCCCGTGGGACCGCCAAAAATTTGCTATAATAGCTTAAAGTGGTTTAATATATGGTTTTCATTAAAAGAATTCTTTTTTGGAACAACTTTAAAATTACTTTAAGTTTTTAATGGATTATTTTGTATATGTACTAGGGACTTATAAGAATTCAAAATTAATAACTTATGTTGGTTACACAAATAATCTTAGAAAGAGATTATATTTGCACAATAAAGGGAGAGGCGCTAAATTTACAAGGGGAAGAAAATGGAAAGTAATATATATTGAAAAATATTTTACAAAGAAAGCAGCTATTATTCGAGAATGCTATATAAAGAAAAATAGAAAATTAAGAAACACAATTAGAAACATTAACATATGAAAAAAGAAATAGCGATAATTCTACCTTATAAAGAGAAATATACTTTAAATGAAGCCAGCGCAGCAGCCATTTGGGTTAAAGACTATTTGGGTCACAGTCACCTTAAAGATAAGACATCTGTATTTGGTTACCTTCATAAAAAAAGTCGACCATTAACACAAAACTTTATAAATCTGGATATTTCAAATATCAAATACAGAAAAAATAATTATTATACAAAAAAATTTTACGAACATTATAAAAAAAATAGATACAATATAATCGAAATTCATAATAGACCAGAATCATTGGTTTTTTTACTAAAGAAAAAATTAAATAGTAAACTCATTTTTATTTATCACAATAATCCTCAAGACTTGAGATTTTCGAAAAGTGTTAAAGAAAGACTGTTTATCGCAAATAATTGTGATCAAATATATTTTGTAAGTAATTGGGTGATGGAGAAATTTTTTGAGGGTTTACCTTTTAAATATAAAAATAATTGTGAAATTTTATATCCTGGAATAAAGAAAATAAATGCATTTCCCAAAAAGGAAAAAATAATTATATTTACCGGTAAACTAAATTCCTCAAAAGGTTATGATATTTTTGGTAAAGCAGCTTTGAATGTTCTTCATAAATTTAACGAATGGAAGGTTTATGCCATAGGAAACGAGAGAAGAGAAACTCATAATTTCAAGCATAAAAATTTTAATGTTATTGGTTGGTTACCTCACGAAAAAATACTAAATTTCTATAAGAAAAGTTCAATTTCCGTGGTTTGTTCTAGATGGCAAGAACCTTTTGGTAGAACCGCAATGGAATCTGCTTGTTATGGTTGTGCTACTATTACAAGCAATAGAGGCGGCTTACCTGAAACATTTAATAATAACCTTATTTTAGAAAAATTAAACCCACTAGCACTTGAAAAATTAATAATTAAAATAATTAATAATAGTAATTTGCTTAAAAATATCCAAATTAAAAATTTTAATACTGTTATTCACAAAATAGAAGATTTAACTAATAAAATTGACAATTTAAAAAATAATCTTTTAACTAAAAAAATAAATTATATTAAAAATAAAAATCTAAAAATTTTACATATTTCAAGTTTTGATGAAAAAAATAATCATAGATTATTTAACATTTCTATATCAAACAAAATAACAAGTGGGTTCATAAGAAATAATCACGATGTAATAAATTTTAGTTATAAGGATTATAATAAAAAATTATTATTGAAAAGCAATGGTCACACTAATTCAAAACTTCTTAATATATCTGATAATTATAGGCCTGATCTAATCTTGCTGGGTCATAATAATATATTAAATGGAAAAACAATTGAGGAAATTAAAACAAAATATAACACAAAATTTGCCCTCTGGTATGAAGATCATTTAGTAAAAGGTGGCCCAAACTATGTTAATAACCTCAATTTAATCGAGTCAAATGTAGAATTAATTGATCATTATTTTGTCACAACTTTTCCTGATATTATAAAAACTAAAATTCCAAAAAATAAATTGAGCTATATGCCAATTCCGGCTGATGAAAATATTGAAAATCTGGAAATATATAATTTTAATAATAGATATAAGGATCTTTTTTTTGCATTGAGTCATGGCGTTAATTATGGAAAATTAAAACCAAAAAATACAGACGAAAGAGAATTCTTTTTAAACGAATTGATTCAAAAAAATAATAAATTTGCATTTAATATATTAGGTTATGCTCACGAGCAACCAAAATGGAACTATCATTATTTTAATGAATTATCAAAATGTAAAATGGCTTTGAATCTAAGCAGGGGTAGACCAACAAGATACGCGTCAAGTAATAGAATCGCTTCTTTAGTCGCTAACGGTATAATGACATTTATTGATAAAAAAACTAGATTTTTTGATTTTTTTAGTAATGATGAAATGGGTTTTTATAACAATGTAGAGGATTTATTAAATCAGATGGATAAATTATATGGAAATATAAATAAAATAAATAAAATTTCAAAAAATGGTAAAAAAAAATATTTCTCTATATTTAATAATACTATTATATCAGAATATATTTTGTTCAAAACGTTCGATAATAAAAATAAGTATAAATACGTTTGGGATTAAATTCTTACTGATGTATATTTGTATTGCTGGAAAAAACAAATGCGCTATACATGCTTTGAAATTTCTGTTTTCCAATAAAAATAAAGAATTAAAAATTTTAGCTTTACCGAATCATAATGATAAAGGTACAGATGATTGGCAACCCTCATTTAGAAAATTTGCAATTGATAATAAGATAAGAATTGCGAAGATTGAAGAGCTTTATTCTATTAAAGAATTATTTTTTTTTTCATTAGAGTATTTGAAAATTATTAAAGTTAAGGAATTTAAAACTAATAATTTATTTAATTTTCATTTTAGTTTGTTGCCTAAATATAGGGGGTGTCATACAAATTTTCTTCAAATCTATAATGGTGAAAAATATTCGGGTGTAACGATCCACAAAATTGATAGCGGAATTGATACTGGAGATATAATTGATCAAAAAAAATTTAAAATTAAAATCAATGATACGGCCCAGGAAAATTATTTAAAATTAATGAATCTCGCCATAGTTATGTTTAAAAAAAACTTACATAATATTCTCAATTCTAAATATAAATTAAAAAAACAAGTTTTAAACTCAGGGTGTTATTATAGTAGAGACAGCGTCAATTATAAGAAAATGCTTAAAATTACTTTGAAAAAAAGCTCAATCAAAATACACAATAAAATTAGATCATTAATTTTTCCAGCGTACCAGTTGCCAAAAGTTAATGGTATGGAAGTTCAAAAAAGCGTTTATAAAAATAATAAAATTTATTTAATTGAAAATAATAACAAAAAGTATAAATACTAAATTCTCATGTTTAATGCTTGTTTAATTGGTTATGGATATTGGGGTTCTAAGTTAGCCAGAAACTTTCAAAATTCTGAGTTTTTTAATATTGTTTCGATATCGGATAAAAAAAGAAAAAACTTAATTTTGGCTAAAAAAAATTATCCTTTAATAAATTGTTACAAAGATTTTAAGAAGGCTATTAAAAATGATCAACATAATTTAGTAATAATTTCTTCTCCCACATCAACACACTTTAAAATAGCTAAATATGCTTTAGAAAATTCTAAACATATCTTGGTAGAAAAGCCTCTTTCTTTATCCTTGGTAGAAGTTAAAAGTTTGAACAAAATTGCAAAAGTTAAAAAAAGGATGATTTTTGTGGACTATCCTTTTTTATTTTCAGGAACTATTAACTTCATAAAAAAAATAATCGATAGTAACAAATATGGAAAAATTCTAGAGATACAGTCATTTAGAGAACAAGCTCCGGTGAGAAATGATGCAAACGTTATATGGGACTTGGGAACCCATGATATATCAATATTACTATACTTGATAAATAAACTGCCTTATAAAATTCAAACAATTAAAAAAACAAATTTAAAGAATACTTTGTGTGATAGTGTTTATATTAATTTAAAATACAGAAATAATCCTAATGTGTTAATTAGAAATTCGTGGCTTTCACCAACAAAAGTTAGATTAATCAAGATTAAATTTCAAAAAGCCACCTTATATTGCGATGAAAATGAATCTTTATATAAAATAAAAATTTTCAAAAAAAAATTTACAAATGACTGGTCAAAATATAATCTGGAAGTACCTGAAATTGACCTTAATGAGCCACTTACAAATATGGTTAAATATATCTTTTATGCAATCAAAAAAAATAACAACTACCTTTTTAAGAAAAAATTTAATGAAAAAGTCACTTTTTTATTAAACAAGATAAATAGAACAGATGGTTAAATTAATTAATTTTACTGAAGTTAATCCTATATCTAAACATGAAGATAAATTAATTAATAAAGAGATCCATTCAACAATTACAAAAAAAAAATTTATATTAGGAAAAGAGGTAAAAAATTTTGAAAACTCATTTTCAAAATTGTCTAAAATTAAATATTCTGTTGGTTGCGCCTCTGGAACTGACGCTTTGATATTAGCTCTTAAGTCAATAAATCTACAAAAAGATGATGAGATTATTATTCCTGCAATGACTTACATCTCTACGGGCCTTGCTGTTATACTTAATAATTGTAAAATAATTTTTGCGGATATTGATGAGAAAACTGGCCTCATATCAATTACAAAAGTTCTTAAAAGCATAACCAAAAAAACCAAAGTAATTATACCTGTTAATTTATATGGTCAAAAAGTTGATATAAAAAAACTTAGGAAGACAGTAGGAAGAAAAATTTTCATAATCGAAGATAGTGCACAATCTCATTTTGCTTACAGTTGTTACTATTGCGATTATAATGCTAATAGTAAATGCTGTAAAAAAGAAAGGAATGAAAGATTTGCTAATGTAGCCTGTTACAGTTTTTATCCTTCAAAAAATTTAGGCGCTTATGGAGACGCAGGTTTAGTTGCTACCAATGATTTTAAAATATATAAAAAATTATTATCACTAAGAAATTTGGGAGCTGTAAAAAAAAATGAACACAATATTATTGGAATGAGCAGTCGATTAGACACTATTCAGGCTGTTGTCTTAAAAAATAAATTAAAATCAATTTTAAAATTAAATGATATAAGAAGAAAAATTTCTATTTTTTATGACAAAAGTTTAAGAAATATTAAAGAAATAAAAATTACAGAGACAAACCCAGGCTCGTCAAGACATTTATATGTTATAAGAACAAAGTATAGAAATAAACTACTAAAATATCTTTTAATGAAAAAAATTAATTGTCAGATTCATTATCCTTATAGTTTAAATAAAGCAAAGTTTATTAATAAAAAAATTACTTTAAAAAATTCTGAGAATTGGGCAAATCAATGTTTAAGCTTACCACTTCATCCGAATTTAAAAATATTTCAAATGAGAAGAATTGTAAGTGAGATAAAGAATTTTTTTCAATATAAATAAAATATATATTTTGAATGTCTAAAAATTTGGTAGTAAGAATTTCTAATGGTTTCGGTAATCAAATGTTTTTGTACGCTGCTGCCTATGCTTTTTCTAAAAAATTAGGCTATACTTTATTAATTGATGATGAGACTGGCATAAAACACGATATAAAAAAAAGACAAAAAAAGAGAAAATTAAATTGGAAACCCAACTACGAATTGGAAATATTCAACCTTAATTCTAAAATTGCTGAAAAAAAATATAAATTTTTAAATGCAGAAGGTGAAATTAAGAGAAAATTTTTAAAATTTACTGATAAATTTACTAAAAAAAAAAATTTTTTGATAGAAAAAAAAGATAATAATAAAAGAACGTCTTATTCTAACGAATATTTAGTTCAAAAATACAAAGATACAATTTATTTTGAAGGTTATTTTGAATCGGAAATCTATTTTAAAGAATATAGAAACGATTTATTAAAAGAATTTTCTTTTAAATCTGTTCCTGACATAAAAAATAATACTTTTAAGAAAATAATTGACGACGACAATGTGGTCTCTATAGCTATTAGAAGAAGAAGATTTACAGAGATTGAGGGTGAGGACGAAGATAAAACAAAGGTACAAAAAAGCGGCGACTTTGAAAATATAACCGTTAATTATATATACAGAGCGATAGAGTATTTTAAATTAAAAATTAAAAATCCCAAATTTTTAATTTGGTCCGATAATTTTGAAAATTTAGGCAATTATTTTGATCCTCATATATATACTTTTGTTGAAAATGATAGTGAAAATAAGATTCTTCTAGATTTTTTTTTAATGTGCCAATGTAAATATTTTATTGTTGGTCCTACTACTTTTCATTGGTGGGCGGCGTGGCTATGCAATAATGATAAAAAGGTCATTGTACGTCCAAAAGATATAGAATTAAATATGTCATCAAATATAAATTTTTGGCCGGATTCATGGACTAAAATTTAATTTAATATCTTTTGAATAAATTTGACACTTTGTAAAGTTTTATGAAATATTATTTTAGGTAATAAATTTTTAATATATGAAAATTTCAATTCTTTTACCATACAAGGAAAATTTTTCTCCAACCTATGCTGGTGCTGTATCATTATTTATAAAAGATACTGTAAAATTAAGTAAATTCAAAAACGATATAACAATCTTCGGTAATACAGCCTTAAAAAGTACATATAGACTTAATTACAAGAATATAGAATTGAAAAAAAAAATAATTCAAAGTGGTAGCAAATTATATGTTAACGAATTTCTAAAGTTTGAAAAAAAACATCCTTCTGATTTGATAGAAATTCATAATCGTCCAAATTATTTTCACCAAATATTTGAAATGAATCCAAAAAAGAAAATAATTTTATATTTTCATAACGATCCTTTAACTATGTCGGGATCAAGATCAGTGAAAGAGCGCAAAGAATTGTTGTTAAACACTACTAAAATTATTTTTAATAGTCATTGGTCTAGAAAAAGATTCCTAGAAGGTGTGAGTGGCTTATTTGTTAACTCAGAAAAATTAAATGTTATTTATCAATCCACTAACCCTGTACAAATAAATTTAAAAAATAAAAAAAAATGGATTACATTTGTTGGTAAATTAAACCGAGCAAAGGGTTATGATTTATTTGGAAAAGCAACTTTAAAAATATTGAAAAAATATAGTGACTGGAAGGCTATAGTTATAGGCGACGAACCAAGATCAACTCTTTCTTTTAAGCATAAAAGATTAGATGTAATGGGTTTCATAAATCATAATAGAGTTTTAAAGATTTTTGAAAAAACTAGTATTGCAGTGGCATGCTCAAGATGGGATGAGCCGTTAGGAAGAACAAGCTTAGAAGCTAGCAGTAGAGGTTGCGCTACAATAATTAGCAATAAAGGTGGTTTACCTGAAACGGTTACGCACGGAGTTATTATAAAAGAATTGAATGTTGATTCAGTTTATTCGGCTATTAAAAAATTAATTGAAAATAATAAATTGAGGTATGAACTGCAAAAACTTTCTATAAAAAATTTTTTTCACACAAACAAATTAAGTTCTGAAAAAATTGATGATTATAGAGATAGTTTGCTAAAATCAAAAATTTTAAAAAATTATTTTAAAATAAAAATCCCAAGAACTTTACGAATATTACATGTTACTAATTTTAACGAGCGTCATGATGGTAGACTTTTTTTTAATACTGGAAGAAGACTCAATAACGGATTCATAAGACTTGGTCACAGCGTTTTAGGATTTAGTGACAGGGATATAGTTAAACATTATAGAAGTATCAAAGATTATACAGGATCTAATACTTTGAATCAAAAATTAATCAATACAGTTTACAATTATAAACCAGATATATTAATTCTTGGTCACGCTGATCAAATCAAACCTGAGACATTATCTTATATAAAGGAAAACTATAAAAATATAAAAATAGCTCAATGGTTTCTTGACTCATTTGGTGTTTCCGCAAATAATGTAGGTCCCAACTTCCTAAAAAGAAATAAATCAAGAATTTTAGATAAAATAGAATTTACGGATGCCAATTTTGTCACCACATCACCAGATGTTTTGAATTTCTTACCAAAAAATAAAATTACATTATTCATGCCAAATCCAGCTGATCCTTCTTTTGAGATTCTGAAAAATTATGAAAATGACCAGTGTTCTATGGATGTGTTTTTTGCTTTAAGTCACGGAGTTCACAGAGGCACTTTGAAAAAAGGAAAATATGATGAAAGAGCTGATTTTGTTAATAGGTTAGTTGAGAGAACACCTAATGTGAAGTTTGATCTTCATGGATTTAATAATAATCAACCGATATGGGCAGATTCATTTTTAAAATCAATTTCTAATGCAAAAATGGCGGTTAATTTGAGTAGGGGAGATCCCATAAAATATTATAGTAGTGATAGAATAGCTCAATTGGTAGGTAATGGTTTACTAACTTTCATTCATGATCGAACACTTTATAATAATTTTTTTTCTGAAAATGAAATAATATTTTATAACAATTTATCTAATCTTTCAGAAAAAATTCAAAAATTTGCAAGAGATGACAAGAAAAGAAAAAAAATCGCTAAAAATGGTAGATTGAAATACATGAAATATTTTAATTCTACCATTGTAGCTGATTATATAGTTAATAATACTTTGGGCATAAGTTATAAAAAAAATAAATATTTATGGGAATAATAATCAATATTACACCCTCATAAAAATGTTTTCAGTAATAATACCCACATTTAACAACATAGATTATTTAAAAATTTGCTTAAAAAGCCTCAAAAAAAACTCGAAATTTGATAACGAAATAATCCTTCACGTTAATGAAGGAATTGATGGTACATTAGATTTTGTTAAGAAGAATAAAATAAACTACTCACATTCGCATCAGAATATTGGATTATGTTCATCCGTTAATATTGCTGCTGAAAAAATTTCAACGGATTACATCATTTATGGCCATGATGACATGTATTTTTGTCCCGATTGGGACGTTGCATTTGAAGAAGAGATAAATAAAATAGGACATAATTTTTTTTACTTATCAGGAACAATGATTCAACCATTAAACGGTCACATTCAACTAAATTGCGGTAAAACTCATAGTGATTTTGATGAAAAAAAACTTTTATCCGAATATAAATCACTTAATTACCACGATTTTCAAGGTACACATTGGTCGCCACATCTTATTCATAAAGATGTCTGGAACAGTGTGGGAGGATTGAGTGAAGAGTTTAATCCAGGCATTGGATCTGATCCAGACCTTAATATGAAATTATGGAAAAAAAATGTTAGAATTTTTAAGGGCCTATCTAATAGCAGAGTTTATCATTTTGGATCTATATCTTTAAGAAAAAAAAAATCTTTAAAAAGAAATAGAGGATCTAAAATTTTCTTAAAAAAGTGGGGTATAAGTGTTAGTTTTTTTTTAAAATATTATTTGAATGGTAGTGAATATGAGTTTAACAAATGTATAATAACCAAAAAGTATACAGGTCCATTAAAGAATCCCAAAATATCTTTTTTTTACTTGATTGAATTGCTCTTCTGTAAATTAAATTATATCTACAATAAATATTTTTAGTTATATTTTAATTTTGTTTAGTGCATTGTTTTTAAATAAATTAGCTTCTTGAATATAACGTCTAACCATTTGTGTCGTTTTATGTCCAGTCATAGTCATTATACTTCTTTCGTCAGCCCCAAACTCTGCAGAAACAGTAGCAAATCCTGATCTAAGACTATGACCAGAATATACATTAGAGTCTAAGCCAGCGATTGAAGCATATTTTTTAACTAATAATGCAACACTTTTATCCGAAATGTTAAATATTAAGCCAGTTTTTATTCTTGATATTTCTAACCATTTTTTTAGCCAGGTAACTGGACAAAAATTTTTATTTTCGAAGTAGGGAAGGGCTTTAATCATACCTTCTCCTGATTGGTCAGTTTTTGATTTTTTGATAAATATTTTTACTCCTTCAGTGACAAATTCTAAATCTTCATAATTTATAGAAACTAATTCTGATCTCCTGAAGCCCCCAGCAAATCCTGTTAGAATAATAGCTTTATCTCTTGCTGTTCTTTCTTCGTCTAGTTTGCCGTTATAGGTATTAACTTCATTTATAGATTTAATTATTTCTTTTAACTCATTGATAAGTATAGGCTTTTTAGATTTTTGATAACTTCCCATTTTCCTTCTGATGCCCATTAAATTTTCAATTATAATTGGATGTTTAGTGTCAATGTAAAGTCCTTTTAATCGATGTATGACCGTAATTGAAGCTATTCTACGCTTTAAAGTGCTCATTTTGCTATTTGATGAGAGATGCGTCAGATATAAGGATACGATTTTTGGTTCCGTTGGAAGTGATTTGAAGCCATTTTTGACGCAAAAATTTGTAAAATCTTTAAAATCTGATTTATAAGCACGAATAGTGTTGTTAGCCTTAGATAACTTAAGATTAGTAATAGTTTCTAACTCTATAGATTTTAGATCTGTAACTAATTCATTCATTCCATTATTTTCCGATAACCATTAATTATCGGAACTATATAATTCAGAAATTTTATGATGTCAAGAAATGAATTATAGTAACCTTAAATATGTTTGCTAATAGAAAACGAGTTATATTAGACAGAGGTCCAAGCTGGCCAAATTATCAAACTGCAAAACCATTTGTAATAGGATATTACCCTCTTATCAGACGTAAACCTAAGTGGTTTCCATTCAATGTTTTCATACATAAGCTTCTAAAGAGTGATTTAGGAGACTTGCACGACCACTATTGGACATATATTACCACAATCCTTAAAGAAGGCTATTGGAAAAGAACAGAAAATGGTACTTTTTGGAGAAAACCGGCATATGTCGGCTTTAGAAGATACAACTGTAAACATAGTATCAAGATGCCTGATGGTAAGTGCGCTTGGGCCTTATTGTTTGTAGGTTCTAAAAGAGAGACAAAATTACACTCCAAATACTCAAAAAAACCTTCTAATGATTCTAAAAGGAACTAAATTTCAAATAAAAGTGTGGGAATATCTTAAAACTATACCTAAAGGTAAGGTAAAGACCTATAAACAGGTCGCTATAGGCATAAATAAGCCTAAAGCAGCTCGTGCTGTAGCGAATGCATGTGCTAAGAACCCCTATGCCCCTAAAGTACCCTGTCATAGGGTTATTAGGTCGGACGGTACATTGGGTGGCTTCTCTAGTCCTGGAGGGACAAAAACCAAGAAAAAACTCCTAAAAAAGGAAGGTTTTTCGCTCTAAAAGTTAGCATTATCAACATTTTTTTCGCATTAGTTCCTTATTCTGTTCATTTTCTTTAGATTCCCCTTTCAGTTGCTTTGTATAAGAGTATATCTCTAAATAAACACCCTGTATGGCCGTTTAAACACTATATGCATTAGACGCAATCCTTGTAGATCATTCCCTTTTTAATCACAATTTTCATGCTATACTTGTGAATCAAAGCTTTATTTATACTGTTTTTCTTATGTTTTTATTGAATTATTAAACTGATATCGATTATTGAAATAACATGCATTTTCGCTAACATTTTAATTGTACCCTGCCCCATCAATTTATCTTTAAAAATCAATAGCTTAATTTATAATTTAATATCTTTATTTTGCTTTATGAAATATTATGTCTATTATTTATCTATATAATAAATAACTTTAAGTTATCTTATATATACAATAAAAACAATAAGTTAACATATATACTTAATGTAATACTTTATTATATAATACACAAAATAATACTTATTAATTAAAGAGGTCTTGCCAGCTTAGTATTTTCTCTTAAAGTTATATATAAACCGCTCAAAATAATAATAAACAAACCTAAAAAGGTCCTTTTGTCAGGAAAGTCCATGAAGAAGTAATATCCTAATATGACATTAGTAATGATCACAAAATAACCAAATGGCGCCAGTTTGGATGCATCTGCATATCTAAGAGACAATATTAGAAATAAATGACCTAGACATGCGAATATACCCATTAATGACAATAATGACCATTGATTAAAAGAAGGATTAATCCAAACAACAGGAACTAGAAACGAGCCAAATATTAGCCCTACTACACCTGTTAATAATAAAGTTAATAAAGGATTATCAGAGCTGTGTAATTTACGAGTAATAATAAGATAAATACCATAAAAACAACCTGTTCCTAATGCAGCAATACTTGCTAAGTTAAAATCAATAAAACCAGGTCTAATTACAATTAAACTTCCTATAAAACCAACTATTACAGCAGACCATCTTCTAATACCTACTTTTTCGTCTAAAAAGATAGGAGATAAAGCTGTAGTAATTAATGGTGCCACAAATGCAAGAGTTAAAGCTTTTGCCATTGAAATTATAGAAATAGAGTAAAAAAATAATACATTTGCAAAAAACAAAGTTAAACCTCTTAAAATTTGTAACTTGGGTTGACTACTCCAAGTCAATTTCTTTCTAAAGAAAAAAAACATAAAGGGTAAGGTAAAAAATACAGTAAAAAAATACCTTGCCCATGTAATTTGAAAAAAAGATAAATCAGAACTCAAATATTTAGCAATAGTATCCATGAAGGGTAATATTGCCCATGCTAATAAATTATAAAAAATTGCTTTCACGGTTAATTAAAATATTTTAAGGCAATGAATACTACAATTATTAACGTAAAGAATGACAAAAATGTAGATAATGCAACAGTACTTGCAATACTATCAGATATTTTTTTAGGGGAATAAATTTTAGCAATTAAATAAGTTAAAACAGCTGATGGCATTGAAGCTTGTATAAACATAACGCCAGCTTCTATACCGCTAAGATTAAAAAATTGAACAAATCCAAAGCCAACCAGCGGGCCTAATAAAACTCTGACCAAAGAATAAAGTAGAGTTTCTTTAAATGAAAAAACTTTTATCTTTGATAGAGCAACTCCTAAAGACATAAGAACCAAAAAAATTGTTGAATACCCAATAAGGAAAGTTGCATTTTCTATAAATTTAGGTGCTGGAATTTTGAAATAGACAAAGAATAATGAAATTAAAAGTGCGTAAACTGGTACACACGTCAATAACGGTTTTATAGAAAATTTTCTACTGGCTAGTAAGATGTTGATACTAAAATGAGAAACTAAAATCACAGCCGTAGCAGATGTTGCTATTGCTAATCCCATATTTCCATACGCGAACAAGCATAAAGGCATTCCCATATTTCCAGTATTTGGAAGTATCAAAGGAGGAAGAAGTCTATAAATGTCTTTATTTAACAACTTTAATAAAATTATTCCTATGATAGAAAATAGAGCTACATAAATAATCATGTAGTAAGAAAACCTAATAAATATATCAAAATTTATATTCGATAATGTTAATGAATAAAAAATTATACAAGGTAAGCCGATATTTCCTGAAAAATTTGTAATGAATTTAGTATCAAATTTAGGGTCTTTTTTTCCATACCAGTAACCGATTCCTATAGTTAAAAATACAGGAAATAGAACATCAAAAAGCTTAGTTAAAAGATCCATTTTAAGATCTAATAGAACTTAGAATAGGTGCTTTGGGTGTTTTGTAGCCAATGTTTTTTTCGAATTCGCTTAACCGTCTAAAAATGGATCTAAGTTCGGTAATTCTGGTCCAATTTTGCATGAAAAGAGAAAAACTGCCCTGTACTTCTCTAAATGCACTTGAAGTTTGTATTAGTATACCCAGCGTCATAGCGCCAGTAAATAAGCCAGGACCCATTAAGATGTATGGAACTATTATCATTGATTGGTTGTACATAATCAACCACAAATCAAAATAACCATAATGAAGAAACAAACGATGATAATTAAATTTAATTCCTACAAAAAGTTCAAAAATAGTTGGTGGTTTGGCATACTCTATCCTATCATCTTCACCATAAACAAGCTCCTTTCTAAAAGCTGCTTCAACTACTTGATTATTGTATTCCAACCCAGGTAACTTGATACCCACGATCCAACTCATAAGAACTCCACCTAAGCTTGCTATTAATGAAACCCATACTAAAGATCCCGATATATCTTTAAACCAAGGAATAATGACATTTGAAGACAATCCCCAAAGGATAGGAATAAAAGCAATCAACAACATAATAGCCCTTATTATTTGAAGACCAATACTTTCAACAATTCTTGCAAAATTCATACAATCTTCCTGAATACGTTGTGATGCACCTTCGACTTTTGAATCAACTTTTTTCCAATAAGGCATATAGGCAAATGTCATAGCTTCTCTCCAACGAAAAGCGTACAAGCGAGTAAAATAATTTGTGATAGTATAAATAATAACGTAAGGAACAGCTAATTTTAAGAAAAGAAAAATTCCATCATAAAATTCACTAACATCTCTTTCTGTTGCTTGTTGTAAAAGATCATAAAAACCTTTGTACCATTGATTTATTTTTACATCTATCCATGTTTGGGCTAACAAAGAACCAATTATAAAAAGGAATCCTCCCCATGACCATAAAAGCCATTTTTTATTTAAGAAAAAACTTTTAAGCATTTAGTTTCGTTTTAAAAAATTATCGGCATATGATTTTTTAATGATTTTACGTCTTTGGGGTTCAGTTACAGAATATTCTATATTATTTTTTCTTGCAAAAGTAATAGCTTTTTCTTTTGTAGGAAATTCTAACTTAACCTCTGTCATCATGTCTTTTGAAGTTAACCAGCCCATTAAAGGATTTGTTCCGCTATTTAAAGTTTCAAATTTTAATAGCCATTTTTTTGTTTTTCTTTTGCCTGATTGCATGGCTGTTTTTGCAGGTTTATATATTCTAGCTTTTTTCATTTTTATTAATGGTCGGGGCGGCAGGATTTGAACCTGCGACCCTCTGGTCCCAAACCAGATGCGCTACCAGGCTGCGCTACGCCCCGATGTCTTATTTCCTAAGCTATATAACAAAAAATTATTAAAGATAATACGAAAATTTGGGACGATAGGGATATAAGTGGAACAGTTAGCGGTCCTAATGCGGTCCTAGCTTGATACTGAGAGGAATATAAAATAATCTATTATTGTTATATGAGTAAGGGATTTTAAGATTTCAATTAGTCTGGCCTAGATAGTCCCAAACCAGATGCGCTACGCCCCGAGCTACTATTTACTAGGTTTATAAAGGATACTTTAGCACTTGGGAAGAGACATTATAACTTGTTCTCTGTGATTAAATAAATGGTATGATATTTAGTATTTAGATTTATGGTAACTTATATTACTGGTGCATTTAGATGGTTTTTTAAATTAGAGGCTGCAAGTGGCTTGGTATTACTCATTGCTGCCGTGATAGCTTTAATAATAAGCAATTCAAATCTAAGTGGTTATTATTTTAGTATTTTAAATGCGCATATATTAATTGGCACAATCAATTTCGGTTTAAATTTAAGCGTTCTTCATTGGATTAATGACGCTTTAATGGCGGTCTTTTTCTTTGTGGTTACTCTGGAAATAAAAAGAGAATTCATTCAAGGTGAGCTTTCCAAACCGAAACAAGCTCTCTTACCGATAATAGGAGCTGTTGGTGGCATGGCGTTACCCGCTTTAATTTACGTAATTATAAATTTTGAAACTGGATATACGTTAAGAGGTTGGGCAATACCATCAGCAACAGACATAGCTTTTTCTATTGGTGTTTTGTCATTGTTAGGTTCTAGAATTCCAATTTCCCTAAAAGTTTTTTTAACAGCTCTTGCTATCATTGATGATCTGGGTGCTATAATCATAATTGCTTTTTTTTATTCCACCGAACTTCAATATACTTATTTACTACTGATGTTAGGTTCTTTTATTGCTTTACTTATTATTAACAAACTTGGTATTAAAAAACTTGCACCATATTTGTTAGTCGGACTTTTTTTATGGCACTTCACACATGGATCTGGCATTCATTCAACTATTTCAGGGGTTTTATTAGCTACAGTAATCCCACATAGAAAACATGAGAAAGATTATTCATTATTGTTAAAATTAGAACATGTGTTATCTCCCTATGTGGCTTACGGAATAATGCCATTGTTTGCTTTTGCAAATGCTGGGGTTGTTTTAAATAATATTACCTTTAATTCTTTGTTGTCCCCTGTCCCATTTGGAATATTATGTGGTCTGTTTTTTGGTAAGCAAATAGGAGTATTTTTATTCTCATTTTTATCAGTAAAATTAAAAATAGCTGAAATGCCATCGAATTCTAATTGGATAAAATTTTATGGAGTTGGCATTTTAACAGGCATAGGATTTACTATGAGTTTATTTGTGGGAAATTTAGCTTTTGCAAATATTTCTGGTGATTTAGATGGTGTGAAAATTGGAGTTTTAACGGGATCATTTCTGTCCGCTTTTGTGGGTTATTTTATGTTATTGATTGTTACTAAAAAAAAGTAGCTGTTTAATGCTAAAAAAAATTAAAATATTTTCAATAATTATCATGATGAGTTTTTTAAATAATGCAAATGCTAAATATGAAAAATTAGCATATGATTTCACTTTTAAAGATCTTGATGGAAGTTCATTAAGTTTAGCAGAATTTAAAGATAAGGTTATCGTAGTTGTAAATGTTGCCAGTCAATGCGGATTCACAAGCCAATACGAGGACATGCAAACGATATATGAAAAATATCAATCCAAGGGAATTATAATGCTAGGAATCCCATCTAATGATTTTGGACAACAGGAGCCTGGAAGCAATGAAGAAATCAAAAATTTCTGTGAGGCTAAATTCGGCATCACTTTTCCAATGACAGAGAAAGTTTCAGTAAAGGGCAATCAAGCTCATCCATTTTATAAATGGGCAAAGAATAACTACGGCTCCTCAGCTATTCCTAAATGGAATTTTCATAAAATTATTATTGATAGGTCCGGCAAAGTTGCCGATACATTCTCATCTATAACGAATCCATCTTCTAAAAAATTCAGAAAAGTTATTGAAAAACTTATAATTAATTAAATAAATGCTTTTAACAATTTATAGTTTTTTTTCCACCCAAACCTTAGGCGTCAAATCATTTACAATTTCTAAATCCACATGATAGTTAAATTTTTTAGGACCTTTTTCTTTAATATATCCAAAAGTTTTTCTTATTCCTTCATAAAGATCTGTTGTAGTTTTATAATTTAGTAATTTTCTTGCTTTATTTGACGAACATATTGCATGTTTGACTTCTTTAGGTCTGTCTGGGTAATATTCTGGTTTTAAATTTGAACCTGTTATATTTGAACAAATTTCAGCTATTTTATTTATAGTAACGAATTCTTCATCTGGACCTATGTTAATAATTTCTCCGACAACTTTTTTGTTATCAATCAAGGCTAATAAACAATAAATACAGTCATCTATATAAGAAAAGCATCTCTTTTGGTTGCCATCACCATATATTATAGGTCTTTTGTTTTGTAACAATCGATTGATCATTATTGAAACAACGTTTCTATAGGGGTCATCGTATTTTTGTTTAGGTCCAATAATATTATGTGGCACAGCAATTACCCAATCAATATTATTTAAATTACACAAATTTTTTAATACTTCCTCTCCCGCAACTTTTGATATTCCATAAGGATCTACAGGTTTTGGATGCATTTCTTCAGTAAAAGGTGTTGTTTGGTTGCCGTATCTAGCCATGGAAGAACAATAAATTATTCGTCTAACTTTGTTATTAATGGCTGCTGCAAGAACAGAGACAGTTGCTAAATAATTGTTTTTAGTATTTTCAACGGGTGAAAAAACTGACAAACCTTCGTGTGCAGTAGCAGCGCAGTGATAAACTACGTCGATATTTTTCATAATTTTATTCAATTTTTGGAAATCGCAACAATCTAATTTATGAAATTCTATATTTTTTGGAAGATTATCAAGATTTCCACCTATTAAATTATCGATTCCAATAACTTTATATTTTAAATTTTGTAACTTTTCACATAGATGTGACCCTAAAAAACCAGCCGCTCCAGTAACTAAAATCTTTTTCATAAATTTACTTTTAATCCATCATAGGCTGGTATCACATTTTTTGGAAGTAGCTTTAACAATAAATTGTAATCTAATGTTGAATGAAGATTGGTAAGTATAGTTTTTTTTGGTTTTAGGTGTCTATGAATATAAAGGGCATCATCTAAATTAAAATGAACTGGGTTTCTTATTATTCTTAAACAGTCTAAAACTAAATATCTAAGATTTTTCAATAGTTTTATATTGACAATTGATAAATCGTTACAATCGCTTATGTAAGCCAATTTCTCAAAAACATATATTGTTGTTTTTGTATATCCATGTTTTGCTTGAAAAGTTCTAAAAGAGATTTTTTCAGTATTTTTACCTAATGAAAATTTTTTTTTAATTATATTAGATTGGATAATGGCAGGATAACCGGAGGCAGACTTAAAGCAATAATCAAACCTTTTTTTTAAGTGGTTTATTGTTTTCAGATTTCCATAAATGTTAATTTTTTTATTATTTTTCCAAAAAAATGGCCTTATTTCGAATAAACCGTTTGTTTGATCTGCGTGTTCATGAGTAAAAATTATTGATGATAATTTTTTAATATTATTATTATTAAATTGATTTTTTATATCAGGAGATGTGTCTATTAAAACAAAATTTGATCCTTTTGAAATTAATGCAGAACATCTGCTCCTTATGTTTTTTTTGTTATTCTTTTTGCATTTTCCCCAATATCCATCAATTCTTGGTACACCCACAGAATTGCCACAACCCAAAATAATTAACTGAGCTTTCATATGAAATTAAAGAGTTTTTTAAAATTTGTAGTAGTATTAAACATAATGCTTTCTTTTGTAACTTGTTTAATCTGAGACAACTTTTCAATGGTATGTAATATGAAAGAAGGTTCGTTAGTCTTGCCTCTGTAGGGATTTGGGGCTAAATAAGGTGAATCAGTCTCTATTAATAAATTTTCAATTGGAATAGAAGAAATTGTTTCAGATAATTCTGTTGAGTTTTTAAAAGTAATAATCCCACTTACTGAAATGTAACAATTTATATCTAATAGCTTTTTAGCAAAATCTTTAGATCCCGTAAAACAGTGCATTAGAATCTTCAAATTAGAATTCTTTTCTTCACTTTTTAATATCTCATAAGTATCAGTCTCAGCATTGCGAGAATGAACAATTATAGGTACGTTTAATTCAGAAGCGGCTTTAATGTGTTCAATAAAACTTTTTTTTTGAACTTCTTTATCACTATGGTTATAAAAAAAATCAAGGCCAGTTTCACCAACACCAATGATTTTTTTATATTTTTTTTTTACTTTAGAGATAAAGCTTGAATCTATATTTTTATATTTTTGAGTTTCGTGTGGATGAATACCGTAAGTACCATAGATGTTTTTGTACTTTTTTAGTATTAATAAAATCCGTTTAAAACTTTCAGGAGTTGTACAAATTGTGAGTAAATAGTTAACCTGGCTAAGCACTGCTCGTTTAACAACTTCGTTCAATTGATCATAAAGTTCGGCATAATCTAAATGACAGTGAGAATCAACGATCATTAATTAATTTTATTAAATAATATATTTAATTCATTAATTTGAACTTCGTTGGGAATCAAAATATTTCCATCTAGAAAATCATGGTTTCTGTTTTTATTGGTTATATTTAAAGCGTCCAAAACTTTTGTTGATGCATTAGGTATCATTGGATTTAATAAAATAGAAATTTTTGCAATTTGTTCTAATGAAATATGTAAAATATTGTTCATCTTTTCAACATTATTATTTTTTAACTTCCAAGGTTCTTCATCATTAATATATTTGTTTGTCAGAAAACTTATATCTATAACTGATTTTATGTAATTGTTAAGATTCAGATTGAGCATATCCTTTCTTAAATTTTTAGTTATAATATTTGTTTGATCCGTTAATTTTTTATCAGATTCAGATATATTTTTGGTTTTAAAAACTTTGTTATTGCAATTATTTTTTATAAAAGAAAAAACTCTCTGACATAAATTTCCATAATTATTTGCGAGATCACTATTAACACATCTTTTAAGGCTATCTGAGGAAATGTTTCCATCACTACCATGGGAAACTTCCTTCATTAAATAATATCTAAGTTCGTCAATACCATATGTATCAATTATTTCTAGTGGATTTAATATATTGCCTTTTGATTTAGACATTTTTTCATCACCTGAAAGAATCCATCCGTGACCAAAAATTCTATTAGGGGGTTTCAAGCCTGCTGCAAGTAAAAAAGCTGGCCAATAAATCGCATGAAATCTTAATATATCTTTGCCAATAATGTGTAATGATACCGGCCAAAAATTTTTATAAAATTCATCTTCAATATTAGGATAGTTTAGAGCGCTTATGTAATTTGTTAGTGCATCCAACCAGACATAAATAACATGTTTATCATTATTTGGTACTTTAATACCCCATGTAAAAGATGTTCTGCTAACAGATAAATCTTTAAGACCTGATTTTACAAAGTTAATGACTTCGTTTCTCCTAGAAATAGGAAGAATAAAGTTTCCATTCTTTTCATAAAATTCTAGTAATTTGTTTTGCCATAATGACAATTTGAAAAAAAAAGATTCTTCCTCAACCCATTCTACCGAGGAACCAGAAAAAGTAGAAAATTTTTTCCCATTTTTTTCTATTACTTCGTCTGAATTATAATAAGCTTCATCGGACACTGAATACCAACCTTTATATTTTGACAAATAAATATCTCCAGATTTAAACAATTTATTCCATAAATCATTTACAGCTTTATAATGCCTTTTTTCTGTAGTCCTAATAAAATCATCATTAGACAAATTTAATTTTTTCGCTAAATCTTTAAAAACCTTAGACATCTTGTCACAATAAATTACTGGTTCTAAACCTTTTTTTTCGGCAGTTTTTTGAATTTTAAGTCCATGCTCATCGGTTCCAGTTAAAAAGTAAACTTTATTATTATCGTTACGATTAAATCTAGCAAAAACGTCTGCCAATATACTGGAATAAGCGTGTCCCATGTGAGGTTGTCCGGATGGATAATAAACGGGAGTTGTTATATAAAAATTATTTTTTTTCATTATGTAAAATATTTTTAACCCAGATAAAAACATTCTTTTCATCTAAATTAAATTTTTTTATATTATTAATTTGTCGTAATATTTGTGATTGATTTGTAATGTAATAAATATAATTTTTATTATCCTTCAAACATAGTTCGTTATAAAACTTTTGAATAAAAAGTGTAATAAAAGTAAGAGTTTCTAGATTTTTATTAGTCTTATATTCCTCCATAAAGTGAATAATACAATTAAGCAAATTCTCTTTGATATTAATATTTGCTTTATCTAATGATAAAAAATATTTTAGCAAATTGCCAGGTGAGTCAAAATAAAAATCTTCCATAATCGAATTTGTTTGAAATTCATTTCTATATAGATTGATAATTTTTGTTAGGATATTTTTTTTCTGCATTATGTTAAAAGAAAACTTAAATTCTCTACAACGAGATTTTATTGTATCTAAAATTTTTGAAGCACTGTTATGAATAATAAAAAAAAAAGTATTATCTTGTGGTTCTTCAATAGATTTTAATAATGCATTTGAAGAATTTAAATTTAGGTATTCAGCGTTATCTATCATTACGATTTTCAAATTTTTCTTATATGAAGTTTTGTTAAGAAAATTTATCAATTTTCTTATTTGTTCAATTTTTATATCTTTTTCTTGAAAATTACTCTCTATTAAAAAAAAATTAGGATGAGTATTTGCGTTTAAGAGTTTATAACTAATATTGTTTTCGTTAATGGAAAAAGTTTTAACAGAATATTCTCCTTCTTCTTTTTGTGATAAAAGATAATTGGCGAAGTGATAAGCAAATGTTGCTTTTCCTAGGCCTTTAAGTCCACTTAATAATATACTATTAGAAAGTTTGTTTTTTTCATAATTCTTAATGAAAGAATTAAAATAATTCTCATAACCATAAAGATATAGCTGTTTTCTTGGTAACTGAATTTCTGTATCTTCATTATAATTTATTTTCATTTGCTATAGGTCTTGATAAATTTTTTATATATTATTTCTTCAGTTCTGGGTGTATCAAATGAATTATCAACAACCATATATTTTCTTTTGTTAGTTTGTGCAATTTTTAAAAATGCTTTTTGAATCTTATAATAAAATTTTTTTGTAAATCTATCATATCTATTTTTCTTTTTTCTTTTCTTTAACCTTTGCATAGCTTTTGATAATTTGGATTTTAGTACAAATGTCAGATCAGGTTTTATCCGGCCCAAAATATATCTGTGTATATTGCTTACTAAATTTCTACTTATACCCTTGCCATAAACTTGATAAGCCAAGGTAGAATCGATAAAACGATCACATATAATAATTTTTTTTTTAAGTATTGATGGATAAATTTTTTTTTTAATATGTTCATTTCTTGCCGCCATGTAAAGCAACGTATCAGTATATTTGTCGAATTTTTCTTTAGATCCTGGATAATAATAATCGTCAAGAATTAGTTGTCTTATTTTTTCTGCAGCAACTGTGCCACCGGGTTCTCTTGTATAAATTACTGGAAGTTTCATACTTTTAACTTTTTTGAACAATTTTTTACTTTGATACGACTTACCAGAACCTTCGATTCCCTCGAATGTTATAAAAAACGATTTTTTTTTATACATCTCCCCAAACCAGAAAATTAAGTGATTTGAATAATCTTGAAAAAATATTGCTTCTCTTTATTTCTTCAGAAGAAAAAATATCAATCTTTTTTTTTAATTGATCGGATACATAAATATTTAAAACAGCAAGTTTTTCTCCTTTTTTAATAGGAGCTCGCACTGGACTATTGTACTCGACAACTGCTTTGATTGTTTTTTTTTTTCTTTTTCCAACAGTTATGTAAACATCCTCATTAACATGAGTTTCAATTTTGTTCTTTTTTCCATGCCACACATTTAATTTTGCAATAATTTCATTTTTTTCTGCTACTTTAATTGTATCAAATCTTCTCAGACCCCATGTAAGTAATCTGCTAGATTCACGTGTTCTCTCACTTTTGGTCTTAAATCCGCTGACAACAGAAGTGATTCTTCGTTCACCATTTTTTATTGAGGCAGCCAAAGAATATTTTTCTACAGCCAAAAAACCAGTTTTTATACCATCTACTCCAATATCTCTAAATAACAATCTGTTTCTATTTTTTTGAGTAATAGAATCACCACCAGTACGATCCCAAGTAAATATAGTTTCTTTATAGTAAGGATAGTATTCAGGATAATTTTGAATCATGTATCTAGATAATTTTAAAATATCTTCAACCGTAGAATAATTATTTGGATCATTTATACCTGATGAGTTAGCAAAATTTGTATTTTTCAAACCAATATCTTTTGCTTTCTCGTTCATTGAAATCACAAAATCTTTTTCAGTTCCAGATAACCCTTCGGCTAAAGCAATGCATGCGTCATTACCAGAAACTATAATTATTCCTTTAAGTAAATCTTTCACCGAAACCTTATCATTTGCCATTATAAACATAGATGAATAACCGCTTTGTGACATTCTCCAAGCATTTTCAGAAATTGTAATCATTTCATCCAAAGTAGTTTCTCCCTGTTTGAGTAAATCAAACACAATAATCGTAGTCATTATTTTAGTCATTGATGCCGGGTAGATTCGTGCTTTAGAATCTTTTTCGTAAAGAATATTACCGGACAGATGGTCTTGTAAAATAACATAAGGTGCTTCAACATCAATTTTAGAAAATGTTTTTTGACAAGTTAATGAAAAAATTAAAAAAAGTAACAAAAATTTTAAATATCTCATCATTATTCTCTATAAATGTTTAAATCCTCAAATCCTAAATTGTTTAAACTAATATAGACAAATTTTAAAGCATTAAAATTTTTAAACGGTCCGACTGAAAGCCTATATTTATTATCATTAATTTTTTTGATTAATAAATTCCTTATTTTGGTTTGTTTAATTAAATCGTTTTTTAAGTTTTTTGCTGAATCAAAATAATAAAAATCAGCTATAACTAATGTAAATTTATTCTTTTTTGGTATATTTGTTTTTACATCTGCCTTCTTCTTTGATAAATCGTCCATTTTAATTTCATCAACAGGAATTTTTTCAACTACATTTTTTTCCTCATCGAATGTTACGCCTTTTTTGGCAACAAAAGTTATATTTTTTTTTATCTCAAATAATTCTACATACGGATTATTGAAATCAAGTCCTAAATTTTTGGCAGTTTTTCTGCTTATCACAGCATTAAATATTTTAGGATAATTAGCTAACTTATAAATTTTAGTTTCTATAACTTTTGAATTCTCGGGGTTAATAATTTTCACAGGAGTTCCTTTTTTTAAAAAAGAATGCATAACTATTACTTTTGTATCATTTATTCGTTTATCAATATCTTTTCTAAGATCTAATTTTTTATTAATAACTCCTTCTTTATAAAGATCTCGATCATAAATTAGAACAAATCCATGTGAATTGTGAAAAATAAATTTTTCTTCTTTATATTTTTTTTCTGTCAGAATAAATTTGCCAGAATCTTTATCGTAGACAATTTTTTTATTATTAGCACATGAACTTAATGCTAAAACTAAGAAAAAAAATATGCTAATTTTAATTAATTTCATATTTTATCATTTTAGCTAATGTACATACGCTAATTCCAAATCTTAGAGACCTGTTCCATTTTAGAATTTTTTCATAATTGCTAAAAACTAGATAAGTAGGCGTATTGGGTTTGCTATCCGGCAATATTAATGCTGCTTTATAATTAGTTTGTAAATCTGAACCATCTACATTAACAACTCCCATTTTTTTCCATTTAGAAATTTTTAATCTGTGATGAATTTCTCGTGCTGACAAATTAAAATATTTTTTCTTAATGTTTTTGGTTGTTTTTACTTGAAAAAGACATGGATGTCCCCTCTTCCAACCAATTTTATTAATATAATTTGCAGCTGAAGCTAGAGAATCTTCTAATGAATTTATTAGCTCAATCTTCTCATTATTATCGTAATCAATCGCATATTTTTTGGTAGTTGATGGCATAAATTGAAAATTTCCATAAGCTCCTGCCCAAGAACCGTAATATTTACTAGGATCAATTAATTTTTTATCTACCAATTGTAATAGGGTGAACAATTGTGATGAAAAGAAATCACTTCTTCTCTTGTCGTAACTTAATGTTGCTAAAGATGAAATTATATCCATCTTTCCAACATACTTGCCATAAATAGTTTCTATACCCCACAAAGATAATAAAATTTCTTTATCAACATTAAATTTATTCTCAATTTCGTTAAATAATTGGTTATTTTTTTTTAATAACTCTTGAGCTTGTTTTGCTTTTTTTGGAGTTGCTCTCTTTTTAACGTATGTGTTCGTATCTTCAAAAAATTCAGGTTGTTTACGATCATAAATAATAACTTGCTCTAAAAATTTTATATTTTTAAATGTAACATCAATAGTCTCTTGTGAAATACCTTTTTTTAATGCTTTATTTTTATATGACAAAAGCCATTCTTCGAAACTTTTATCTAAGTTGGCAGCAAAAGTAGAAGTAAAAAAATAAATTATAAACATGAACAAAAAGATAATAATTTTAAAAAAGGGTGGCATAAGATTAATTATCACATGAAATAAGGTTTAACCATTTTTTTAAATCTATGCAGTTCATGCATTGTTTATGCGAGTCCATGCGCTACGTTTGGCGACGAAATCAGTCGTCTGGTTATTTTTTCGGCTTTCTTCAAGTACAACTTTGAGACGATCGCTAATTTTTGCTAGATAAGTTTCCAAAAAATTTTCAGTCCCATTAATTTCACATGCTATTGCAATTACGCCACCTGAATTCACCAGAAAATCGGGTGAATATATTATATTATTCTTCATTAACCATTCTCCGGTTGCTAAACTATCAAGTTGATTATTTGCTGCGCCAACTATTGCTTTACATTTGAGATATTCCTTATTTGATGAGTTTATTGATCCACCCAGAGCGCAAGGTGAAATTATATCGCAGTCAGTTTTAAATAAATCTTCAGGTTTTGTTTCTATAAATTTAATTTCTTTTTTTAATTCGTTGATTAACTCTGAATTAATGCTTGATGCTGTCACTTTGGCTCCAGCTTTAACAAGAATTTTGGCTAATTTACTACCAACCTTTCCTATTCCACTAATCGCTAAATGAATGTTTTGTACTCTACCGTTATTATATAGAAAATCGCACGTACATTGAATTGCTTTAAATATGCCTCTTGCAGTTGGTGTCGAAGTCTCTACGTTTATACCATAAACATACTTCGTTTCTTTAGAACATTCTATTAAATCTTCTTTAAACGTATTAACATCTCCTGCTGTAAGATATTTACCTTGTAAATATTCAACTGCTTCTGCGTAACTTCGATAAAGTTCTGGTGTTTTTTTTATGCCATTAAGATTAAGGGTTGCTTTTCCACCTCCAAAATTAATTCCACAAATACTATTTTTAAGAGTCATCGCCTCAGAAAGATTTAAAGCATCAGTTTTTTGTTCATCAAAACTATTGTAAGACCATGACCGAACACCTCCCAAAGCTGGTCCAAGTTTAGTATTATGTATTGAGATAATACAATCTAACTGGGTACTTTCGTTAGTTGCGTGAATAACTCTCTCATAACCTTTGATTGGAATTTCTTTTATTTTTAAAGGCATAGTCAATAATTTGATAAAAAAAATTAGTAGTTATTAATAATATTTTCTTTGGTATGTGTGAATACTTTTATTAATTCGTTAATACCAGTTTCAATTTTAATTTTTGCTCTGAAACCTTTTTTTTCTATTTTTTTATTACTTACAAAATAATCTCTTTGGTCGGGATCTTTCTTATTTTTTATTATTTTAATTTTTAAATATTTTAATCTATTCCTTATTTTTTTTGCCAGCATTAACTTGCTTAGATTTGCAGATGATAATCCCAGATTATATATGTTCGATTTGAGTTTATTAAAATTTTTTACTGAATAAACGATACCATCCACAACATCTTTGACGTGTATAAAATTCCTTCTAAAATGAGGCTCGTAAAGTTTTAATTCATTTTTATTGATTGAATTATAAACAAAATTATTAACTAGAAGATCAGTTCTCATTCTATACGAATTTCCAAAGACAGTAGCTAATCTAAAACAGATAACATTTTTAGATTTCATAACCATTTTTTCAGCTTTAACTTTTGTAATTCCATACAAGGATATAGGTTTCAAAGGTGAATTTTCGTCACAAAATTTATTTTTTTTCCCAATACCATAACCTGAATTGGAAGTTAAAAAAATTATTTTACTCTTCTTTTTTGTATTTTTCATTAAAAACTTTATCGAATCTAAATTCACAGAGATAGCTTCTTTTTTATTTTTTTTACATAAAGGAGCACCAACCAAAGCTGCTAACGGAATTATAAATTCGTTTTTCTTTATTTCTTTTTTAATTAAATTTTTATTTCTAACGTCATCAATTATTAATTTGAAATTTTTGTTGAAGCAAAGATGATTTAAAGATGTTGATGAATATTTTAATAAATCTATTACAGTAACTTTGTGGCCAAGATGGACTAATTTTGAAACTAACATAGATCCTATATATCCCGCTCCTCCAGTAACCAAAATTTTTTTTTTCATAACTATATTCGATTTAAAATATTACAAATTTTTTTTATTTTACTTTTAGACAAAGAAGGATAATTTCCTATGTAATAACCAAAAAAGTGGACGTGTTCAACCTCACTAAAAGTTTTTAAATTTATTTTCTTAGCAATTTCTTTTAAATAAGGTTGCCTCAATTGATTCCCTCCACCAGTATTACCTCTTCTAAACTCAATTTTATTTTTTGTTAGATTTTTTTCAAGGGAATTTCTGAGTTTTAAACTTTTTGTTTTTAAAATAACAGGAAAAGCATAATTGCAACTACCTTCAAGATCAAAATCAGTTCTGTATTTGGTGTTGTTAAGTAACTTTATAAAAAGTTTAAAA
>CAJXBA010000006.1 GCA_913050185.1 uncultured Pelagibacteraceae bacterium
CAATGATTACGAGTCTTACATACAGCGTCGCAGACCGGCGCAGCTTTTAAATCCTTTCAAACATGGCTCCTGGGATTCCAAATTTGAATCCTCGCGAGCATCACATGGAGATGTGATGTGAACAACATCCCTAATTTTTTCGTCAATCTATGTGCTTCTTTGGAGTCTTTTCTAGAAATTTATTTCCAATAATTACAATAAGAATTCAGTGACCGGGAGCAGGTGGCGCAGCCACCTGCGACTTTCAAAAACACTGTGTTTTTGAGTCTTTTTGATTAGGGTGTTAGTAACAAGGTAGGAACAGATTTTAAAAAGAGATTTTTGAATCTTTTTATGCGAATTTATGATAAGATTTTCGGAAGATTTGGAGTGACTACTAATTACAAATCAGTTGCTCTACCAATTGAGCTATAGGGGCCTGCGGTTTTGTTTATAGTGAAACGAAAGCGAGTTCAACCGAGTAATTTTTTTTTTAAATTATCAATATAGTGAAATACTACAGCAGCTGAATTGGAAATATTAAGGCTTTCCACTGTTCTATTTATATTGATTTTTAATAAAAAATCGGAATTTTTTGATGTTTGATATTTTATTCCATATCCCTCTGAACCAAAGAGAATAACGTTATTTCCATTCCAATCGTGTTTGGTGAAATCCTTGTTGGCATTATTATCAAATCCACAAATCCAAAAATTTTTAGTTTTTAAATATTTTAATGTTGCATTTATATTTGAAACTTCGAATATATTAATATGTTCTATACATCCACTTGCGCTTTTATATAATAGCCTGCTTTCGCTGGGAAAAGATCTTTCTTTGACAATTAATCCATCAATATTAAATGAAGCTGCGCTTCTAATTATAGAGCCAATGTTTCTGGGGTCAGTTACCTCCTCTAAAGCAACAAAAATAATATCTTTTTTTGCATTTGTTAACTTTAAATAATCCTTAATTTTTATTTCTTCTAAATGTTCGATTTCAGCAATTAAACCTTGATGTGATATATTATCTTTTGAGCACAAACGATCCAATTCAATTTTAGTTTTGTAATAAATTTTTACATTTTTTAAAAGATTATGATTGGGATTTTCTTTATTTATAGTTTTTTTAGAATCTTCTGTTAATAAGATTTTTAATACTCTACGACGAGGGTTTTTCAGAGCTTCAGTTACAGCGTGTTTACCTGCTATTAAAAAAGTGGATTTTTTCATGTCTTTTTGGCAAATTACTTGGATTAATAACATATTCTTTGCCAAAATCATTTATTGCATTTGTTTAAGAAGATGATTATAAAACCTTGTTGAATAAGGCTTTATTGTCACTAAAGGTAACCTCCGTGTATTCGGAGGGGTACCAAAGCGGTCAAATGGGGCGGGCTGTAAACCCGTTGACTTCGGTCTTCGAAGGTTCGAATCCTTCCCCCTCCACCATTCAAGAAAGTTTAATGCAACGAGCGAGTGTGATACGTTTGGAATGATGCGGGTGTAGTTCAATGGTAGAACACCAGCCTTCCAAGCTGGTCGTGAGGGTTCGATTCCCTTCACCCGCTCCAAGAGTTTGGTATGAATTAGAAAATTATAGAGGTAATAAAAATGGCAGAAAAGAAAAAATTTGTAAGAAATAAACCGCATGCTAACGTGGGTACAATTGGTCATGTCGATCATGGAAAAACTACATTAACTGCAGCAATAACAAAAATTTTATCTGAAAAGGGTGGAGCGGAATATATTGCTTATGATCAAATTGATAAAGCTCCAGAAGAAAAAGAAAGAGGAATAACTATAGCAACTGCTCACGTTGAATTTGAAACTGACAAAAGACACTATGCCCACGTAGATTGTCCTGGACACGCTGATTATGTAAAAAATATGATAACTGGTGCAGCACAAATGGATGGCGCTATACTTGTTGTTAGCGCTACAGATGGACCAATGCCACAAACCAGGGAACATGTTCTTTTAGCAAGACAAGTAGGAGTTCCTGCAATTGTCGTTTACTTGAACAAAGTAGATCAAGTAAAGGATAAAGAACTTTTAGATTTAGTGGTTGAAGAAATACGTGAACTCTTAACTTCATATAAATTTCCTGGTGACAAAATTCCTATTATCAAAGGATCTGCACTGAATGCACTTGAAGGTAAAGATGAAGCAACTGGAAAAAATTCAGTTATAGAATTAATGAAAGCTATTGATGAACATATACCCCAACCCGAAAGACCTAAAGATAAACCATTTTTAATGCCGGTTGAGGATGTTTTTACTATATCAGGTCGAGGAACTGTTGCGACAGGTCGTGTTGAACAAGGAGTTGTTAAAACTGGTGAAGAAGTTGAAATAGTTGGAATCAAGGACACCAAGAAAACGGTGTGCACAGGTGTTGAAATGTTTAGAAAACTTTTAGATACTGGAGAAGCTGGAGATAACATTGGAGCTTTATTAAGAGGAGTTGAAAGAGCTGATATTGAAAGAGGCCAAGTATTAGCAAAACCTGGATCAGTTACACCTCATACTAAATTTGAGGCTCAAGCGTATATATTGAAAAAAGAAGAAGGTGGCAGACATACACCTTTTTTCTCAAAATATAGACCTCAGTTCTATTTTAGGACCACAGATGTTACTGGTGAAGTTGAACTTCCATCTGGTACAGAAATGATTATGCCTGGTGATGATTCAAAATTTACTGTAAAGTTAATAACTCCAATTGCAATGAATGAAAAATTGAACTTTGCTATTAGAGAGGGTGGAAAGACAGTCGGAGCTGGAGTTGTAACCAAGATTTTAGAGTAAGCTCTTAGGAGCGTAGCTCAATTGGTAGAGCGCCGGTCTCCAAAACCGGAGGTTGGGGGTTCGATTCCCTCCGCTCCTGCCAAAGAAGGTATGTAGAAAGATGTTTAATCCGTTAAAATTTGTTCAAAGTGTGAAACAAGAAGCGTTTAAAGTGACTTGGCCTACCAGAAAAGATGTTTTGATTGGCTCATTGATGGTTTTTGTTTTAGCTGCGCTAGCTGCAATTTTTTTTTTACTTTTAGATCAAATTTACAAATTCTTGTTGGATATAATTTTAACTATTAATATTTAATATGAACAATTGGTATATAATTCAAACTTATTCGGGTTTTGAACAAAAAGTGGCTGAAACGTTAAAGGATATTATTGAAAGCAAACAATTAAATGAAAAAATAGAAGAAGTTCTGGTGCCTTTACATGAAGTTACTGAAGTAAAAAGAGGAAAAAGAGTTCAAAGAAAAAAAAAATATTTTCCAAGTTATGTTTTAGTAAAAATGGAAATGAACAAGGAATATTATCATATGATAAATAATATCCAAAAGGTTACTGGTTTTTTGGGCACCAAAGGAAATCCAATTCCGATTCCAGCACAAGAAATTGATAAAATCATGGGCCGTATTAAAGAAGGTGCGTTGGCACCAGAAACACTTGTCAGTTTTGATATTGGTGAGCAAGTAAGAGTTTGTGAGGGTCCTTTTGCTTCTTTTAGTGGTTTAGTAGAAGAAATAGATGAAGAAAAATCTAGACTTAAGGTATCAGTCTCGATTTTTGGAAGACCTACTCCAATTGATCTCGAATATAAACAGGTAGAAAAATTTTAATTATGGCTAAAGAAATTCTTGGTTATGTTAAATTACAAATTAAAGGAGGACAAGCAAATCCTGCTCCACCCGTGGGTCCAGCACTAGGGCAAAGAGGTATTAATATTATGGACTTTTGTAAGACTTTTAACGAAAAAACAAAATCTTTGATGGGAAAACCAGTTCCAGTTGTTGTAACAGTTTATAAAGACAAGAAGTTTGATATAGCTATCAAGTCACCTCCAGCTTCACATTTTATAAAAGAAGCCGCAAAGTTGAAAAGTGGTTCAAAGGAACCTGGAAGAGTTGTGGTTGGTTCAATTACAATGAGACAAGCGGAAGAAATAGCTCAAGAAAAAATGAAAGACCTAAACGCTTTTGATTTAAAAGAGGCAACGAAAATTATTTGTGGCTCTGCAAGATCAATGGGTATAGAGGTAAAAGAATAATGAAAAAAAAAAGATCAAAAAGATTTAACAAACTATTAGAAAGCTCAAAGGATAAAAAAGGTGAAACAATAGAAGAAGCAATCAAAAAGGTTAAAAAAAATTGTACAACAAAATTTGATGAATCTATAGACGTTACTGTTAATTTAAATTTAAAACAAAAAAAAGAAGAAGTTTCTTTAAGGACTTCGGTCAACTTACCTAACGGGAATGGCAAAAAAATTAAAATTGCAGTACTTTGTGAAGAAAACAAAATTCAAGAAGCCATAGAATCGGGCGCTGATTTAACGGGTACGGATAAGATAATTAATGACATTACTGCAGGAAAAATTAAATTTGATAAGCTTGTTTCAACACCAGCAATGATGTCTAAAATGGGAAAATTGGGTAAAATTTTGGGACCTAAAGGCTTAATGCCAAATCCAAAAATTGGAACAGTAACAAATAATATCAAATTTATTGTTAAGTCATTAAAATCTGGACAAATAGAAATTAAAAATGACAAGGATGGAAATGTCGCTGCATCTATAGGAAAAAAAAGTTTTTCTGATATAAAAATTAAAGAAAATTATGATTCATTTTTAAAAACTATAATGAAAGAAAAACCAAAAAGTATTAGAGGTAATTTTATTTTATCAGCTTTCTTGACTTCCACTATGGGAATTTCTTGTAAGTTAAAATTAGGTAAACAACCATCATGATGACCAAAGATAAAAAAAAAATTTATATAGAAGAAATGAAAAATTTCTTTAAAAACAATGCTTCTGTTTTTGTAACCCATTATCAAGGTCTCACGGTAAAACAAATTGACAAATTAAAAGCGGAAATGAGAAAGCATGGAATTCTCTTTAAAATTACTAAAAATAGGATTACAAAACTAGCTTTAGAAGGTAGTAAATTTAAGAAACTGGAAAATTTATTTTCTGGACCCACGGCTGTAGCACTTTCACAAGATGCTATTATCTCTGCAAAGATACTGACTAGATTTGCAAAAAATAATTCAAATTTAAAAATTATTGGTGGAATCATGGAAAACGAGCCACTTTCAACTCTAGATGTGGAAAAAATAGCCACATTGCCAACTTTAAAAGAAGCAAGGGCTAAAATAGTGTGTATTTTAACTATGCCAGCACAAAAAATAATAAGTATTTTACTTGCGCCGGGCTCAAAAATTGCTATTTTGGCGCACGCAAAAAGTAAAAAAGTATAAAACAATATTTTCATGGCAGATTTAAATAAAATCATAGACGAGTTATCAAAACTTACTGTTGTTGAGGCAGCTGAACTTTCTAAGCAATTAGAAGAAAAATGGGGAGTGTCAGCAGCGACAGCGGTTGCTGCAGCACCTACTGCTGGTGAAGTAGCTACACAAGCTGAAGAAAAAACTGATTTTACGGTATTTCTTGCAGCTGCAGGGGACAAAAAAATTAATGTTATTAAAGAAGTTAGGGCATTTGCGGCTTTAGGTTTGAAGGAAGCTAAAGATTTGGTTGATGGTGCACCAAAGGAAATAAAAAAAGGAGTGCCAAAAAAAGAAGCTGAAGAAGTTAAGAAAAAACTTGAGGCAGCCGGAGCTAAAATAGAATTAAAATAATATTTGGTTAAATTAATAATTTTAGTTTACACCGTGAGGTGTAAATTTTAGTATGCAATTATCTTTTACTGAGAAAAAAAGCATCAGAAAAAGTTTTGGTAAGTTAGGTGAGTCTCTATCAATACCTGATTTGATTGAGGTTCAAAAGAGATCGTATAATCAGTTTTTGTCTTCAAAAAAAAATTCTGACGTAAATCGACTTAAAGGATTGGAAAAGGTTTTTAAGCATATTTTTCCTATCGATGAAATGTCAGATAAAGCAACTTTGGAATTTTTATCTTATCGTTTAGAAAAACCAAAATTTGATGTTGAGGAATGTAGGCAAAGAGATTTGACTTATGCTTCGGCTCTAAAACCAACCCTTCGCTTAGTTGTTTATGATATAGACCAAGAAAACAATACAAAACAAATACTTTCAGCAAAAGAACAAGAAGTTTATATGGGAGAAATACCATTAATGACTTCAAGTGGAACTTTTGTAGTTAATGGTGTGGAGAGAGTTGTCGTTAATCAAATGCATAGAAGTCCGGGTGTTTTTTTTGATCATGACAAAGGAAAGACACATGCCAGCGGTAAATTACTTTTTAATTGCAGAGTGATTCCTAACAGAGGATCTTGGTTGGATTTTGAGTATGACGTTAAAGATATATTATACTTTAGAATAGATAGAAAAAAAAAACTTCCAATTACAACTTTACTATATGCACTGGGATACAGTAGAACTGAGATATTAGATTTGTTTTATGATTTTAAAACTTTCAAATATGACAACGAATCTAGCAAATGGAGAACCAAGTTCAATCCAAATGACTATAAACGTCCAATTAAATTAAAATATGATGTCATAGATTCTGATAATAAAAAAGTATTAAAAAAAGGATCTAAAATCAACTTTGTTATTGCCAATAAAATGCATGACGAAGGTTTGAAAGATATTTTTGTTTCATCTGATTTTTTTTTAGGAGCTTATGTAAAAGAAAACTTACTTGATCCGGCAACGGATGAAGTATTATTAAAATCTGGCTCTCCTATTACACAAGAAAATTTTGATAAAATAAGAGAGTTAAATATTAACGCTCTCAAGATAGTTGACGTAGATCCCATAAATAAAGGACCTTACTTAATCGATACTTTAAATATTGATAAAAATGACTCTAAAGAAAGTGCGATTAATGATATTTACAAAGTTTTAAGGCCAGGCGAACCCCCGACTTTTGATGTGGCAAAAACGATATTTAATAATTTGTTTTTTACATCTGAACGTTATGATCTTTCGGATGTGGGAAGAGTGAAATTAAATAGCAAACTAAATCTTGAATGCAATAATGAAATCTCGATATTAAGAAACGATGATATTATAGCAATCATAAAGCATATGCTTGAACTGAGAGATGGTAAAAGAGAAATTGATGACATAGATCATTTGGGAAATCGTAGAGTAAGATCCGTAGGCGAATTAGTAGAAAATCAGTTCAGAATTGGCCTTTTGAGAATGGAGAGAGTTGTAAAAGAAAAAATGTCGACTTTATTAGAAATAGAAACTTCTATGCCACAAGATTTAATCAATCCTCGGCCAATAACTGCAGCAATGAAAGATTTTTTTGCAACATCTCAGTTATCTCAATTCATGGATCAAACAAATCCACTATCTGAAATAACACATAAGAGAAGAGTTTCAGCTCTAGGTCCTGGAGGTCTTACCAGGGAAAGAGCCGGATTTGAAGTTAGAGATGTTCATCCAACACATTATGGAAGAATATGTCCTATAGAAACTCCTGAAGGTCCGAATATTGGACTGATAAATAGTTTAGCAACATATTCTAGAGTTAATAAATACGGTTTTATTGAAAGTCCTTACAGGAAAGTAATAGACGGTAAAGTTACCAATAATATAGAATATTTATCTGCATCAGCCGAAGCAAACTTTACAATAGCGACAGCAAATTCACTTATTAATAAAGACGGTTATTTTACTGAGGAACTTGTATCATGCAGAAAGTCACTCAATTTTGTACTTAGCAAACCTGAGATGATTGAATACGTTGACGTATCTCCAAAACAATTAGTTTCGGTAGCTGCTTCACTAATTCCTTTTTTGGAAAATGATGATGCAAACAGAGCTTTAATGGGATCAAATATGATGCGCCAGGCAGTTCCCTTAGTAAAACCTGAGTCACCATTAGTTGGAACAGGAATCGAACGAGATGTTGCCATCGATTCAGGAGTAGCGATTATAGCCAAGAGAGATGGTATAGTCGATAAAATTGATGGAAAAAGGATAGTTGTTAAGGCTACCGAAACAGATTTATCAAAGTCGGGAGTAGATATTTACAATTTACTTAAATTTCAAAAATCAAATCAAAATACATGCATCAACCAGAGACCTTTGGTAAAAATTGGTGATCTTATTAAAAAAGGAGATATTATAGCGGATGGTCCCGCAACCAAGCTGGGAGAGTTAGCATTAGGAAGAAATGTTACGGTAGCTTTTATGCCTTGGCTTGGTTACAATTTTGAGGATTCTATTTTAATTTCTGAAAGATGTGTAACTGACGATGTTTTCACCTCAATTCATATTGAGGAATATGAATCGATGGCTAGAGATACAAAATTAGGAACAGAAGACATAACAAGAGATATACCAAATACAAGTGAAGAATTATTAAGAAATTTAGATGAATCAGGCGTAGTTTATATAGGAGCAGAAGTAAAAGCGGGAGATATACTTGTGGGTAAAGTTACACCCAAAGGTGACACAATCTCGAATCCTGAAGAAAAATTATTAAGATCTATTTTTGGAGAAAAAGCTACTGATGTTAAAGATACTTCTCTAAAAATGCCACCAGGAAGCAATGGAATAGTTATTGATGTGAGAGTTTTTAATAGACATGGAATAGAAAAAGATGAACGATCTATGGCAATTGAAAGGGCTGAGATAGAATCTGATCAAGAAGATAAAGTTGTAGAGGAAGAGATATTAGAGAGAAATATTAAAGCTAGAGCTCAAGAAATAATAAGCAATCAAAAATTAAATAATAATTTTATGAAGTTTAATTCTGGCGATATGATTACCGAAGAAGTTCTTGATCAATTGAATATAAATGATTATTGGAAAATGGTTTTTAAATCAAAGCAAACAAACGATGATCTTACAATTATTAAAGAACAATACCTAAAAGTAAAACAAGATATAAAAAAAAGATTTCAAGACAAGATAGAAAAAATTCAACAAGGGGACGAACTTTTACCCAATGTATTAAAAATGGTAAAAGTTTTTGTTGCAGTAAAGAGAAGCCTTAAACCTGGTGATAAAATGGCTGGAAGACACGGTAACAAAGGAGTAATAAGCAAGATTGTTCCTGCAGAGGATATGCCTTATATGGAGAATGGCAAATCTGTTGATGTCGTTTTAAATCCCTTAGGTGTTCCAAGTAGAATGAACGTTGGGCAAATTTTGGAAACACACCTTGGTTGGGCTTGTTCTGAATTGGGAGAAAAGATTAACAAACTTATAAAGCTAAATAAGAATATTGAAAAAAGAAATAATTCAATTCATGAAATTTTAAAAAAAATATATGGTAGCGGAGTATATGACGAAAAAATCAAATCATTAAATAAAAAAGAATTTGAAGAATTGACTAATAATCTGTCAATAGGAATACCAGTTTCCACTCCTGTTTTTGATGGAGCATCTGTGGACGATGTTACTGACTTACTCAAATTAGCTTCATTACCTGATACTGGCCAAACTATTTTATGGGATGGAAGAACAGGAGAACAGTTTGACCGTAAAGTTACGGTGGGAACTATTTATATACTCAAACTTCACCACTTGGTGGAGGATAAAATTCATGCGCGATCAACTGGTCCTTATAGCTTAGTAACTCAACAACCATTGGGCGGGAAAGCTCAGCTTGGTGGTCAAAGATTCGGAGAAATGGAAGTTTGGGCATTAGAAGCTTATGGAGCTTCATATACTCTGCAAGAAATATTAACAGTAAAATCCGATGATGTTGCAGGCAGGACTAAGGTTTATGAAACAATAGTTAAGGGTGGCGATAAATTTGAATCTGGTGTACCAGAATCGTTTAACGTTTTAGTTAAAGAAATCAAGTCTTTGGGTTTAAATATTGAAATTAATTAATTATTTATGAAACAAGATATAACCAAGTTATTCGGAAACATAGCGGCAGAAAAAAAGTTTGATAGAATAAAAATTACTTTAGCGGGTCCTGACAAAATAAAATCTTGGTCATATGGTGAAATAAAAAAGCCCGAAACTATTAATTACAGAACTTTCAAACCTGAGAGGGATGGCTTATTCTGTTCAAGAATTTTTGGACCAGTTAAAGATTATGAATGCTTATGTGGAAAATACAAAAGAATGAAATTTAGAGGAATCATTTGTGAAAAATGTGGAGTTGAGGTTACAAAGACGAATGTGAGAAGAGACAGAATGGGTCATATAGAATTGGCATGTCCTGTTGCCCATATATGGTTCTTAAAATCACTTCCTAGCAGAATATCATTGGCTGTCGACATGAAACTTAAAGATGTAGAAAAGGTTTTATATTTTGAAAGTTTTATGGTTATTGAGCCTGGCCTTACAAAACTTACCAAAAGACAACTTCTTTCGGAGGAGCAATATCTAAAAGCACAAGAGGAATATGGAGAAGATGCTTTCGAAGCTAACATTGGAGCAGAAGCCATAAGAAAATTGCTAATACAACTAGATCTAAAAGCAGAAAAAGAAAAATTAAGATCATTATTAACTGAAATCAAATCTAAAGTTGCAGAAGAAAGAACTATAAAGAGATTAAAATTAATAGAATCTTTTATAGATTCAGGAAATAAACCTGAATGGATGATTTTGACAAGCATTCCAGTTATTCCTCCTGACCTTAGACCTCTGGTTCCTCTTGATGGTGGTAGATTTGCTTCTTCGGATTTAAACGATTTATATCGGAGAGTAATTAATAGAAATAATAGGTTAAAAAGATTAATTGATTTAAAGGCACCAGACATAATTGTACGAAACGAAAAAAGAATGCTTCAAGAATCTGTCGACGCTTTATTTGATAATGGACGAAGAGGTAGGGTTATAACAGGTCCCGGTAAACGTCCATTAAAATCTTTGGCTGAAATGTTAAAAGGTAAACAAGGACGATTCAGACAAAATTTGTTAGGCAAACGAGTCGATTATTCTGGTAGATCTGTAATAGTAGCAGGTCCAGAATTGAAACTTCATCAGTGTGGCCTTCCAAAAAAAATGGCTTTGGAATTATTTAAGCCTTTTCTGTATGCGAAATTGGATAAACTAGGATTAGCTACGACAATTAAACAAGCCAAGAGATTAGTTGAAAAAGAAAAGACCGAAGTTTGGGATGCTTTGGAGGCAATTGTAAGGGAACATCCGGTTATACTAAACAGAGCACCAACACTCCACAGACTTGGTGTACAAGCTTTTGAAGCCAAGCTGATAGAAGGTAATGCGATAGAATTACATCCATTAGTATGTGCCGCTTTCAATGCTGATTTTGATGGTGATCAAATGGCCGTGCATGTTCCTTTGAGTTTAGAAGCTCGGATAGAGGCTCGTGTGCTGATGATGTCTACAAATAATATATTAAGCCCATCTAACGGCAAACCAATAATCGTGCCAAGCCAGGATATGGTTTTAGGAATTTATTATCTTTCACAAGCAACCGAAGAACAAAAAAAAGACAAATCACAAGGTTATTTCAGCAACGTAGCCGAGATAGAACAAGCATTGGAAAATAAAAACATCAGTATACATTCGAATGTAATTTGCAGGTACGAAACAGTTGATGAAAAAGATAATAAAATTGTAGAAAAATATAATAGTACAGCGGGAAGGTTTATTTTATCTAGCGTTTTACCAAAACATCACAAAATCAAATTTTCATTAATTGACAGAATTTTATCAAAAAAAGATATTTCTGAAATTATTGATATTGTTTTTCGTTATTGTGGACAAAAAGAAACAGTTATTTTTTGTGACAGAATTAAATCTTTAGGCTTTAAACATGCATTTAAAGCTGGAATTTCTTTTGGCAAAGATGATTTAATTATTCCAAAAACAAAACAAAAACTTGTAAATGACACAAAAAAACAAATTGAAGATTATGAGAGACAATATTCTGAAGGCTTAATTACCAGAGGAGAAAAATATAATAAAGTGGTGGATGTGTGGTCTAAATGTACAGACTTAGTTGCAAATGAAATGATGAAAGAAATTTCTTCAGCAACTAAGGTAGATTCAAATGGACGAATCGAAACAAATTCAGTTTTTATGATGGCAAATTCCGGAGCAAGAGGTTCTGCTGCACAAATGAAACAATTAGCTGGAATGCGAGGACTTATTGCAAAACCTTCAGGTGATATTATAGAGACACCAATTATAGCAAATTTTAAAGAAGGTTTAACCGCGCTTGAGTATTTTAATTCAACACATGGTGCCAGGAAAGGATTGGCTGATACAGCTTTAAAGACTGCTAATTCAGGTTATTTAACCAGACGTCTTTGTGATGTAGCTCAAGATATTTCTATCACTAAAAGAAATTGTGACTGTAAAACAAAAAATTTTATTTCTATGTCTGAAATTATTGAAGGGGGTAATGTTATAGTAAGTTTAGCGGAGCGGGTTTTAGGAAGGGTTGCGGGTGAAGATGTCAAAAGTCCAACCGATGGTGAAATAATAGTTAAAAAAAATGAAATGATTGATGAGAAAGCGTGTGAAAAAATAGATTTAGCGGGCGTAAAGTCCATTAATGTTTATTCTGTACTAACTTGTGAATCCAAGGAAGGTGTTTGCGCATTTTCTTATGGAAGAGATCTTTCTAGGGGTAAGCTAGTTAATATAGGAGAAGCGATTGGAATGATAGCCGCTCAGTCAATTGGTGAACCCGGAACTCAACTTACGATGAGAACTTTCCACGTTGGAGGTACGGCACAACTTAAAAAAGACTCTTCGGTGATCGCTCACTCAGATGGAATACTAAAAATAATAAATAAAAATTTAATTGAAGATTCAGGAAAAAATAAGATTATAATGGGAAGGAATACTCAATTATCTATAGAAGACGAAAATGGTAGACAACTTGCAATTTATAAAGAAGTTCCTTATGGAGCTAAACTCTTTTGTGATAATAATGAAAAAATTCGAAAAGGTAAAAAAATCTGTGAATGGGATCCAAATACAATACCTGTGATTGCTGAAAAAAACGGAATTGCAAGTTATATGGATTTGGTTGAGGGCATTTCTCTAGATGAGACTGTGGATGAAGCTACAGGTATATCTACAAAGGAAGTTAAAGACTGGCGATCACAGTCTAAGAACACTGAATTAAAACCAAGAATTACTTTAAGAGATGAAAAAGGCAATGTTATTAAAAAAGCCGATGATAACGAAGCTAGATATTATTTAGGTCCCGACTCAATTTTATCAGTAAACGATGGTCAACGAGTTCGTGCTGGTGATGTTTTGGCTAGACTACCCAAAGGGACTTCAAAAACTAAAGATATTACAGGAGGATTACCAAGAGTCGCAGAATTATTTGAAGGCAGAAGACCAAAAGATAGTGCAATTATAGCAGAAAATGATGGCACGATTGAATTTGGTAAAGAGTTAAGAGGAAAGCTTAAGGTGTCAATCGTGACTACTCAAGGAACATCATCTTCATATTTTATTCCCAAAGGGAAACATATTAATTTTAACCAAGGTGAGAAAATAAAGAAGGGTGAATATCTTTTAGATGGTGGTCCCGCACCTCATGATATTTTAAGAATATTAGGACTTGGTGCTTTAACAGATTACTTTGTTAATGAGGTTCAAGAAGTTTATCGACTACAAGGTGTAGTTATTAATGATAAACACATAGAAACTATACTACGACAAATGCTCAAAAAGGTAGAAATTAAAAAAAGCGGTGATTCAAAATATTTATTAGGTGAAATAATTGATAAAAGTGATCTGGAGGATGCTAATGAAAGTTTAAAAAAAGCGGGAAAAAAAACTGCTGAGGCAGAAAGAATTTTGTTAGGTATAACCAAAGCATCACTGCAAACAAAATCATTCATATCCGCAGCTTCATTTCAAGAAACAACTAGAGTTTTAACTGATGCAGCGATAAAGGGCAAAGTCGATTCACTTCATGGATTAAAGGAAAATGTTATAGTTGGTCGTCTTATACCTGCGGGCACAGGATCTACAAAAATCAAGTGGCAAAAAATTGCTGACTCTAAAGATGAAGCAATGATCAAGACGCTTGATGAAAACGTTGAAAAATCTCTTCCCATTACATAAAAAAGTATCATTAATAGGTGTTTTTTTCTTCTTTTTGTTCCTAATTTTAAACGAGTTCAGTGTTGACTTTTAAGATTTCAATTAGTAGTTTAGCGCAATTTTGATGGTTGGAAGTGAGGTGGTATTGACCTTAAACACTAACTGAAAAATTGAATTTTATTTAAATAGAATATCTCATTTTTCCTTCATCATTAAGAAAAAAAAATTATGCCGACTATTAATCAATTGATCAAAAGATCAAGATTGAAACAAAAGGTAAGGAATAAGGTTCCAGCTTTAGAACATTCTCCTCAAAAAAGAGGCGTTTGCACCAAAGTTTATACAACTACACCTAAAAAACCGAATTCAGCTCTTAGAAAAGTTGCAAGAGTTAGACTTTCCAATGGTCATGAGGTTACATGCTATATCCCTGGTGAGGGTCACAATTTGCAAGAACATTCTGTTGTTTTGATAAGGGGTGGTCGAGTGAAGGATTTGCCAGGAGTTCGCTATCATATATTGAGAGGAAATTTAGATACACAAGGAGTGAACGCTAGGAAACAACAAAGATCCAAATATGGAGCAAAAAAACCTAAATAATTAAATTTTATGTCAAGAAAGAACAGAGCATCTAGAAGAACAATTTATCCAGATCCGAATTACAAATCAACAACTTTGTCAAAGTTTGTTAATTTTATGATGTTTGATGGAAAAAAAACAACCGCTGAAAAAATTATTTATACAGCATTTGCACAAATTAAGAACAAAACAAAAGAAGATCCAATAAAAATTTTTAACGAAGCTGTAAATAATATTCGCCCAAATCTTGAGGTTCGATCTAGAAGAGTAGGCGGAGCTACATATCAAGTTCCAGTAGAAGTAAAAACATCAAGATCACAAACTTTAGCATTAAGATGGCTGCTAGACGCTTCAAGAAAAAGAAAAAACAAGAATATGTCAGATAGATTATTTAATGAACTTATGGATGCTTATCAAAAAAAAGGTAGTGCAATTAAAAAAAGAGAAGAAACTCATAGAATGGCAGAGTCAAACAAAGCTTTTGCTCATTATAGGTGGTAATAATGGCCAGAACTCATAAATTAGAAAAGTACAGAAATATTGGCATCATGGCACATATTGATGCAGGAAAAACAACAACAACTGAGAGAATACTATACTATACTGGCAAGAGTCATAAAATTGGTGAAGTCCATGATGGTGCAGCGACCATGGATTGGATGGAACAGGAACAAGAACGAGGAATTACAATTACATCAGCAGCTACTACGTGTTTTTGGAAAGAACACAGAATAAATATTATTGATACACCAGGGCACGTTGATTTTACTATAGAAGTTGAAAGGTCATTAAAAGTATTGGATGGTGCCGTAGCTGTATTTGACGGCGTCGCTGGTGTTGAACCACAATCAGAAACAGTATGGAGACAAGCTGACAAATATAAAGTTCCACGTATTTGTTTTGTAAATAAATTAGATAGAACAGGTGCGAATTTTTTTATGTGCGTAGATATGATTAAAGATAGACTTGGAGCAAAACCACTAGTAATGCAGTTACCGATTGGTATAGAGGCTTCATTCAAAGGGGTAGTTGATTTGATCAAAATGAAAGCTATTTTGTGGAAAGAAGAAAAGTTGGGAGCGGAATTTGAATACACTGAAGTGCCTTCAGATTTAAAAGCACAAGCAGAAAAATATAGAAAAGAATTAGTTGAAACTGCAGTAGAACAGGATGAAAAATTGATGGATGATTATTTAAATGGAAAAAATATATCAGAAGATGATCTTATATCTTGTGTTAGAAAGGGTTGCTTAAAATTCAATTTTGTTCCAGTGTTGACAGGATCTGCTTTTAAAAATAAGGGTGTTCAACCATTGTTAGATGCAGTTGTTGATTTTTTACCAAGCCCCATAGACATTGGTTCTATCAAAGGAACCAAACCTGATTCTAAAGATGAGATAGAGAGAAAATTTGATGATAAGGAACCTTTTTCATCTTTAGCATTTAAAGTTGCTACTGACCCTTATGTAGGAACTCTAACATTTATAAGAATATATTCTGGTACACTAAAAACTGCTACTGGAATTTATAATACTACTAAAGACAAAGAAGAAAGAGTTGGAAGAATGTTATTAATGCATGCTAACAGCAGAGAAGACGTTAAAGAAGCTAACACAGGCGATATTGTGGCTTTAGCTGGGTTAAAATATACAATAACAGGCCATACGTTATCTGATGAAGATAATCCTGTAATTTTAGAACCTATGGAATTTCCAGATCCAGTTCTAGAAATTGCGGTTGAACCGAAAACCAAAGCAGATCAAGAAAAAATGGGAGAAGCTTTAGGAAGATTAGCAAGGGAAGACCCGTCTTTTAGAGTGGCATCAGATGAAGAATCTGGTCAAACAATAATTAAAGGTATGGGGGAATTACATTTAGATATTATTGTTGATAGAATGAAAAGAGAATTTAAGGTTGAAGCTAATATCGGAGCTCCGCAAGTTGCTTACAGAGAGACAATCTTAAAATCTGTAGAAAATACTTATATACACAAAAAACAAAGTGGTGGAGCAGGACAATTTGCAAAAGTTGAATTGAGTGTTGAGCCTTTACCTCCAGGAAAAGGAAGAGAAGTTGAAAATAAAATCAAAGGCGGATCCATTCCAAAAGAATTTATTCCGGGAGTTGAAAAAGGAATTGAAAGTGTAGCAGACAGCGGAATATTAGCTGGATTTCCTTTAATAGATTACAAAGTTATTATTCTTGATGGACTACATCATGATGTAGACTCGAGTGTTTTAGCATTTGAAATTGCATCTAGACATTGTTTTAAAGAGGCATGTACTAAAGCTACTCTTAAACTACTTGAACCAATGATGAGAGTAGAAGTCGTAACACCAGAAGATTATATGGGAGATGTTATTGGTGATCTTAATAGCAGGCGAGGTCAGGTTTCGACAACCGATAAGAGGGGTAACGCAACCGTTATAAGTGCAATGGTGCCTTTGGCAAACATGTTTGGTTACATAAATAATCTTAGGTCTATGTCACAAGGAAGGGCCTCTTATTCAATGTTTTTTGATCATTATGAAAAAGTACCTCAGAATGTTCAAGACGAAGTGACAAAAAAATTAGCATAACAATATGGATAAACAAAATATAAGAATTCATTTAAAGGCCTACGACAATAAAATTTTGGATGTTACAACGGTTGAGATAATTAACACAGCTAAAAGGACGGGAGCACAAGTTAAAGGACCAATTCCTTTGCCAACAAAAAAAGAAATTTTTACAGTCTTAAGATCTCCTCATATAGACAAAAAAAGTCGAGAGCAATTTGAAACACGTACTCACAAAAGATTAATAGATATATTAGAACCAACACCCCAAACTGTCGAGGCTCTCATGAAATTGGATCTGGCTTCGGGTGTTGATATAGAAATAAAACTGTAGGCTATTTTATGACGATTGGATTAATAGGAAAAAAAATTGGAATGACAAGAGAGTTTTTTGATTCAGGAACTTCAATACCTGTGACAGTACTATTTGTTGAAAAAGGAAGAATAATAGATGTCATTAAAAAGGAACAAAGGGGCTATGATGCTATAAGAGTTGGATTTGGTAAAATTAAAAATTCTAAACTAACAAAACAAATGAGAGGTGTTTTTTCTAAAAAAAAAACTGAACCAAAAAAATTTTTGAAAGAATTTAGAGTAGATAATATTTCTGAATTTAAAGAAGGAAACGAAATAGGATTGGAACTTTTTAAAGATCAAAAATTTGTTGATGTCAGCGCAAAAACTATAGGAAAAGGTTTTGCAGGTGTTATGAAAAGATATAATTTTTCTGGTGGAAGAGCATCACATGGAGTTTCAGTATCTCATAGAGCGCATGGATCTACCGGCCAAAATCAAGATCCAGGCAAGGTATTTAAAGGAAAAAAGATGGCTGGCCACATGGGTGACAAGATGAGAACTATTCAAAATCTTGAAATAATTAAATCCGAACAAGAGAGTAGCCTAATATTTATAAAAGGATCTATTCCTGGATCAAAAAACTCTTATGTACTAATTCAAAAACCTTCAAAAAAAATTGAAAGAAAAACTACTTTAGAAAAGACTAATAGAATTGTTACCAAAGATAGCAAAAAAGAACAAAAGACAGAGAATATAAAAAAATGAAATTACAAGTGATTAACATAGAAGCAAAAAAAAGTGACAATATTGAATTATCTGATAAGATTTTTTCGGTCGATCCAAATAAAAACGTAATTCAATCCGTCATTGATTGGCAACTTAGTCGATTTAAATCAAGGACAGCTAAAACTAAACAAAGAAATGAAGTGATTGGCTCAACAGCAAAAATATATGCACAAAAAGGAACTGGAGGAGCAAGACATTCAAGTAGAAAGGCACCGATATTTGTTGGCGGTGGTGTAGCTCACGGACCTAAAGGATCGGTATATAAAATTAAGAAGATTAATAAAAAAATTAAAAAAATTGGTTTAGTGCATGCGCTATCTCAAAAATACAAATCAAATTCACTTTTTGTAATTGAAGATTTTAAAAAAGAGATTGAAAAAACTAAATTATTTAATCAATTTTTAGAAAAAAACAAATTAAAAAATTCACTTATTATCTTAGATAAAAACTCAAAAATAAAAATAATCAAATCAGTAAGAAATATTCCTAATTTAAAAATTATTGAACAAGAAGGAGTTAATATTTACGATCTTTTAAAATATAAAAATGTCATATTTACCATTACATCAATTAAAACTTTACAAGATAGACTTTCAAAATGAAAAAATTTAATTTATTAGATACGATTATTTCTCCAAATATTACCGAAAAGGCAACTTCCTTATCAGAATTTAATAAATTAGTTTTCAAAGTAAACAGAAATGCTACCAAAAATTCTATTAAACGGAGTGTTGAGAAAATATTTAAGGTTAATGTTATCAAAATAAATACAATCAACTCAAAGGGAAAGAGAAAGTTGGTTCAAGGCAAAAAGTCATTTAAGTCAGGATATAAGAAAGCAATAGTAACGTTGAAAAAGGGGCAAAGCATTGACTTGGCTACAGGAATTTAACATTATGTCATTAAAAACTTTTAAATCATACACAAAATCTACGAGAGGAACTGTTTTAGTCGACCGAAAGAACCTATGGAAAGGAAAACCACTCAAGACATTATCTTTTGGAAAAACCTCAACAGGTGGACGAAATAATTTAGGAAGAATTACTTCAAGAAGCAAGGGAGCTGGACATAAAAATAAATATAGATTTGTAGATTTTTATAGGAAAAAAGATGATTTAAAAGCAAAAATTGAAAGAATTGAATATGATCCAAATCGCTCAGCATATCTAGCCTTGATAAAATATGAAGATGGAATAACGAATTATATTCTTGCACCAAATCAAATTGAAATTGGAGACGAGATTGTTTCGGGAAGAAATAAAGAAATTAATATTGGAAATTGTATGCCATTATCCGATATTCCTGCTGGCACCGATATACATAACATTGAGTTAGCGCCAAACTCTGGGGGTAAACTTGTTCGTTCGGCTGGTTCATCGGCTCAAATTTCAGGAACTGATGAAAATTATTGTATTGTTAAACTTGCATCAGGCGAGGTAAGAAAAGTAATTAATTCAGCTAGAGCAACCATTGGATCTATATCAAATAGCGATCATCAAAATGTCAAAATTGGTAAAGCTGGAAGAAATAGATGGAAAGGCAAGAGACCTTCCGTAAGAGGCGTTGCTAAGAATCCTGTTGATCATCCTCATGGAGGCGGAGAAGGAAAAACATCTGGAGGAAGAAGTCCAGTCTCTCCGTGGGGACAATCAGCAAAAGGCTTAAAAACTCGAAAAAATAAAATGACAAATAAATATATAATAATGAGAAGAAAAAAAAGAGATTAATTTATGTCTAGACCTATATGGAAAGGTCCATTTGTGGATCCTAGTTTAATTAAAAAAGTTGAAAAATTAAAGGGCCAAACTAACAAAATTCCTATTAAAACTTGGTCAAGAAAATCAACAATTATACCAGAATTTGTTGGTCATAGTTTCTTGATACACAATGGAAAAAAATTTATACCTATAAGAATTTCTGAGGAAATGGTAGGTCACAAATTAGGTGAATTTTCCCCTACGAGACAATTTTCTGGACATACTCCAGCGGATAAAAAAGCCGCTCAAGAAAAAGCAGCAACTGCTACTGTTGTAAGGTCAGCGGGCCCTGCCGCTTCCTCTGCAATACCAAAAAATATAAAAGCTAAAGAAGGTTCTAGTGATGCAAAAAAATAAAAATATAGTAAAAGCAATAAATAAAAATGTTAGATCAAGTCCAAGAAAAATAAATCTTTTGTTGAGAAATATTCGCGGGAAAAAAGTTGATATAGCTATTAGGGATTTATCTTTCGCACGAAAAAGGATAGCTTCCGACATAAGAAAAACTGTTCAATCAGCAATAGCAAATGCAGAAAATAATTATCAATATGATATTGACAATTTGTATGTTAAGGAAGCTTACGCTGGCAAGTCGATTGTATTGAAAAGATTTAGAGCAAGAGCCAAAGGCAGAGCTAGTGCAATAAAAAAACCTTATAGCAACGTTACTATTATACTTGCGGAAAAAATAAACAAAAAGGAGAAATTACATGGGACAAAAAGTTAGTCCAATTAGTTTAAGACTCGGAATTCATAGAGATTGGGATTCTGTCTGGTTTGCAAAAAAAAAGCAATATGGAAAACTTTTGATTGAAGATTATAAAATCAGAGATTACATTAAAAAGAATATTGTTAACTCAGGAGTTTCTCAAGTTATAATTGAAAGGACAGCAAAAAAGTGCATTATATCCATTTATACATCAAGACCAGGATTTGTTATTGGTAAAAAGGGATCTGATGTTGATAAGATAAAGAAAAATCTTTCAAAAATAACAAGTAGCGAAATAAGTTTAAATATAAAGGAAATAAAAAAACCTGAACTTAATGCTTTTCTTGTTGCTGAAAATATAGCTCAACAATTAGTAAAAAGAATAGCCTATAGAAGAGCTATGAAGAGAGCAATGCAGTCAGCGTTAAGATTAGGAGCTAAAGGTATCAAAGTTTGTTTGGCTGGAAGATTAGCAGGAAACGAGATAGCTAGGACAGAGTGGTTAAGAGAAGGAAGCGTTCCATTACACACATTGCGAGCCGATGTTGATTACGCCGAATCTGAGGCTTTAACCACCTATGGTTTAATCGGTATCAAAGTGTGGATCTATAAAGGTGAAGTTTTTTTAAATAAAAAAATAATTTGAACAAGAAAGAATTCAATAATGCTACAGCCAACAAGAACAAAATATAGAAAATCCCATAAAGGAAGAATTCATGGCAGCTCTAATAGGGGTGAAATTTTAAATTATGGTATTTATGGTCTTAAAGCGATAGAACCGGACAGGATAGTATCGAAACAGATTGAAGCAGCTAGAGTTGCTCTAACGAGATATATGAAAAGAACTGGAAAAGTATGGTTAAGAATTTTTCCAAATATACCAGTTTCAAAAAAACCTATAGAGGTGAGAATGGGGAAAGGAAAAGGTTCACCCGAATTTTGGATTTGTAGAGTGAAACCTGGAAGAATAATTTTCGAAGTAGATGGTGTAAGCGAAAGTGTTGCTAGAATAGCATTGTATAAAGCTTCAACCAAGTTACCAATCAAAACTAAATTTATAAAGAGATTTTAATAATTATGAGAAACAAAGAAATAAAAAAACTAACCGTTGATGAACTGAAAAACAAGGTCAATTTGTTAAAAAAAAACTTATTCAATTTTAGGTTTAGAAAAGTTAATGGTCAACTTGAAGATACCTCAAAAGTTTCTCAAATGAAAAAAGATATAGCAAAACTTTTAACTAAGTTAAACAAAAAAGGCTAGCATGAGCAAGAAAATATTAAACGGCAATGTAATTAGAGATCAAAATGATAAAACAATAACAGTTTTGGTAAAAAGAAAGTACATTCATCCTTTTTATGGTAAGGTGATAACTTCAACAAAGAAATATCATGCTCATGATGAAAAAAATAAATTTAAAATTGGTGACAACGTAAAAATAATTGAATCAAAGCCTTATTCAAAAAAAAAAAGATGGAAGGTAATTCCCAAATAAATGATACAAATACAGACCGAGTTAAATGTTGCAGACAATACGGGAGCAAAAATAGTTGAATGTATTAAGGTTTTAGGGGGCTCAAAGCGAAGGTATGCTTCGATTGGTGACAACATTGTTGTTAGCGTAAAGGATGCTATTCCTAATGGAAAAATAAAGAAAGGTTCCGTACACAAAGCTGTTGTGGTAAGAACAAAAAAATCAATACATAGAATAGATGGTAGTAAAGTTAAATTTGATAATAACGCTGTTGTTATTACTGATGATAAGGGCGAGCCTATTGGTACCCGAATCTTTGGTCCTGTTACAAAAGAATTAAGAGCTAAAGGCCAAACAAAAATAATTTCATTAGCACCCGAGGTATTATAAGAAAATGATTAAAAAAGGTAACCAGGTAGAAATTATTTGTGGCAAAGATAAAGGAAAAAAGGGAGAAGTTATTGAAATTTTGAAGCCAAAAAATAAAGCAAAAGTGAAAGGAATAAATATAGTTAAAAAACATGAAAAAGTTACAAAAGAAAAAAAAGGTGGAATTATTTCAAAGGAAAATTTTATTCACATTTCTAATTTAAAAAATTTAGAAACAGAAGATAAAAACAAAAAAATTATTGATAAAAAATGATACCAAGACTTAAAAAACAGTACGATAAAGAAGTTGTAGAAAATATACAAAAAAAATTTTCTATGAAAAATAAACTAATGGTTCCAAGATTTTTAAAAGTTGTTTTGAACATGGGTCTAGGATCTGATTTCAGTGACAAAAAGAAGATCCAGAATTGTATTGAAGATATGGCGCTAATAAGTGGCCAAAAACCAATTGTGACAAAATTTAAAAAATCCATTTCTAATTTTAAAACCAGGAAAGGTAACACGGCTGGAGTCAAAGTTACTTTGAGAAGTTACAAAATGTATGAATTTATTGATCGACTTGTAAACATTGCGTTGCCAAGAATAAAAGATTTTAAAGGATTAGATTTAAATGGATTTGATAACTTTGGAAATTATAGTTTTGGTATCAAAGAACATATTATTTTTCCTGAAATTAATTTTGATAAAGTAGATCGAATTAGAGGTATGGACGTAATATTGGTAACAAGTGGAAAGAATATAGCTGCTACATTAGAACTATTGGAAGCTATGAACTTTCCATTTATCAAATCAAAAAATAAAAAGAAAATTAATTGAGAGATTATGGCAAAAACTAGTGTAATACAGAGAAATTTAAAAAGAATTAAGCTTGCAAATAAATTTTTTAAGAAAAGACAATCTTTGATAAAGATAATTAAAAATAAAAAATTAAGTTTGAATGAAAGATTTGAAGCACAGATTAAACTTGCAAAATTACCAAGAAATTCTGCCAAAGTAAGAATTAGAAATAGATGTGAAATTACTGGTAGACCACACGGCGTCTATAGAAAACTTCGAATTTCTAGGATAGCTCTTAGAGAATTAGTGTCAAAGGGAAAAATACCAGGTATGACAAAATCAAGTTGGTAAAAAAGGAGAAAATGAAAATATGACTTTTGTAGATCCGATAAGCGATATGATAGCAAGAATAAGAAATGCTCAAATGAGATTGTTAAGAAATGTAACAATACCTAACTCTAAATTTAGAATAAGAATTTTAGAAGTTTTAAAACAAGAAGGATACATTTCTGACTATAAACTCTTATCAGATTCTAATAACAAAAATAGTTTATCTGTTGATTTAAAGTATAGTAATGGTTTACCTGTAATAAGAGAAATTAAAATTATATCAAAACCAGGAAGAAGAATTTATGCAAAAGCAGATAGTATTCCAAAAATCCAAAATGGATTAGGTTTGGCAATTTTATCCACTTCAAAAGGAATTATGACTGACAGCGACGCAAGAAATCAAAACGTTGGCGGTGAAATAATTTGTAGGATATTTTAAATATTTATGTCTAAACTTGGTAAAAAACCAATTCGGATTCCAGAAGATACAAAAGTTAAAATTGAAACTGGAAAGCTTGTCTTGACTGGTCCTAAAGGCTCTAGAGAGCTTAGCATTAATGATAAAATTTTTACCGCAACTATATCGAACAACAATAATCTGATTTTAAAATTAATTGATAAAAATGAAAAATCAAACGTGATGTGGGGTACTACAAGAAGCAAACTCAATAGTGCAATTATTGGTGTAACGACAGGTCATGAAAAAATACTAGAATTGACCGGTGTCGGTTATCGAGCAACTTTAAAAGGAAGTATATTAAATTTACAATTGGGATTCAGCCATGATACATCGTATGAAATACCAAAAGATATTAAACTTACAGTAGAAAAGAGCACTATTATTAAAATTGCAGGAATTGACAAGGAGTTAGTTGGAAAAACCGTTTCAGAGATCAAAAGATTAAAATTCATTGAACCGTACAAAGGAAAAGGCATAAAAGAAAGAGGGCAATATGTGCGGAGAAAAGAAGGTAAAAAGAAATAATAATTTATGAGAAAATCAATTCACGATAAAAGAGCCGAAAGAGTAAGACGTAAGCTTAAAAAATCTAATTCAAATAGGTTCAGATTATCTGTATTCAGATCTTCTAGAAACATATCAGCACAAATTATCGACGATGATAATAATAAAACTTTAGTTTCAGCATCATCATTAAAAAAAGACATTAATGATAAAAATAAAAAAAGCGACTTGTCAGTTTATGCAGCTGAATTGTTGGCCAAAAAAGCGTTAGAAAAAAAGATTAACAAAGTTTATTTTGATCGGGGTAGCTACAGGTACCATGGTAGAATAAAAATATTTGCAGAAGTTTTGAGAAAAAATGGCATAGATTTTTAATATATTTATGAATAAAAGTGAATTTAAAGACAAACTTGTTTCAATTAATAGAATAACAAAAGTTGTCAAAGGTGGCAGAAGATTTGCCTTCGCTGCTCTGGTTGTAATTGGAGATCAGGTAGGTTCTTTTGGTATAGGACAAGGTAAAGCGAAGCAAGTACCAGACGCGATAAAAAAAGCTACAGAGACTGCAAAAAAAAATCTTATAAAGATTCCCTTACGCGAAGGCAGAACTTTACATCACGATGTTTTGGCAAAGGATGGAGCTGGTAAAGTTTTATTAAGATCTGCTCCTCCAGGAACAGGTATTATTGCTGGAGGTCCCGTAAGAGCCGCTTGTGAAGTGATCGGAATTCAAGATGTGGTAGCAAAATCAATGGGCAGCTCAAATCCTATAAATGTTCTTAGAGCTTGTTTGAAAGGGTTAAAGAACCAAAATTCTCCAAAGCTGTTAGCTCAATCAAGAGGCAAAAAAATTTCAAAAATAATTAAAAGTAAAGAAGCATGAACAGATATATGCAGTTAAATACTTTAAATATTAAAAATAAGAAATCGAAAAAAAGACTTGGAAGAGGCATAGGTTCTGGAAAAGGTAAAACTTCGGGAAGAGGGCACAAAGGGCAGAAATCAAGATCTGGCGTAGCCATAAAAAGCTTTGAGGGAGGACAAATGCCATTATACAGAAGATTGCCAAAGCGTGGATTTAGAAATTTTAAAACCAAAATAAAAAAATATATTGCTTTGGTTAATTTAGCAAAAATACAAGAAAATTTTGATAACAAAAAAATATTACCAAATAGTAAAATAAATCTATCAACTTTGCAAAAATCTCATCTGCTAAATAAAAAATATAATAAATTAAAATTACTTGGATCTGGAGATATAAAAGAAAAATTTGATATTGAGGCAAATTTTATTTCGAGCTCGGCGAAGAAAAAAATAGAAAAATTGGGCGGGAAAGTTACACTAATTAAGTAGCAAGCAATTAAATTTGAATTCACTGATTAGATTAAATGGTAAATACAAATATAAAATCATCTGCGCTTTCTAAGGATAACGATTTAAGGAATAGAATTTTATTTACTATTTTTATTCTCTCAGTCTACAGATTAGGAACTTATGTTCCTTTGCCTGGAATAGATGCTCAATCTTTACATACGTTAATGCAATCAAATCAGCGTGGACTTCTTGGAATGTTCAATGTCTTTTCTGGTGGCGCTGTTAAAAGAATGGCTATTTTTGCTTTAGGAATTATGCCTTACATATCATCTTCAATTATAATTTCGCTATTAACTGGTGTATCAGATTATTTTAAAAATTTAAAAAACCAAGGTGAAATAGGAAGAAAAAAAATTACACAATATACTAGATATGGAACTGTTTTGTTGGCTACCGCACAAGGTTATGGGGTATCAGTAGGTCTTGAGAGTTCATCCAATGTGGTTATTGATCCGGGTATGTTTTTTAAGTTGACCACGGTAATTACTTTAGTAGCCGGTACTATTTTTTTAATGTGGTTAGGAGAGCAAATTACTCAAAGGGGTATAGGAAACGGAATATCTTTGATTATATTTTCAGGTATCGTTGCAGAAATACCACGTGCCCTAGCTACAACATTCGAACTTGGTAGAACAGGAGCTTTGTCAGCTTCAACGATTTTATTTATTCTTGTATTACTACTAGGTACGGTAGCCTTTATTGTTTTTATTGAGAGGGCAATAAGAAAAATTTTAATAAATTATCCCAAAAGACAAATGGGAACAAAAATTTATGGTGGTGAATCATCACATTTGCCTTTAAAAATTAATACAGCAGGAGTTATTCCTGCAATTTTTGCCTCAGCATTGTTGTTGCTGCCAGTAACTTTTTCAAATTTTGCTTTGTCTGATTCAGAATTTATAATTAGTTTGTCTTCTTTATTTTCTCAAGGGAAGCCTTTGTACATGCTGTTATACGCTTCTGGTATAATATTTTTTTCTTTTTTTTACACTTCGATAGTTTTTAATCCAAAAGAAACTGCGGAAAATTTGAGAAAGCATGGAGGCTATGTACCAGGAATTAGACCCGGTGAAAGAACAGCATATTTTATTGAAGAAATTTTAACACGATTGACTACAATTGGTGCTTTGTATTTAACTTTAGTTTGTTTAATGCCAGAGTTTTTAATTTCTAAATATCCTATTCCATTTTATTTGGGAGGAACATCAGTATTAATTGTTGTAGTAGTTGCCATGGATACTGTTTCCCAAATACAGACGAGAATGATGAGTCAACAATACCAGTCATTAATTAAAAAAACTAAATTTGGAAGATAGTCAAGTGAATATTATATTGTTTGGTTTGCCTGGAGCTGGAAAAGGAACACAAGGGAACATTTTAGCAAAAGTTTTTAACTTATATAAAATTTCAACGGGCGATTTACTTAGAGATGAAATTAATAAAAAAGGCGTATTGGTCAATAAAATTAAAACAGTAATAGATAAGGGACTTTTAGTTTCAGACGATATAATTAATAATTTGGTGGAAAATGTTTTATCAAATAAAAGCTATTATAATCGTTTGATTTTTGATGGTTATCCAAGAACTATGAATCAGGCAAAATATCTAGATGTTTTAGTCAAAAAATATAATCAAAAAATATCGTATGTGTTTAACTTAAAAGTTAATAAAGATTCGATTATTAAACGTTTTTTAGGTAGACAAGTATGTTCTAAATGTGGATTAATATTTAATGAATTTTATTACCCTTCAACGAACGAAAATCATCTATGCGATCCGAAATTTTTACAAAAGAGATCGGATGATAATGAAGAAACGGTAAGAAAAAGATTTGATATGTATGCCAAAGAAACATCACCTATTTTGAATTATTACAGAGATCAAAATTTGTTGCATGAAGTCGATGCGTTGATTGATATTTCCTTAATTTCTAAGGAAATACGTCGAATTATTCATCCCTTAGAGACTTGACTTTGCAACAGGTAATTATATAAATAGCGACGTTAGATAATTAATCTCAGCAAATTATGGCTCGTATAGCAGGTGTAAATATTCCGCAAGATAAAATTGTTAGCGTGGCATTAACTTACATACATGGTATCGGAAAAAAATTTTCAGACAATATATGTGGTAAATTGAATATTTCTAAAAACAAAAGAGTTAATAGTCTCACCGAAGATGAAATTAAAAAAATTAGAGAGTTTATAGATGAAAACTATAAGGTTGAAGGAGATTTAAGAAGAGAAATCTCTTTAAATATTAAACGTCTTATAGATCTAGCTACTTATAGAGGAACAAGGCATAAAAAAAAACTACCTGTAAGGGGGCAACGAACACATTGTAATGCGAGAACAAGGAAAGGAAAAGCGATCGCTATAGCAGGGAAAAAATTAACACCATTAAAAAAATAATCCTATGGACGAAACTAAGATTAAAAAAGTTGAACCTAATAATAAAAAAATTGAAAAAATACCTATAAATAAAAAAGCTAAAAAAAAAATAATAAAAAATATCACTTCAGGTATAGCATTTGTGAATGCAACTTTTAATAATACGATTGTTACAATATCTGACGATAATGGAAATGTAATAGCTTGGTCTTCGGCTGGATCTAGAGGTTTTAAAGGTTCGAGGAAGTCTACACCTTACGCCGCACAAATAGCAGCCGAATATGCAGCAAGCAAGGCACAAGAACATGGCATGAAGACTTTGTCCGTTAAATTAAAAGGTCCTGGCTCAGGAAGAGAGACGGCTTTGAGAGCATTTCAAGCAAAAGGATTTAAAATTCTAACGATAGACGATGTTACGCCATTACCACACAATGGTTCAAGACCACCCAAAAGAAGGAGAGTGTAGTTTATATGGAAAATATAATAATAGGTCAAAACTGGAAATCTTTAATTAAACCTAATAAGCTAAATATACAAAATAATGAAGATAAATCTGTAGCTTTAATAACGGCAGAACCTTTGGAAAAAGGATATGGTCTTACAATTGGAAATTCTCTTAGAAGAATTTTACTTTCATCGATTCAAGGTGCAGCAGTCACAGCTATACAAATTGATGGTGTTCTTCATGAATTTTCTTCTATAAAAGGTGTACGGGAAGATGTTACCGATATAGTCTTAAATGTAAAATCTTTATCGCTTAAAGTAGCATCTGAGGGGCAAAAAAAATTAATATTAGATATCCAGGGCCCTGGTGAGGTTAAAGCAAAGGATATACAGCCTAATTCAGAAGTGACTATTTTAAATCCAGAGCATGTCATATGCCATTTAGATGAAAATAAGAAGTTTCATATGGAACTTATCGCAAACACGGGTAAAGGATATAGTCCCGCTGAGAAACATAAAAAAGATGATGCTCCATTAGGATTAATTGCAATAGATTCTCTGTTTAGTCCAGTTAAAAAAGTTTCATACTCTGTTGAAAACGCTAGAAAAGGAAAGTTCCTTGATTATGATAAATTGGTTATAAATGTTGAAACGGATGGTTCTATAGATGCTGAAGATGCTGTAGCTTATGCAGCTAGAATTTTTCAAGAACAACTGTCTCCTTTTATAAATTTTGAAGAACCGAAAGATATAGAGAAAAAACCTCAAGTAATTGAGCCAGAATTTAATAGAAATTTACTAAGAAAAGTTGATGAACTTGAACTTTCTGTGAGATCAATGAATTGTTTAAAAAATGATAATATAGTTTATATTGGTGATTTGGTTCAAAAAACAGAAGCTGAAATGTTAAGAACACCAAATTTTGGTAGAAAATCGCTCAACGAAATTGAAGAAGTCCTGAACTCAATGTCTCTTTATTTAGGAATGGAAATACCGAATTGGCCACCAGATAATATTGCGCAATTATCAAAGAAACTCGAAGAGAATACATAATATCATACATGAGACATAAATTAGCCTATAGAAAATTGAATAGAACTTCTGAACATCGAAAATCTTTGTTCAAAAATATGCTTAATTCCCTAATAAAATATGAACAGATCACAACGACCTTACCTAAAGCAAAAGAATTAAAGCCTAAAATTGATAAAGTTATAACTTTAGGTAAAAAAAATGATCTACAATCAAAGAAAAATTTATTTTCTAAGCTACAAGACAGGTCGTCGGTAAATAAGTTAGTTAACATATTATCTCAAAGATATGAAAAAAGAAAAGGCGGATATAGCAGAATAATTAGAGCGGGCTATAGATATGGAGACGATGCTCCAATGAGTATTATTGAATTAGTTGATAGGGATGTGGAAGCAAAAAAAATTGATATAAAAAAGAAACCTGAAAAGCTACCGGAATCAGCAGAGGACCAGAAACCAAAGTCCGTAGATAAAAAAAAATAGCACAAAAGCAACTTATTTATGAGAGATATTATTAGTTGCTTTAATTAGCAATATTCAATTCTATTATATTTTTATGAAAAAAGTTTTATTAGTTACTGATGACTTCGTTAATACTCGTTTGGATAGATGGTTTAAAAAAAATGTATGTGAAGTTCCCCAGTCTTTGATCGAAAAAAATATAAGAAAAGGAAAAATAATTGTAAATAATAAGAAGAAGAATAGTTCTTATAGACTTCAAAAAAGAGATGAGATTTTTATTAACAATATCAACTTTTCAACGGACAAAAATACAAAAAATAAAAAAAAGTATATAGCAACAGCTAAAGATATCTCTAGATCATCTAGTATTTTTGTTGAGAATAATGAAAATTTTGCTGTGATAAATAAGCCCGCTAGTATTGCAGTTCAATCTGGCACGCGCTCGAAAAGAAATATTTTAGATATTTTACGTATGACGAAAGAATTTGAAAATTTTATACCATACATTGTTCATAGAATTGATAAAGAAACTAGCGGTTTACTGATTGTAGCAAAAAACAGGAAGTTCGCTCAATTATTCACTTCACTTTTTCGTTTAAGAAAAATTCACAAAACTTATTTAGGTATAGCAATAGGAGAATTTTCAAATAGCAGCGGAATCCTTACTGACTATCTATTTCAATACGAAGGTGATAAAAAAATTAAAACCAAAGCTATAACTCACTTCAGAGTGATAGATTCTAATAGCAACTATTCTTTTTTAAAATTAGAACCTAAAACTGGCAGAAAGCACCAGCTAAGAAAGCAACTTTTAATGCACGGACATCCTATTTATGGAGATTCAAAATATAGACTACCAGAAAGTCACAAAAATAAAACAAATAAACTTATGTTACATGCTTATAAAATTAATTTTTTAATTAATGAAAAAAAATATAACTTTTCAACTGAACCACCTAACTATTTTAAGGATACTCTTAAAAAAAAATATTTAAAAAGTTTCTTATAATGACAGTTTCAATATTCCTATAATTTTTTATTCCCATCTCTTTTAGGCTTGTGATTCCCTTGTCTTTGATTCCACAAGGAACGATTCCTTTATATTTTGATAAATCATTACACACATTTAATGAAAATCCATGATAAGCAATCCATTTTTTTACTCTTATTCCAATAGCTGCAATTTTTTTAGTCTTTTTCTCTTTGTTTACCCAAATTCCAATATTTTTTGAATCATTGTATGATTCTATGTTGTACTCTTTGAGGATTTGAATTATACAAGATTCAATTTTGTCAATTAGGTTTCTAATATCTTTTTTTCTATTATTTAAATTTAGCACAAAATAGATGATTTTTTGACCTGGTGAATGATGTGTATATTTTCCACCTCTGTTTGTTTTAATTACATGGAGATTTTTATCTATTAAATCTTTATTATTAGAACTTGTTCCAGCAGTATATACAGAATTATGTTCCAGCACCCATAACAGTTCTTTCTTTTTTCCCAACGATACGTCTTTAACTCTTTGTTCTAGTATTTTCATAGAATCTATGTAATCAACAGGTTTTATGCTATTTTTCACTTCTATATTCATTTTAAGTTTGTGGTTTTAAAAAAAATCAACTAAACAATTCAAAATTAAAAAATGTACATTTATGAGTTTAACAAAAGAAATAACCGATAAAAAAGTTAATTTTGAGTTCAACAAGGAATTCATCAATGTTTTTAATAAAAAAATTAAAGATAATGATACAGAATTTTTAAATAAGACGCTAAGAGAATTGCACCCTGCAGATTCTGCTGACATTATCGAGAATTTAGTTCCTGAAAATAGATCAAAGCTAATTGAACTAGAAGGATTTAATCTTGATCCTGAAATTTTTATTGAACTTAACGAATCTATTCAAACAGAAGTTTTTATTCTTTTATCAACAGAATCAATAGCAAATATTTTAAAACGTTTAGAATCTGATAATGCATTGAAAATTATTGAAAATTTGGATGAAAAAAAGAAAATGAAAGTTCTAGACAAGCTTCCCCCAAAAGATAGATTCTTATTACAAGAAGGTCTTAGTTTTCCAGAAGATTCAGCCGCTCGTATAATGCAAAGAGAATTTACTGCTATACCTAGCAATTGGTCTGTCGGCCAAACTATCGATTACCTTAGAGAAAGCAAAGATCTGCCCGAAGAATTTTTGGAAATTTTCATTGTAGATAGTAATTTTAAACCTATTGGTACCGTTCCTTCCTCTAAAGTTTTGCGCACACCTAGGGAATCCAAAATGAATTCAATAATGAATGAAACACAAGTTTTAATACCAGTAAACATGGATAAAGAAGAAGTTGGTCATATATTTGAAAATTATAATTTGGTTTCAGCTGGAGTAGTAGATAAAAATAATAAACTGGTTGGCATGATCACTGGTGATGATGTTTTTACAATTCTTAAAGAAGAAGCAGAAGAAGACGTCTTAAGACTAGCTGGAGTCGGAGATGAAGAAATTACAGATAGTGTTTTACAAAAAACCAAAAGAAGATTTAATTGGTTATTGCTTAATTTATTTACAGCACTACTGGCAACGTGGGTGATTAGTAGATTTGGCGCTACGATTGAACAAATGGTAGCCCTAGCTTTTTTGATGCCTATAGTGGCTTCGATGGGAGGAAATGCTGGTATGCAAACTTTAGCAGTTACCATTAGAGCTTTAGCCACAAAAGAACTTTCTTCAAGTAATTTTGGCAAAATTGTAACAAAAGAATTTATTATAGGAATTTTAAATGGAATAATTTTTGCAATTATAACTGGGATAATAGTTCAATTATGGTTCAAAGAAATAAATTTATCAATTTTAATTGCAATAGCGATGATATTAAATATGATAGTAGCTGGCTTATTTGGTATATTAGTACCTATATCACTCAAGAAATTCAATATTGATCCTGCTATAGCATCAAGTGTATTTGTTACGACAATTACAGATGTTATAGGTTTTCTTTCATTTTTGGGACTCGGAGCATATTTTTTCTACGGTTAAATATTATCGATCAACCTAGTTTTTTTAAGATAATAAGCAATAAATATTCTGAATTTTTTAATTTTGTTAAATGGTTTCGTAAGGTTATTTACATCACGAATCTCTATGTAATCAATTTTACTTGTACCAAAATTTAATATTTGATGCTTAATTTCTTTCAAAGATATTTTTTTCATTAATAAATCTTTTTTATTTTTTTTCAATAATTTGTATATATTGGATGCAATATTTTTTTCTTCTGGTGTAAGTAAAAAATTTCTTGAAGAATACGCAACACCATTCTTTTCTCTAATGGTTCTACATGCAATTAACCTAGTTTTAAGTTTATTTTTTCTTATATAACTTTCAATTATTTTCAATTGTTGCATATCTTTTTCTCCTAAAAAGATTTTATTTGGCTTTATTATTTTTATAAATCTGTCAATTACATCAACAACGGATTCAAAATGGCTGGGTCTAGATTTTCCACACAATTTTTTTTTCAGTGAATCTATTTTGATTTTTTTGTTCGGTCCATTAGGATAAATTTGTTTTGATGATGGTAAGAAAAGATAATCCACTTTATGTTTTTTCATCAAGTAAATGTCTTTTTTTAAAGTTCTCGGATACTTATTATAATCTGTTTTTCTGTTAAATTGAGGTTTATTGACAAATATTGATACAATCGTTTTATTACATAATTGATTACATTTTTTGATTATACTTAAGTGAGCCTTATGAATAGCTCCCATTGTTGGAACAAAACCTAAATTTTTTTGTGCAGACAAAGTGTCTGTAAGTTTTTTTTTATCTGAAATTATTTTCATTTGTAAATTTTAAATATTATATGTAAAAGATAACAATGGTTAAACAGGCTATTATTCCTTTAGCAGGTATGGGGACAAGACTATTACCCCTTACAAGTGTTATACCTAAGGAATTATTGCCAATTAATGGCAAACCTAGTTTTGAATACATATTGGATGAATGTATTGATGCTGGAATTAAGGAAATTATATTCATTATCTCAAATAAGAAAAAAGTGATTAAGAAGTATTTTTACAATGATAATTTTTTCAAAAAAATAATTAAAAAAAAGACCAAAGATAGAAGAATCAAATTGGAATATTCAAAAATTAAAAAATATAAAAAAATGATTAAGTTTGTCTATCAAAATGTACCACGTGGAACCGGCGATGCGGTTTTAAAATGTAAAAAATTAATTAGATCAAATTTTTTTTTAATATTATTGCCGGATGATTTGATAATAAAAAAAAATTGTTCACGTACTATGATAAAACTTCATAAACGATATAAATCATCAATTATAGCTTCAAAAAGAGTTAAAAAGAATAATGTTTCGAGATGGGGTATTTTTGATTTAAAAAAAATTAACAAAAATAATTTTCATATTAAGGACGTTATAGAAAAACCCAGTGTAAAATTAGCTCCCTCAACCTATGCATTAATAGGCCGTTATATCTTACCATCAAAAATATTTAAAGAGCTTAAAGATCAAAAACCTGGTCGTAATGGTGAAATTCATATAACTGATGCTATTAGATCATTGATACACAAAAAACATAAATTCATCGGTCATATTTTTGCCGGAAAATATTTAGATTGCGGTTCAATGAAGGGCTATATCAATTCATCTTCAGAAATTTCTAGATTGTAATTTATGAAAATATGCGTGATAGGAACTGGTTATGTTGGTCTTGTCAGTGGAGCGTGTTTTGCTGACCTAGGTAATGTTGTGTGGTGTGTCGATAAGGATAATCAAAAAATTGAAATGCTAAACAATAATCAAATGCCAATTTTTGAACCAGGCTTGAAAGAAATTGTTAGCAGCAATTACGATGCCGGTAGATTAATATTTACTACGAATCTTGGATTAGCAATAAAAAGTTCTGATATTATATTTATTTGTGTTGGTACACCGACCTCCAAAAAAAAAAATTCAGCTAATCTTCGTCATGTTTTTAGCGTTGCGACCACAATCAGAAAAAACATTGATAAATATAAAATAATAGTAACTAAATCGACTGTTCCTGTTTCAACAGGGGATAAAATTGAAAAAATTATTTCTAAAAAAGTAAAAAGAAAATTATTTCAAGTAGTTTCTAATCCTGAATTCTTACGAGAGGGAGAAGCATTAAGAGATTTCAGATTTCCTGATAGAATAGTTGTGGGTTCAAATGATAAGAAAGCTTCAAAAAAATTAAAAAACTTATATGAACCATTAGTTAAAAAAGGGGCTAATTTTTTTATAACGACTAGGAGAGGAGCTGAATTAATAAAATATGCCTCAAACGCTTTTTTGGCGACAAAAATATCTTATATGAATGAAATAGCCAATTTATGTGAAAAAACCGGAGTAAATGTAGAAGAAGTAGCAATTGGTATGGGTCTTGATAAAAGGATTGGCAGTCGCTTTCTAAGGGCTGGCACTGCTTATGGTGGATCATGTTTTCCAAAGGACACTAAGGCTATAACTGTTATTGGAGACAAATATAAAACTAATCTCTCAATAATTAAATCGGTAATTAAATCTAATGAAAAACGTAAAACATTATTAATGGATAAAGTTAAAAAAATTTTATCTAATAAAATTAAAAATAAAAAAGTTGCTTTCTTGGGTGTGACTTTTAAACCAAATACAGATGATATGAGACAATCTTCGAGTCTTAAAATGATACCTTTTTTGCAGAGAAAAGGAGCAATAATCTATTATTATGACCCTTCTGGTGAAAAAAAAGAATTTGCAAAACTTAAAAATGTTCTATTTTGCCGTGATATATCGTCGGTATGTAAGGGAGTTGATTTGATCATAATTCACACAGAGTGGGAAGAGTTTAAGGCTTTAGATTTTGCAAAGTTGTCAAAAAGAAAAAAATTTAAAATTTATGATATGAGAAATCTATATTCACCCAACTTGATGAAGCAAAAAGGTTTTAATTATTATTCAATTGGTAGATAAAGTCATTATCTTAATCTTATATTTCAAATATTGCATCAATTTCAACAGCAGCATCAAGAGGTAAAGAATTAGTACTGACAGCTGCTCTTGCATGTTTACCACAAGAACCAAACGCGGCAGATAAAATTTCTGATGCAGGATTAATTACCTTTGGCTGGTCTATAAAAGCACTTGTCGAATTTACATAGCCAGTAATTTTGATACAATTTTTAACTTTATCTAAATCGTCATTGAGAGCTTTTTTAACTTGAGCTAAAATATTAACTACACACAGTTTGGATGCCCGCTGACCATCTTCGAGAGTTAAATCTTTACCAATCGTTCCTTTAATCATTTTTCCATCGCTGGAGATTGGAAGTTGTCCTGAAACATAAAGAAGATTGTTAATTTTCTTAAAAGCAACATAGGCACCTACAGGTTCTGGTGCATCAGGAATAGATAAATTTAATTTGGATAAATTATTCGTAACCGACATTTATTACATTAGTCGGATTTTTTAAGACCATCTTCTATTTTTTCCATATCCTCAGATTTAACACCAAGTTCGGATAAACTTTTGAAGATACCAGTAACTGGATTGTTCTTTTTCAATGACTTTAATTTTTTTTTAGCTGCTTTTCTGGCAGCCTCTGCCTTTTTTTTTGCTAATTTTTTAGCTTCTTTAGCTTTACATATGTAATATGCTGTAGATGTTTTTTCGTTAACATCGCACTTAGTTTTAGCTTTTACTTCCGATAAAGGTATAAATGAAGTGAAAATTAAGACAGATAGAAAAATGGCAACAAATCTCATAAAATTATTTTTTTTTTCTCTTATTTTTATCATATTCTTTTCTTTTCTCAATTAAAATTAAAGCGTCTTCCATAGTGATATCGTTAGGGTCTTTTTCTTCAGGAATCGTTGCATTTAACGACTTATATTTGATATAAGGACCGAATTTACCTTTCATAACTCTAACTGGTTTTTTATCTTCAGGGTGTTCACCCAAATGCTTTATTTCAGAAGATGAAATTCTTCCCGGTTTAGCCTCAGCGATCATAGTTACTGCTCTATTTAATCCAATTGTAAAAATATCTTCAGCAGATTCTATTCTTGCTGATTTATTTTCGCATTTTAAATAGGGGCCAAATCTTCCTGAGTTCAAAGTTATGTCTTTTCCAGAATCTGGATGTTGACCAAGAACTTTAGGTAGAGAGCAGAGAAATTTGGCTCTTTCTATATCTATCGATTCTAATGAAATTCCTTTTGGTATAGATACGTTTCTTACATTTTTTCCATTTGTTTCCTTTTTTGATTTATTTTTTTTAATTGTTTCTTCTGTTTTTTCTGAAAGTTCATATTGCAAGTAGGGGCCAAATCTTCCACTCTTTAATAATAGTTCTTTACCATCATCATTAAATCCTAAAGTTTTAGGTTCAGGTAAAGCATTTTGTTCGGCAGTTTTTGATTTAGATAAAGGTCTAGTGAATTTACATTCAGGATAGTTAGAGCATCCAATAAACGCTCCTCCTCTAAAACTATTTTTTAAGCTTAGTTCTCCTCCATTACATGAAGGACATTTTCTGTCAATTTTTCCATCTTGATTTGTATCAAAAATTAATTCACCTAAGCTTTCATTTAAAAGATCGAGAACTTCTCTTGTTCTTTTTTCTTTGACCGACTGAACATTTTTATTAAAATCTCTCCAGAAATTTTCTAATACGCCTACCCACATGACTTTGCCAGAAGTAATTTCATCCAACTGATCTTCAAGATTTGCTGTAAAATTGTAATCAACATATTTTGCAAATAGTTTTTCCAAGAATGCTGCTAGCAACTTACCTCTATCGGTGGGGTGAAATTTTCTATTGATTAAATCAACATAATTCCTGGTTGAAAGAACTGAAATGATACTAGCGTATGTTGAAGGTCTACCAATACCTAATTCTTCAAGTTTTTTGACCAAACTAGCTTCAGAATATCTTGGCAAAGGTTCTGTAAAGTGTTGCTCATCTATTATTTTATCAATATTGACTGTTTCTTCATCTTTCACTTCAGGTAATATTTTGTCTGCTTCATTATTATTATCTTTCTCTTCATGTAGTTTCAAAAAACCATCAAATTTTAAAACAGATCCTGAAGCTCTAAATTTAATTCTTTTATCTTTTGATGATAAAATAATAGTATTTCTATCAAATTCAGCATTTTTCATTTGAGAAGATAAAGCTCTTTTCCATATTAAATCGTATAATTTAAATTGATCGGAATTTAAATATTTCTTAATTTCAGACGGAGATCTCTTTATATCTGTAGGCCTAATTGGTTCGTGGGCCTCCTGTGCATTTTTAGCTTTTTTACCACTATAATTATTTTGTGTTGCTGGCAAATACTGTTTTCCATAGTTAGTAGAAATGTAATCTCTAAAGGTTGATATAGCTTCGTTTGAAATTTGCGTTCCATCCGTTCTCATGTAAGTAATTAGTCCGACGGATTCGCCATCTAGATCTATACCTTGGTATAATCTTTGTGCGATTTGCATGGTTCTGGAAGCTCCAAATCCACATTTTCCTGAAGCCATTTGTTGCATTGTAGATGTTGTAAGAGGCGGAGCAGGATTTCTTTTAAAAACTTGTGACGTAATTTCAGAAACAAAATATTCTTTAGAATTAATTTTTATCGTGGCTTCGTTAACAGCGTCTTTATTAAGAAAAGTAAATTTTTCAACTTTATTACTATCGTAGAAAATCAATTTAGAAGGAATTTCTTTACCATCATTATTTCTAAAATTTGAACCTATTGTCCAATACTCTTTAGAGATAAATTGTTCAATCTCATGTTCTCTTTCAGAGATTAGTTTTAGAGCTACTGACTGAACTCTGCCAGCAGATTTTGATCCTGGCAATTTAGTCCACAATATAGGAGAAATATTGAAACCCACAAGATAATCTAAAGCTCTTCTGGCCATGTACGCGTCTACTAATTGAGGTTCAATATCTCTTGGATTTTCTATACCTTTTGTAACAGCCTTTTTTGTAATCTCATTAAAAACAACTCTTTCAACTTTCTTGCCTTTTAAAAGTTTTTTTTGATTTAGCACTTCTTTTACATGCCAGGCTATAGCTTCACCTTCACGGTCAGGATCTGTAGCTAAAATAATTTTTTCTGAATCAATAGCGTTATCTATTATTTCTTTTAAATATTTTTTAGAAAATGCATCTATTTCCCATAACATTTGAAAATTATTATTTGGATCAACAGAACCGTTTTTAGAAGGTAAATCTCGAACGTGTCCATAACTTGCTAAAACTTTATAATCTTTTCCAAGATATTTGTTTATTGTTTTAGCTTTTGCAGGACTTTCTACGATAACTAAGTTCATTAAATTACCTTAGGATGGTTACTGTCAAAAATATTTCCTTTTGTCAAACTGAAGATTTATTTAGCAAAAAAAGCGGCCTTTTATCTAAAGTTTTATTTTGTGTTCAGTTTTATTTATGAGGTTTGAGATGTTTTTTTTGTGAGTGAATATTATTAAAATAAAAAAAATAAATAGAATTAGTTTTATATCAGCACTAATATTAATATTTTGATCAAATGATTTTAATGCTGTATCCTTGATTAAAGTTACCATTAGCACTGCCATTGAGGAAAATATAGAAGATATTGAAGAGTATTTAAATATCAATAACACAACAACCCAAGTAAAGATAAACAAAAAACTCAATCCATAAGATAAAGCAAATAGAATACCCAAATATGTAGCAACTCCTTTTCCACCTTTAAATTTTATCCATATTGGAAAAATATGACCTAAAAATGCCATTAAGCATGACAATTGAATTAGTTCAGGCAAGTATTGTTTAGTAATAATTACTGGCGCGTAACCCTTTAAAGCATCCAGTAATAGAGTTGAGACAGCTAAAAATTTATTACCAGTTCTAAAAACATTTGTGGCACCAATATTTCCAGAGCCAATTTTTCTTATGTCCTGACCACTAGCAAATTTAGTTAAGATTAATCCAAAAGGTATTGATCCACTTAAATAGGAAAAAACAATAACTAGTATAATATCCATTAATAATTAAATTCTTTCAAAAGCAACTTCACCTTTTACGAAAGTTTTTAATACTTGACCATGTAATTTTCTATTTTCAATTGGAGTATTTTTAGATTTTGATTTTAATTTATCTTTATCAACAATCCAAGATTTATTAATGTCAAATACACATAAATCTGCATCATTTCCTTTTTCAAGATTCCCTTTGTTGATGTTAAGGATTTTTGCTGGATTTGATGTAATTGCAGCAATTAATTTTTCAAGTTTTATTGATTTATTGTGAAACAGTTCCAGGGCTAAAGGTAACAAGGTTTCTATGCCGGTTGCTCCTGTCGTTGCTTGAGAAAATGTTAATCTTTTTGACTCTTCATCTTCAGGCTTATGATCTGAAACTATAACATCTATAATACCTTCGTTAATTCCTTGAACTAGCGATTTTCTATCTTTTTCAGTTCTAAGAGGAGGAGATAGTTTTAAAAATGTTCTAAAATCACCAATATCATTTTCATTTAATGATAAATTGTTAATTGAAACACCTGTGGAAAAAATTTTACCATCATTTTTAGCTTTTTTGACAACTGAGACAGTTTTTTCAGAAGATATTTGTGAAACATGATATCTACAAAAAAATTCCTCAAGGAAGGACAAATCTCTCTCAACAATGATTTTTTCTGCCAAAAAGGGAATTCCTTTTAAACCAAGTCTAGTAGATATTTCGCCTTCATTAATTAAACCGCCGGCTGATAATATATTGTCTTCCGCATGTTGCATTATCAATGATTCTGATTGACTAGCAAAGTTCATTATTCTTGCCATTACCTGAGGATTTTGAATGGTCTTAATTCCGTCCGTAAAAGCCACTATACCTTTTCTCTTAAGAAGGCCAAATTCAGTCATTTGTTTTCCTTCTGTATTTTTGGTTAAGCTAGCAGATGGAAATATATTAATTCTTGATTTATCTCTTCCTCTTCTTTTCAAAAAATCTACCATTGAAACATTATCAATAACTGGTGATGTATTTGGCATTGAGACAACCGATGTGACGCCGCCTGATAAAGCAGCATTGCTTAAAGTTCTGAAATTTTCTTTGTATTCATATCCCGGCTCACCTACAAAAACTCTCATATCAACTATGCCGGGTATCAGAATTTGTTTTTTTAAGTCTATTTTATCAACCGAACTAGGTAAATTTCCGTTAGCTACTTTTTTTCCTACAGCTTTGATTAAACCTTTTGAATCAATAATTAATCCACCAACTTCATTCATTTGATTTTTGGGGTCAATTATTCTTGCATTTATTAAGTATTTTTCTTTCATTATGTTTTCTTACAAAATATTTTTAGGCAAGCCATTCTTACTGCAACACCCAATTCAACCTGTTCTCTTATAACACTTCTATTAATGTCATCTGCCAAGTTAGTATCTATTTCGACCCCTCTATTCATCGGACCCGGATGCATTATTAGAGCATTTTTTTTTGCCATTTTTAATTTATCGGGAGTTAAACCGAAATATTCATAGTATTCTCTAGGTGATGGCAAAAAAGATCCATGCATTCTTTCGTTTTGCAATCTTAACATCATTACTATATCACAATTGTCTAGACCTTTTTTCATATCCGTGAAAGCTTTAACATCCAGACGTTCGATAGAATGAGGTAGTAATGTTTTTGGCCCAACTACGTTAATTTTAGCTCCAAGCATATTCATCAAATAAATATTTGATCTGGCAACTCTTGAATGTAAAATATCTCCGCAGATAGCAATTTTTAAACCCTCTACCTTACCCTTTCTATTAATTATAGTTAATGCATCCAACAAGGCTTGCGTGGGATGCTCGCAACTACCATCACCAGCATTGATTACAGAGCAATTTACTTTTTGTGATAACAAATTTGGAGCACCTGAATCTTGATGTCTTATTACGATAATATCTGGATGCATAGCGTTTAGTGTCATCGCAGTATCGATTAGAGTCTCACCTTTTTTTATTGCAGAATTAACAATATTCATTGACATTACATCTGCACCAAGTCTTTTTCCCGCAAGTTCAAAAGAGCTTTGAGTTCTTGTTGAAGGTTCAAAAAATAGATTGATTTGGGTTTTTCCCCTCAGTATATCCGTTTTTTTTGAAGCGCTTTTGTTTAAAGTAATAAATGTTTTAGCTTGATTTAATATGCAAGTAACTTTTGAAAAAGAAAGATCCTGAATACCTAATAGGTGGTCTTGTTTAGTTTTAACAGCTTGAAGTTTCCTGATTATAGCCATTAAAATCAACTCTATAGCCCTTTATAGGTATCTATGCAAGCATTTTTGACTAGTTTGATAAATAATCTATAGCTCCTTGTAATATGAAAGCCGCTGCATTTTTATCCAATTTTTTTACTCTATTAGTAACGTTTGTGTTTAAATGCTGAGTTATTTTGAAGCTTCCCTCGCTAGAAAGACGCTCATCCCACATTACGATAGGAATAGTAATATTTTTTGATAAATTTTTGGCAAAATCTAACGCTGATTGAGACGATTTTCCAAAGGAACTGTCCATATTTAAAGGATTTCCAATAACAATTCCTTTTACACTATTTTCATTAATAATCTCATTAATCTCCTTTAATAAAATTTCGAATTTAGTTTTTCGAATAACTTTTAAAGGAGTTGCAACCTTTTTGTTTTCATCACATATTGCAAGGCCAATATTTTTGCTTCCTGGGTCGATTCCTAACAATCTAGAATTGTTTTCAACATTTGTTTTAAATTGCTCAATGTTGAGTATATTGTGTGTTTTCATTATAAATGCTATTTTCTCACTTATTTGCCAATAATCTCAAATGTCAATAGATAAAGATACAGTAAAACACATATCAAAATTAGCTAGAATTTCCCTAGATGAAAAAAAGATTGATAATTTATCTAAGGATTTATCATCAATAATGAAATTTATCGAAAAATTAAATAAACTAAGTACTGACAAAACTAATCCACTTACATCTATAATTAACGCTTCTCTTAAATCTAGAAAAGATGAAGTAAGAGATGGAAAAATAAGAAGTCAAATATTAAAAAATTCACCTGAAAAAAATGAAGAATTCTTTGTTGTACCAAAGGTTATTGAATAATATGTCTAATATTTCGGAATTATTTCTAACAAAAATAGTTAATGGTATAAAAAAAAGGGATTTTACTTCTGAAGAAGTAACAAAAACATTTATAAATAATTCACAAAATTCTAAAAAATTAAACGTCTACATTAGTGAGTGCTTTGACGATGCTCTAAAATCTGCAAAAAGTTTCGATAAAAAAAAAGATTACAATGGTTTGTTGTCAGGAGTTCCGATTGCAGTAAAGGATTTGTTTTGCACAAAAAATGTTAAGACTACCGCTGGTAGCAAAATATTACATAATTTTATTCCTACATACGAATCTACTGTTACTAGTAACCTGTGGTCTAAAGGAGCATTTTTGTTAGGTAAATTAAATTGTGATGAGTTTGCAATGGGCTCATCAAACGAAACAAGTTTTTTTGGAAATGTAGTGAATCCTTACGGAAAACAATTAGTACCCGGCGGTTCTTCAGGTGGATCGGCTTCTGCGCTAGCCGCTGAACTTACGCCTGCAACTATTGGAACAGATACTGGCGGATCTATTAGACAACCAGCATCTTTTACAGGAACAGTCGGGTTAAAACCTACCTACGGAAGATGTTCCAGATGGGGAATAGTAGCTTTTGCTTCATCATTGGATCAAGCCGGGCCAATGACAAAGAATGTTGAAGATTGCGCTTTGTTGTTACAAGCAATGTCGGGTTACGACCCGAAAGATTCTACTTCAGTAGATGTCAAAGTTGATAATTATACTTCTAAATTAACAGAAAATGTAAAAGGATTAAAAATAGGAATTCCCAAAGAATATATAGTCGATAATATGCCAGCAGAAATTGACAATCTTTGGAAGCAAGGAATAGATTATTTAAAAGATGCTGGAGCTATAATAAAAAATATTTCTTTGCCACATACAATGTACGCCCTTCCAGCTTATTACATAGTGGCACCAGCAGAGGCATCATCAAACCTGGCAAGATATGATGGAGTAAAATACGGTCACAGAGCTAAAGGTAAAAATTTAATTGAGATGTATGAAAATACTAGATCTGAAGGTTTTGGCGATGAAGTCAAAAGGAGAATTTTAATTGGTACCTATGTTTTATCATCTGGTTATTATGATGCTTATTATTTAAAAGCACAAAAAGTTAGACAATTAATAAAAAATGATTTTGATAAGGTTTTTAGTGATGTAGATGCAATATTAACTCCTTCAACACCTAGCTCAGCTTTTAAAATAGGCGACAAGACAGACGATCCAGTTTCTATGTATTTAAATGATATTTTTACAGTACCGGTAAACCTATCTGGTTTACCTGCAATTTCTGTTCCAGCAGGTTATGACGAAAATAATTTACCATTAGGATTGCAAATTATTGGAAAAGCTTTTGATGAACAGACAATTTTAAATTTATCGCTAGCAATAGAAAAAAGAGCTAATTTTAAGAAAAATTTTAAAGTTTGGTGGAGTTAATGGCTGAAAAAAAATTTGATTATTTTATAAATGGAGAGAACGGAAAGTGGGAAGTTATTATTGGATTAGAAGTTCATGCTCAAGTTTTATCGAAGTCTAAACTCTTTTCTTCATCTTCTACAAAATTTGGAGCCGAACCCAATACACAGGTAAGTCTAGTTGACTCGGCGTTTCCTGGAATGCTTCCTGTTATTAATCAATTTTGTATAGAACAAAGTATTAAAACAGGATTAGGTCTTAAAGCTATAATAAATTTAAATTCGGTTTTTGATAGAAAAAACTATTTTTATGCTGATTTGCCTCAAGGTTATCAAATATCACAATACAAAAAACCATTAGTCGGGGAAGGCGAAGTTATACTTGATATGCCTTACGGTACAAAAAAAGTTGGTATTGAACGACTTCATCTTGAACAAGATGCAGGAAAAAGCATTCATGATATCGATCCTGATAATTCTTTTGTTGATCTTAACAGGTCTGGCGTAGCTTTGATGGAGATTGTTAGTAAACCGGATTTAAGATCTCCTGAAGAAGTAAATTTTTATGTTAAAAAATTGAGATCTATCATGAGATATCTTGGAACTTGTGATGGAAATATGCAAGAGGGTTCGTTAAGGGCTGATGTAAATGTATCAGTAAGAAAAGTTGGGGACAGCCAATATGGAACAAGATGCGAAATAAAAAATGTTAATTCAATTAAATTTATGCAAATGGCTATTGAACATGAAGCAAAGAGACAAGTTGAAATATTGGAGTCCGGAAAAAAGATAGATCAAGAGACGAGATTATTTGATGTAAAGAAAAATACTACAAGATCTATGCGTTCAAAGGAAGAAGCTCATGATTATAGATATTTTCCAGATCCTGATTTATTACCACTCAAATTAAACAAAGGTTTAATTGATAAATTAAAGAAGGAGCTTCCAGAATTACCAGATCAGAAGAAAGATAGATTTATAAAAGATCATAATTTATCTCCTTATGAAGCAAATATATTAGTTTCTGAAAAAGAAATTTCGGATTATTACGAGGAAATGATTAAGGAATGTGACAAAAAATTAGCCACTAACTGGATTACAGTAGAATTGTTTGCTGTATTAAATAAAAATAATCTTTCCATTTCACAATCGCCAATTAGTGCAAAGAATTTATCATCGTTAGTTAAAATGATTACTTTAGGGAAGATTTCAGGAAAAATAGCAAAAGATGTTTTTGAAAAAATGCAAGTTTCTGATAAAGATCCAAAACAAATTGTTGAAGAGGAAGGTTTAGTGCAACAAAGCGATCCCAAAGAGTTAGAAAAGATAGTCTTGGAAGTGTTATCGAAAAATCAAGATAAGGTAATACAATATCAATCTGGAAAAGTGAAACTTTTCGGGTATTTTGTTGGTGAAGTTATGAAAGTGTCAAAAGGCAAAGCCAATCCCAATCTTGTTAATGATATTCTAAAAATTAAACTAAAATAAAATGCTAAAAAATTTAAAACTAACACAAGAGTTGTTAGATTATATTTATAGCCACACTCATCACTTACATCCTGTTCAGAAAGATATTTTAAAACACAATAATTCTTTGGGAGATTTACAAAGAATGCAAATTTCAGAAATCCAAGCTCATTTACTTCAGTTAATTATTATGATTAGTAATGCAAAAAATTGTTTGGAAATTGGCACTTTTACTGGTTTTAGCAGTTTATCAATGGCTTTAGCATTACCTAACAATGGACAAATTACAACATTGGATCATGATAATAAAACTGTTGAAGTCGCAAAAAAATTCTTTAAGAAAGCTGAATTAGATAAAAAAATATTAACTATTGTGGCACCAGCATTAGACAGCTTAAAAAAATTGGCAAAAAATAATAAATTTTTTGATTTAATTTTCATAGATGCTGATAAAGATAATTATATAAATTATTTTGATCTTTCTTTAGATTTAGTCAAAAGAGGAGGGATTATCATTATAGATAATGTTTTTTGGCATGGCGATGTTTATGACAAAACCAATAATGATAAAAAAACTAATATTATAAGAAAGTTTAATTTGTATGTTAAAAATGATAAAAGAGTTGAAAAATTTATCTTGCCATTAGGTGATGGTTTAACAATTTGCATGAAATTATAATGTATTATATTCAAAATTTTTGTAAGATTAAAAAATTAAACAAAAACCATATTTTTCAAAAAAAATATTAAAATTATTTTACATTATCGTGAATATTGAATTAAATTTAATTAAAGATCCAATAACAGGTTTGATAAAGAAGATAGCTTTACCTGCTAGTATAGGCACTTTCTTTCAAACAATGTATAACATTGTTGACACTTTTTATGCGGGCAAAATATCACCTGAGGCTTTATCAGCTTTAGCTAAGTCTTTCCCAGTATATTTTATTATTATTGCTGCATGCATTGGTGTAACTGTTGGTGGCACATCATTAATAGCAAATAGTATTGGAGAAAATAATAAACAAAAAGTTTTAAGTTATTTTTCGCATACAATTATTTACGGAATACTAGTTTCCATATTAGTCACCTATTTAGGTTTGAAATTTTCAAAAACTTTTTTTTTACTAATTGGTTCCAGTAATGAAGTAATTTTATTAGGTCTCGAATATACTAACGTTATATTTTCAGGATCTATAATATTTATTTCAGTTGTGGCATTAAACGCATTACTACATGCCGAAGGTGACACAAAAACTTATAGAAATATATTAATTTTAAGTTTTTTTTTAAATATATTCTTAAATCCTTTATTTATTTTTGGTTATGGTTTTATTCCTGCCATGGGTGTAACAGGTATCGGAATCGCTACGATTGTTTCTCAGCTGATTGCTTTTTTAGTAATATTATTCAGAGTATTAAAAAATAAAAGAATGTTGGGTTTTTCATTAGAATTTTTTTATCCCAAAACTAACATTTTAAAAAATCTTTTTCTTCAATCAGCCCCTATATCTGCGGCACTACTTTCTTTTACAATAGGTAATACAATAATACTTACATATATAGGAATTTTTGGTGAATATGCTACAGCTGGATATGGATCTGCCGCTCGTTTTGAACAAGTACTTTTATTACCCGTGTTAGGCCTTAATACAGCTATTATCTCAATTATCGCTCAGAATTACGGTGCGAAAAACTTTTTAAGAGTAAAAGAATCATACTTTAAAGCTATAAAATATGGTTTTACAATCATGATTCTTTCGGGTTTAATAATTTTTTTTTCTGCAGATAGAATAGTTAGTATTTTTTCAGACAACACAGAAGTTATTGAATTTGGAGCTAGATATTTAAGAATATCAGCTTTTATGTTTCCAGCATATCCAATATTTTTTATTAGCAATGGTTTTTTTATGTCCCTTAAAAAATCTGAAAATGCATTGATTTCAAATTTAATAAAAAATATTTTTTTACCTTTATTTGCTTTTTATTTAGCTAAAAACATCAATGGAAGTTTTAATACTTTTTTTTGGTCTTATTGTTATTTCAATTGGTTCTATGTATTAATATTATTCTTTTTTGTTACTTTTTATATTAAGAGGAAGTTAAATTAGCTGAATCTTTTAACCAATCCCATAAATATCCAGCAAATGATCGTCTAACATATAAATCAATATTATTTTTATTTTTTCGATGTATTGTAACATCAACATGATTCAAAACAGTTTGTATGACTTTGTTATCAACGAAGTTATTTGATTCAAAATCAAAAGGACATCCCTTTGAGAGAACTTCAATAATATTTGATCCTGACAGTGAAAAAATTGTAAATTGATCGGTAACATTGGTGACAGCACCTAAATTGATTTTAGAAATACCGTCAAACAATATTTGTTCAAGTTCATAAGCATCTTTTTCTTTTAGTATTTCATCGTTAGAAACGATTAGCCATTCATTAGGACCCAACCATAATGAAGTGATTTTTTTTTTCTCAGACACATTACAAGATTCTTTAGGCAGCATCATTCCAATAATATTTCTAATTTTGTTTACAAAATCTTTGTTTTCTAGATCGCCTCTTAAATTGATTTTAGCTATTTGAGCTTTTTCTTTCATAGAAAAATTGTTGTAAGAATATTTTTCGGAGACTGGTGTAGAAAAATTAAGCATTTAATCTAGTTCCTTCTTTATCTAAGAAAACCGGGTCTGATACAGTAACTTCAATTGTTTTGTTTGCCATTGGTACAAAAAGCTTTTTTCCTTTTAATTTTTTTCCATTCTTTACAACAGCTAAAGCAATAGATTTATTCAAGTTTGGACTATAATAGCTTGAAGTAATGTGTCCAATCATATCCATTGGTGGTCTATTTTTAACTTCAGCGACAATTTGGGCCCCTTCCTCAAGAATTTCGTTTGGGTCTTTGGTTAATAGACCTACATAATGTTTTCTATCTTCTCTTGCCGTGTCAGATCTATATAAAGATCTTTTTCCAATAAAATCATATTTCTTTTTACTTACTATCCAATCCATCTGAAGATCGATTGGAGTAATCGTTCCATCAGTTTCTTGACCAGTAATTATGAAGCCTTTTTCAGCTCTTAATAAATGCATAGCTTCTGTACCATATGGAGTGATTCCATATTCTTTTCCTGCATCCATACATTTTTCCCATACTGATTGTCCATAGTTAGCTTGTATATTTATTTCGTAACTTAATTCTCCAGTAAAACTTATTCTCATTACACGACATTTTATTTTATTTATTGAACCTTCTTTAAAACTCATATGAGGAAAATTTTGATCTGAATAATCAATATTTTCAGTTACTTTTTCTAATATTTTTTTGCTATGAGGTCCACAAACACTTACTGTTGCGAAGTGATCTGTTACAGAAGTTAAATATACTTTTAATTCAGGCCATTCAGTTTGTAAAAAATCTTCAAGTTTACTCATTACCGTTGCGGCCCCACCTGTTGTTGTTGTCATAATGTAATGATTTTCATTTAAGCGTGTAGTAACACCGTCATCGTAAACCATTCCGTCATCATTAAGCATCAATCCATATCGACATTTAGCAATTGCTAATTTATTCCATGCATTTGTGTAAACACGGTTAAGAAATTCGGAAGCATCACTGCCCTGAATGTCAATTTTACCCAACGTGGAAGCATCTAATATTCCAGCTTTTGTTCTAGCAGCTTTCGATTCTCTTTGAACAGCATCAAACATGCTTTCGTTATCGACAGGATAGTACCAAGCTCTTTTCCATTGACCAACATCTTCAAATTTTGCATTGTTTTTTTTATGCCATGAATGAATAGGGGTTCTTCTTATTATATCGAAAAACTGGTTAACATTTCTTCCAACAATAGCACCAAAAGTTAATGGGGTATAAGGAGGCCGAAATGTTGTTGTGCCTAAATCTCCCATTTTAGTATTGGTTGTTTCAGCCACTATTCCCAAGGCATGCATATTTGCTATTTTACCCTGATCAGTAGCCATTCCTGTTGTTGTATATCGTTTAACATGTTCTATTGATTTATATCCTTCTCTTAACGCTAACTTTATATCCTTAGCAGTAACGTCATTTTGGAAATCAATAAAAGATTTTGTTTTTCCTAAAGCTTTATTAGATGGTAACAACCAAATATTTTCTAAATCACCTTCTTTTGGTTCAGAAATTTTATTTTTATTTTCTACGTTTTGGTTAATAAATTCACTAGTTTTTTGATTACTTTCATTAATTATATCTGCAAGTTTAAATGTGCCATTACAGGATCCAATAGAAATTTGACTTTGTTTTGTCTTTTTGGGATAAAAGCAAAAATTTTGATTGTTAAAATCCAACTTACCACCTGATTGAGTGAACAAATGGACGGCTGGTGTCCAACCTCCAGACATTGCCACTGAATCACATTTAATGTTTATTTTTTTGCCAATTACAACACTATTGTCTTTGGATAATTTCATCACAGATACATTTTTGACTTTTGCATGACCAGATGAAGAAACTATTGTATGTTTCCAATAAATTTTTAAACCTAGTTCGTTACATTTTTTCGGTAAATCCCCTGACGATTCCTCTCTAATATCAACGATAGCTTGTACTTTTGAATTTTTATTGTGCAATTCAATAGCTGTTTCATAGGCGCTATCGTTGTTAGTGAAAATAACAATTTTATTACCACATTTTACACCATAAAAATTAAGATATTTTTTGACTGCTGACGACAACATTATTCCAGGTCTATCATTGCCATCAAAGACCAATGGCCTTTCAATAGAACCTGTGGCTAAAATTACTTTTTTTGCTCTTACTTTCCATAATCTTTGTCTTATTTTTTCTTTTTTTTCATTCTCTGAAAGATGGTCTGTTAAATTTTGCATCATTATTAAATAATTATAATTGTGATATGCAGATACAGTTGTTCTGTTTAAAATTTTAATATTTTTAAAATTTGATAATTCTTTACATTTATCTTTGATCCATTCAGTAGGAGAGAGATCATTTATTTTAATGTTCTCTTTACTTGATGATAATAAATTTTCGCCAAATTCAGGTTTCTCATCAACTAGTAATATTTTCTTTCCAGATTTTGCAGCTATTAAAGCTGCTGTAATGCCAGCTGGACCACCGCCAACAATCAAAACATCACAATGATAATATTTATGATCGTATTTATCTGGATCTTTTTCTGTGGGTGATTTGCCCAAACCAGCAGATTTTCTTATAAAATATTCGTACTTTCCCCATAATTTAGAAGGCCACATGAAAGTTTTGTAATAAAAACCAGCGGAAAGAATAGAAGAGAAAATACTATTAATTTCACCTATATCAAATTTAACATTAGGCCAACAATTTTGACTTTGAGCCTCAAGACCTTCACAAATCTCAATTTGTGTAGCTCTTACATTTGGATCAGTTTTTGCTTTATCTTTATCTTTTATTATTTGGACTAGTGCATTTGGTTCCTCTGATCCAGAACTTAAAATTCCTCTAGGTCTATGATATTTAAAGCTTCTCCCAATCAAATGAATACCATTTGCTAGTAGGGCAGATGCTAAAGAGTCACCTTTGTAACCTAAAAGAGTTTTTCCATTGAACTTGAAAGAAATTTTTTCAGTTTGATTAATTCCTTCTCCGGATTCTAATCTAAAATTATTTGACATGATTATACTGGAGGTTTTTCTCCAATTTTATAAACAGAGTGAATTTTATCTTTTGATGTATCTCTAGCCATGTTAAACCATCTTCTGCACCCATGTGAATGGTTCCATCTCTCATAATGAATACCTTTTATATTTTTTCTCATAAAAAGATATTCAGCCCATTGATCATCAGTAAGCTCTGTTGGTTTTTTAGGTCTATTAATATGCGCCTCACCCCCATAACTAAATTCGCTATGATCTCTTTCACCACAATAAGGGCATTTAATTATAAACATATCAGTGTGCTACTGCGGCGGCACCATGCTCATCAACAAGATCACCGCTAACAAATCTATTGATATTAAATGGTGCATTTAATGCATGTGGTTCATCTTTAGCTATTGTATATGCAAATAAATGTCCCGATCCAGGTGTAGCTTTAAATCCTCCAGTTCCCCAACCACAATTAAAATAAAGTCCCTTTATGGGAGTCTTGCTAATTATTGGACTTGCATCTGGACATATATCCAC
>CAJXBA010000007.1 GCA_913050185.1 uncultured Pelagibacteraceae bacterium
GAAAAATCAAAAAGAAATCCTTGGAAAGCTAACTCGTTAGAATGGCAAACACCTATAATGCCTCCAAAACATGGAAACTGGAATGAACTGCCCATGGTCTATCGTTGGCCGTATGACTTCAGTGTTCCTGGTGCGGATAAGGATTATATTCCACAAAACGTTTCTCCAAGTCAGGTTCGTAAGGCAAGGGCTGAACAAACATGAAGAAAGAAAGAAATAAATGAATCGTGCATTAGGTAATCTTCCAAAAGGCTGGGGTGGCTTCACCCACGACTGGAGCTCAGATCAAAGAGCCTTTAAAGGCATGCCGTGGAATAAAGCTATGATGTGGATTTTTCTACTTAGCGACACTTTCATTTTTATGTGTGTTTTGATTTCTTATATGACGGGTCGTGCATCCACGGCGGTATCATGGCCGAACCCAAGCGTAGTTTTTGGACTTGAGGTCTTTGGTACAAGCGTACCTCTTCTCCTAATTGCGATTATGACATTTGTTTTGATTTCAAGTAGTGGAACGATGGCGATTGCTGTGAAATATGGTTATGAAAAAAATCGTAAATTATGTGCAATATTCTTGTTGTTGACTGCTGTATGCGGAGCTACTTTTGTTGGTATGCAAGCATTTGAGTGGACCAAGTTAATTCTACACGAAGGAATTAGACCTTGGGGTAATCCTTTTGGAGCAGAACAATTTGGCGCTTTCTTTTTTATGATCACTGGTTTTCATGGAACTCACGTTACGATTGGGGTGATTTTTCTACTCATTATGGCTAGAAAAACATGGCGAGGAGATTTTGATACAGGACGAAAAGGGTTTTTCACTAGCGTAACATCTAACTACCGTGCAATTGAAATTATGGGACTATACTGGCATTTTGTGGATCTTGTTTGGGTCTTTATTTTTGCATTTTTTTATTTATGGTGAGGAGGAGATAAACAATGTCACAATATAAAACACAAACACATAAGATTGGCGTCTACTTATGGATCTGGGCGCTGTTGTTTGTTTTTAGCTTTTTTTCCTACATGGTGGATTATCTAAATTTTGAAGGTTTGTTAAGATGGACTCTGATTTTGGTATTTATGGTTTCAAAAGCAGCGTTGATAGTGGCAGTGTTTATGCACCTGTTCTGGGAACGTTATGCAATTGTTAACGTTCTTTTATGGCCAATGACTCTTATGTTACTTTTTGTTGGGATAATGGCTGCGGAATCAGAATATACTCTATTCACGCGACTATTTTATTTTGTGGCAGGAAGTTAAAAGTTAGTTTAAATAAACCTTTAATAGCTAAATGGTTAGCGTTAAATCAAAATCACTGCGGTTAAATTTCTTTGATTATCTTAAGGCTTTGTTTAATTTAATGAAGCCTCGGGTGATGTCATTGGTAATTTTCACTTGTGCAGTGGGATTGTTGATCGCGCCCGTTAAAGTAAATTTTTGGGACGCAGTTTTGTCTCTTGCGGCAGTCGCTTTGGGCTCTGGTGCCGCTGGGGCGCTGAACATGTGGTACGAGGCTGATTTAGATTCATTAATGGCTAGAACGTGCCTAAGGCCAATCCCAACAGGAAAAGTGACAAAAAATCAGGCACTCGTTTTAGGAGTTCTGTCGTCAATAATTTCGGTCATTGCGCTTTACTTTTTTTCAAATTTAATGGCAGCAGCAATATTAGCAATTACAATTTTATTTTATGTTTTTATTTACACAATTTGGCTCAAAAGAAAAACTTCACAGAATATTGTTATTGGAGGAATTTCTGGTGCTTTACCTCCTGTAATTGGTTGGGCCATAGCCACAAATGGTATTACACTCGAACCAATTATTTTATTTTTTATTATATTTATATGGACACCATCCCACTTTTGGGCGTTGAGTTTATATAGATTCGAAGATTATAAAAAAGCTAAAATTCCAATGCTACCTGTAACATCTGGTATTAGAGCCACAAAGTTAAATATATTTATTTATGCTATAATTTTGTTTCCAATTGCCATATTACCATTTTTTTTAAATTTTTCTGGATTAACTTATTTAATATTTTCATCTGGGTTTAGCGGTTATTATCTGCTCATTTCTTACAAATTGTTTAAAGAGAAAAACACAATTACAGAAAAAAAATTGGCAACTAAACTATTTACTTATTCTATATTATATCTCTTTATGATTTTCACTTCTATTTTAATAGATGCAATTATATAAATTGTTGCGATTTACTACGGCGGTTGCGAAGTGACAAAAGATATTAAAGAGGCTACAATACTTTTTTTGATTACGAAGAATATAAGCAAAAGAAAGGCTAAAAGATGGTTTTGCAGACTTTGACATTTCGACCCGATATGCTAGTTTCTATGTGTGCTGTTTGTGTTTCTGACAGATCTGGAGGCAGAATAGCTCTCGTTATTATTGTATCGACTTTGATTCTTTTAGCTGTTGCTAATTGGGCTAGGAAGAAATATTTCACCAATAAAAAATAAATTTATCAGAAAAAATAATTTTTTTACATTTATTGGCATGGAATTGTAGTGGCCAATATCACAATTCTGTATTAAAAAAAGACATGGAATACATCAGCACTAGAAATACACAAGAGATTTTTTCTTTCAAAAGTGTTTTTTTAAACGGCCTAGCTTCCGATGGTGGTTTATATATTCCAAAGCAAATACCATTATATTCTAATCAAGATTTAGAAAAACTAAGAAATTTTTCTTACAAAGAGCTTGCAGCTGAAATTATTTCAGATTTTTGCACAGGAGAATTCAGTGAATTTGAAATTAAAACAATAGTTGAAAAATCCTATAAAGATTTTAGAGTTAAAGACGTAGTTACAGTAAATAAATTTGGAAAAATAAATTTATTGGAATTATTTCATGGACCAACTTTGGCGTTCAAGGATATTGCTATGCAGGCGATTGGCAATATGTATGAAAATATTTTAGAGAAAAGTAAGTTAAAAGTTAATGTAGTTGTGGCGACCTCGGGAGATACTGGGGCGGCTGCTATCAGCGCCATAAAAAATAGAAAAAATATGAAAATTTTTGTTTTACATCCCGAAAACAAAATATCCGATGTTCAGCGAAAGTTTATGACAACTGTTGAAGCGAGAAACGTGTTTAATATAGGATTAGCAGGAAATTTTGATGATTGTCAAAACATTGTCAAATCAATGTTTGCAGATAATGACTTCAGGAATTTAATTAATATATCAGGAGTTAATTCAATAAATTGGGCGCGAATTATTTTTCAAATTGTTTATTATTTCTTTTGTTATTTTAAAATTACCAAATCTAATGAAAGAATAAATTTTTCCGTTCCCACAGGAAATTTTGGAGATATTTACGCAGGTTATGTTGCAAAAAAAATGGGACTTCCTATTAACAAATTAATTATTGCGACAAACAAAAATGATATTTTGAAAAGAGTCATGGAAACCGGATGCTATAAACCCTCGGAGGTTAAGTATACTATATCTCCTAGTATGGATATTCAGGTTGCTAGTAATTTTGAAAGATTAATTTTTAATATTACTGCCTGCGATTCTAAAAAAACATTAAAATTAATGAATGACTTGAATGAGTCAGGGGAATTTCAGTTAGCGAAAGAAGAATTGCAAAAAATTAGAAATAGTTTTCTTTCCGAGAGTCTATCAGATGAGGTGACTAAATCAGTCATAAGCGAAATGTATAAAAACTATGGGGTGTTAGTTGATCCACATACGGCTGTAGGAATTGGTGTAACTAAAAAAATTTCTCCAGAAGAGAATACTGTTGTTTTATCTACAGCTCATCCTTCAAAATTTCCCGATGTTGTTATGAAGGCAACAGGCATAAAGCCAGAATTGCCTGAAAATTTGAAAAGCATATTAGTTAAAAAAGAAAAATATGACAGATTGCCCAAAGATTTTGAAAAAGTAAAAAAATATATCCGAGAGAGAAAATGAATGAGAATCAAAGAAGGAGAAAAAATTCCAAATAGCAAAGTATTTGTTTTATCTAAGGAAGGTCCCGAAGAGGTATCCTTGGGAGATTTTATTGGAGAAGACAAAGTAATTTTATTTGGTTTACCAGGTGCATTTACTCCAACTTGTTCTGTAAAACATCTTCCAAGTTTTGTTAATTCTATGGATAAAGTTAAAAAAAAGGGAATTACAAAAGTTATTTGTATCTCAATTAATGATCCATACGTAATGGATGCTTGGGGAAAGAGTTATAATGCATTGGGAAAAATAACAATGGTGGGAGATTCAAGAGGAGAATTTACCAAGAGCATTGGTGCAGAAATTGATTTAAAATTTGCTAAAGGCTTGGGAATTCGTTCAGGGAGGTACACAATGCTGATAGATGGTGGTGTTTTAAAAAAAGTTGTTGAAGAAGTTGGCAAATGCGAAACTACCACTGCCGAAAACTTTTTAGATCAGATTTAAATGGGAGTTGCTTTTTTTGCCAGTTCGTCAGCCAAGTCATTCATTTGATCTTTGGAATGGCCCTTTATCCATTTCCATTCTATCTGATTAGATTTTACAAGAACTTTAAGTTTTTTCCAAAGATCAATATTTTTTATACTTTTTTTATCTGCTGTTTTCCAACCATTCTTTTCCCACACATTTATCCAAACAGTAATTCCTTCTTTTACATAAGTTGAGTCGGTATAAATTATTATTTGTTTTAATGTAGATTTTTTGCCTTCTGGCTCAGCACAATATTCTAGAGCTTTGATTGCGGCTGTTAATTCCATTCGATTATTAGTTGTTAATTTTTCGCCACCAAATATTTCTTTTTTGTTGTTTCCGCTTAATATAATTGCTGCCCAGCCTCCGGGCCCCGGATTGCCAATGCAAGCACCATCCGTGTAAATTTTAATTCTCATAATTAAAAAAAATAATCTTCATAATTTGTTACACTATTGTGAAATTCTAGTCTTTTCAAATATTCCATCGGATCTTTTATTTTTACTATAGCTCCTTCGGTTAAATTTAAATAATCAAAAACTCTCGTTAATAAAAATCTCATAGCCGCACCTTGGCATAATATTTTTAAAGATTTTTTTTCTTCTTCGGATAACTCTCTGATTTGAGAATATCCATCTATGAATTTTTTTGCTTTTGTTACATTAAAGCTCAGGTTTTCTTTATAACCTTCAAAGCACAAGGCATTTAAACATATTGCTATTTCAAAGGCATAGAAATCATTACAAGAAAAGTAAAAGTCGATGATACCAGATAGTTTGTTATTTTTGAAAAAAATATTATCGGAAAATAAATCTGCGTGAATTATTCCTGATGGAATATTTTTAGGCCAATGATTTTCAATTTCATCTAAATTTTTTTCAATTATTTTTATCAAGTTAGGATGAATTTTTGTACAATCTTTTTCAACATTCTTATATAGTTTCCTCCAAGAATTGACAGAAAGCACATTTTTTCTTTTTCCAGTTAGTTTTTTTGTTATTATGTGTAATTTTGCCGTATAAATTCCTATCTCATGACAATTAATTGGGCTCAAATTTTTTTTTGCAGAACCGTTCAGAAAAGATACTACGGCAGCCTTTTTATTAGATATTTCAGTTATATAATTTCCATTTCGATTGATAATTGGCTCAGGAGATGGAAAACTTTCATCAAAAATATTTCTCATTAATCCCATAAAAAAAGGAAGATCCCTTTCTTCGATTCTTTTTTCATATACCGTAAGAATAAATTTACCCTTTTCTGTGTGGATAAAATAATTAGTATTCTCTATTCCTTCCTTTATTCCTTTGTAATTCAAGAGTTTACCTAAATTATATTTTGAAAAAAAATCTTTTAGATTATTTTCAGACAGTTTTGTATAGACAGCCATTTGTTAATTTAAAATTTTTGGAAGTTTAAACGACACTTTTTCTTTTGCCACCTCAATTTCTTTTAATTCCACTTGAGCTTTTTTTTTTATCTCGTCAATTAAATCAAATACCAATTTTTCCGGAGCAGATGCACCTGAAGAAATTCCTATATTTCTGTACTTTCCAATATCACTTATTTTATATTCTTTTTTTGAATCGATTAAAGAAGTATTTTTACAACCAAATCTTTTTGCGACCTCTACAAGCCTCAAGGAATTAGATGAATTCTTACTTCCTATGACAAACATAATATCACACAAAGGTGCGATTTTCTTTACGGCTAGTTGTCTATTAGTGGTTGCATAACAAATGTCTTCTCTAATTGGCCCCCTGATATTAGGAAATTTTTTTTTTAATATTTTTATTATTTCTGCAGTGTCGTCAATAGATAGAGTAGTTTGTGTTATATAAGCCAACTCTTTTTCATATTGATTGTTGTATGATTCTGCATCATTAGCTGTTTCTATCAGGTGAATAGATTCATTAGATAATTGTCCTATTGTACCTATAACTTCCGGATGATTAGCATGTCCTATAAGCAATATTTTAAAACCATTTTTGTTAAACTGTTTCGCTTCTCTATGTACTTTGGAAACGAGAGGGCAAATTGCATCTATGAAAAAAATTTTTTTTATTTTTGCTGAATCTGGTACGGATTTAGGAACCCCATGAGCCGAAAAAATAACTGGCCGACTCTTATTCTTTATTTCATCCAATTCTTCGATAAAAATCACTCCTTGATCTTTTAGATTTTTTACAACTTGTTTATTGTGAACGATTTCATGTCTTACATAAACTGGAGAACCATATTTTATAATTGTTTTTTTTACTATTTCTATTGCCCTGTCTACTCCGGCACAAAAACCTCTTGGAGACGCTAAATGAATGGTAATTTTATTAATCATAATTTTTTTAAGCGTTATTTATATCTTTTTTTATCAACTTTTTTATTTATTTTTTTTAATATATATATACTTATTACAGTCTTATGGAAAATTCTCGTGTGCAACAAAAGTCTTCATATAAAGTTAAGGTTGAAAAAGGAAAAACCTATTTCTTGTGCACATGTGGTTTGTCTCAGAAACAACCTTTCTGTGATGGCGCTCATAAAAAGGTTGGGCAAGTAAAATCATTGAAATATGTTGCTACAGAAAGTAAAGAAGTATTTTTTTGCGGATGCAAAAAAACACAAAGCCAACCGTTGTGCGATGGTTCGCATTCTAAACTCTAGTTTGTTTTAAAGAAATTTTGGTTTGTTCTAAGCTTTTAGTATAAAGATTTTCTAGTTTATTTTTGTCAATCGAATTTTTTATCAATTTTTCTACAGATTCGATGGCAATCTTCACAGATACATTTTTAATATCTTTTAATGCATTTTTTTTCATTTGGGCGATTTTTTGTTCAACATTTTTCTTTTTCTCCTCAATCGTTTGGTGAAATTTTTTTGTTTTTTCTATAATAGCTTTTTCACTTTCTTTTTTGGCAGCATCAATAATTTCTTCAGTTTCTTTTTTAGATTTATCAATTTTATTTTCATAATTACTTAGCAACTTTTTGGCTTCATCTTTTAATTTCTCTGCATTATTTAGTTCTTTTTTAATTTCATCAATTTTTTCAATCAATAAATTATTTATTTTTTGAGGAATTTTAAAATAGATTAAAGTCCCACAGAAAATAAAAAAAGAAATTGCTACCCAAAAGGTTGCGTCTATAGTCATAAACGTTGTGCCTCTTTTTTGGTAACATCTCCTACAATTGCAGAAACATTACTCTTGTTAACTTCTGTTCCAAGAATCTGTTTTATTATTTCTGAAGAAATTTCTACTGCAATTTTATTAATATTGGAAATTGATGTTTTCTTTAAACTCTCGATTTCTTTTTCGACAGCAATTAACTCATTTTCAATTACCTCATTAAATTTTTGTTTTTTGTTATTAATGTCTTGTTCCAATTTTTTTTTATTATTCTCAACTATCTTTTTTGCCTCTTTTTTTGTGGCTTCAATTATTTTGTTATACTCATCGAGTTTTTTTTGAGCATTTTCCTTAAATTTTTCAGTTTCATTTAAGTCATTTATTACCCTCAACTTTCTATTTTCAATATTGTTGGTAATTTTGGGTAAAAATATTTTCCAAATAATTAAGTACAGACTAGAAAAAATTAATATTAACCAAAATATTTGAGCTGTCCAAAACTCAGTATTAAGTTGGGGCATGCCACTCTCAGCACTCGAAGCCAAGTTTATATCAAAAAAAAGGACCAATGCTAAGCACAAGGCAAAACAAAAATTTTTCATGATAAAAATTTTATTTAATTAAAACGCGAATAAAATTATTAATGCAACCACAAGTCCAAATAAACCGGTAGCTTCGGCCAAAGCAAAACCCAAAAGCAAATTTGGAAACTGTTTTTGTGCTGCAGATGGGTTTCTCATCGCACCAGACAAATAGTTTCCAAAAATAATCCCGATACCAACACCAGCACCAGCCAAGGCTATAGCCGCAAGGCCTGCTCCTATCATTTTAGCTGCTTCTAACTCCATATTTTCCTCCTTTATTAATGGTGTAAATTTAATGCATCATTTAAATAAATGCATGTTAAAATTGCAAAAACATAAGCTTGAAGAAAGGCGACCAGTATTTCAAGGCCTGTTAATGCAACGGAAAAACCAAGCGGCAGCCATCCGCCAAGCAATCCCAAACTTATCACAAACCCGCCAAACACTTTTAACATAGTATGACCAGCCATCATGTTTGCAAACAGTCTAACTGATAGGCTAACGGGTCTGCTTAAATAAGATATAATTTCAATAACTACAATTAAGGGTAAAAGTATTATTGGAACTCCTTTGGGTACAAAAAGCTCAAGATATTTAATACCGTGCCTTAAGAATCCAATTACCGTAACTCCAATAAAAATTGTTGCCGCAAGCGTAAATGTAACAATGATATGGCTAGTTACCGTAAATGAATAAGGTAGCATTCCAATCATATTGCAAAACAGCACGAACATAAACAAAGTGAAAATAAACGGGAAAAATACTTTTGCATTATTTCCCGTCGTATCATTTATCATTTTAGCAACAAAAGTATAAGTCATTTCTGTTACCAACTGTATTTTGGAAGGTACCAAAGATTTTTTTTTAGCCCCAAGAAATAATAAAAACGAGATTATTACAGCGCTTACTAACATAAAGAGGCTGGCATTTGTAAACGAAAGGTTAAGCACACCTAAACTTATGTCGGGGCCTATGCTGTAAACCTCGAATTGGTGCATTGGATTTGTTGCCATTTTTTCTCCTGCTATTTTTTCAAATTTCTATGCATGTTTTTTGCGGACCTTATTACATTTAATATTCCAGCAGCAACACCCATAAAAAAAAAACAAATTATTAACCAAGGTTTAGTATCAAACCAATTGTCTAAAATATACCCCAATGTTGTTCCAACTACTACAGACGCTACCAATTCGGTGCTTATTTTAAATGCTTTACCCAGGGATGTGACATTTGCGCTATCATCTTTTATTAGATTTTTTTTAATTTTTTTTTTTGCAATCTCTAAGCGAGCTGATATTTTCTTAAAATCTTCCATTATTTTTTATGATCATCAGGCAACCAATTCCTCAGCCCTTTCTAGATCAACAGAAACAAGTTGACTAATTCCTTTTTCCGGCATTGTTACACCGTACAATCTTTCCATTCTAGACATGGTAAGAGCATGATGTGTGATTATTATGAATTTGGTCTCTGTAATCTTTGTCAGTTCATCTAGCAAAGAGCAAAATCTTGTTACATTGGCATCATCTAGTGGCGCGTCCACTTCGTCCAAAATGCAAATTGGAGCAGGGCTGGTTAAGAAAACAGCAAATATTAGAGACAAAGCTGTTAAAGCTTGTTCTCCTCCCGATAAAAGAGTAATCGACTGTAGCCTTTTACCTGGTGGACTTACTAGCATTTCTAAACCAGCCTCTAGAGGATCCTCAGCATCAACAAATTCTAGTTTTGCATTACCTCCATTAAAAAGTTTTGTGTACACTTCATTGAATTTTCTATTAACCTTATCGAAAGCTTCCAAAAGTCTTTCCCTGCCTTTTTGATTAAGTTCATTTATACTAGATCGAAGTTTAGTTATTGCCAAAATCAGATCCTCTCTATCCTTTTCCATTTTATTAATTGATGTTTTGTATTGTTCAGTTTCCTCATCTGCCCTTAAATTTACTGATCCTAAACGCTCTCTTTCGTTCTTTTTGGCATCCAATTTATCTTCTTGCTCTATGGCATTTGGAAGAGTTTTAAGATCTTTTAAATCTGAATTGATTAACAGGTCTTTCTCGTTAATGTCCAATTCGCTTTCTATTCTTCCGATTAAATCTTTTTTTCTATTTTCGAGTCCTTCTAAAGTTGCACCAGATCTTGCCTTGCTTTCTCTGGCTAACATCATTTTTTCTTCAACTAATTTTAGCTGTCTATTTGTTTCTTGGTTTTTTATTTCCGCTTGCGCTAGTTGTTTTGATAGATTTTGTTTTTCATTTTCTGTTGTAGAGGTATTTTGCATTAATTGACCTTTTTTTATTGCCGTCGTTTCAGGTAGTTTAATAATATTTTCTAATTCTGATTTTATTTTTTTGTCTCTGCCAATTAGTTCTTCTATCATTTTTTCTGAATTAAATTTCAAATTTTTCCAATTTTGGATTTCAATATCAATATTTTTTATTCTTTCTTGTCTTCTGATAGTTTCCGTTTGAATAGATTGATGCTTGCTTAAAGTCGAGGCATACTTTTCTTGCGCTAATTTAATTTTATTTGTCAGTTTCGTAATATCGTCTGAAGAATCTTGTTTTATTTCAGTTTCAATTCTCTCTTTCTCATCTCTAACAGAGTGAATAATATTGTTGATTTTATATAGGGCTTTATTATTTTCATTATTCTCCAGGTATACTTTTGCACTTTCTAGATTTTCGTTAATATTTATTAAAAAATTCTTAAATTCTTTATTTAGGTTATTTTGTGATAATTTTTTTGATATTTTTTCAAGTTCATCTTGTTCGTCTTTTAATTTCTCAGTGGCAATTTGTAGATCAGATTGTGTTTGTTTTTCTAAATCGTAATATTTTTTTTCCGTATTAAATAAACTATTTTTTTCTTCATTTAATCTTTTTTCATTTGACTGAGCGTCAGAGACTATATTTTTCTCTCTCTCAATATCAGTTCGCATCGTATTTTCAGACTTTAAAAGTCTGTCTTTTTCTGATTTTGCTCTTTTTTCCTCCTCTTCTAAATTTTGAAATTCTAAATTTAACCTTTGTAATTTTGATAATATTTCTATGTTTTCGTCACGCAATGGTTTTAGCTTAATATTTTCTTCCTTTAGTAAATTATTGTTATGATTTATTTCGATAGTAAGTCCGCTTATTTCATCGTCAGATTCACTTGCAATTTCCTTGCTCACATTTATTTCTTTTTCAATTTCAGTCATTTTGAGGTAAAAAAGCCCAGCCTCAATTTTTTTTATTTCTTCAGAAATCAATTTATATTTTGAAGCTTCTTGAGCTTGTTTTTTCAAATTTTCTAACTGTTTTTCTTGCTGTTTTTTTAAATCATTAGCTCTTTTTAAATTATTTTCTGCCGAATTAAGTCTCAATTCAGATTCGTGTCGCCTAGCATGTATACCCGAAATACCAGCGGCTTCTTCCAAAATTGCTCTTCGATCTGTTAGTTTTGCTGTTACTAACACGCCAATTTTTCCCTGACTTATCATTGAGGGGGAGTGGGCTCCAGTAGATAAATCAGCAAAAAAAGTTTGCACATCTCTTGCACGCATTTCTTTGCCATTAATGAAATATCTTGAGCCTTTTTCTTTTTGTATTCTTCTTTTTATATTTATTATATCTAATTCTTTGAATTGAATTGGACCACTCTTATCCGAATTACCTAACGTTAAAGAGACTTCAGCAATATTTTTTGAAGTTCTATTAGCTGTGCCAGAAAATATTACGTCTTCCATTCCGGTTCCTCGCATGCTTTTTGCAGAGGTTTCTCCCATACACCACCTTATAGCTTCCACAATATTTGATTTACCGCATCCATTGGGACCAACTATTCCTGTCAAACCTTTTTCAATAGCAAAGGAAGTTTTATCAACAAAAGATTTAAAACCAATTAATTCAAGTTTTTTAAATTCCATATACTAAATAAGCTTTTCTATTTTTTTCTTTATACCCTCAAAACTAGCAGAACCTTTAAATTTTTTCTCGTTAATTATGATCGTTGGTGTTGAATTTACTGAATATTTTTGGTGCGCAGCTATTCGACCATTTAGTATTTTGTCGCTAACAACTTCGTTATTTATACATTTATCAAACTGTGCAGAAGTTATCCCCAAATTTTTTACAATTTTTTTTAGATTCTCATTGATTTCATTTGTATTCGAACCTGTTGTCCATTTTTCTTGATTTTTATAGATAATATCTAAAAATTTTATTTGTTCATTTTTATCTAAACAGTGTAATAATTTTGATGCATCAAATGCTGACTGATCCAGAGGAAAGTCAATAAAAATTAATTGTACTTTTCCCGATTCTACATAATTTTTTTTTATTTTTGGAATAACGTTTATATGAAAATATGCACAATGTGGGCAAGTTAAAGATGAAAAAATCTTAATTTTAACTGGCGCATTGTTAGGTCCAAGAACTACTAAATCGTCCAATTTTTTTTTATCATCAGCATAAGATTTTAATGAAATAATTAAACAAACAAAAAGAATATTAAGTAACAAAAATAAATTGGATTTTAAGCTGCATCTAATCATTTTTTATTATATTAAAAAGCTGTGAAAGAGAATTTCTAATGTTTTCACTTTTTATTTCGTTTATTTTTTTTCCAAAATTTTTTTTAAATTTGCCCATAATATTTTTATTTTTTGCTATTTTGCTTTCAGAGTTGATAGCTTGCAATCTTATTTTGTCTATTAATCGGTAGCCAAAATAACTATTTATTTTATTAATAATTTCTTTTTTCGAATACTCCACGGTTAATTCATCACCTCTTTTAACAGCTAGAAACAAAGTTCCATTTATATTCTTATTTGTTATTTTTATCGATTTTGGATATGAGCAACTGGAAATGTTCTTTCCTACCAACATATTCCATTTGCTAACTATTTCAGAATAATTATAGCCACTTTTTTTAAGAATGCCTTTAATTCCACGTGGCAAAGTTTGTCCGAAGGGTCTTAAACCTTGAACGTAGGTTTTGTATTCTTTATTATTTTGTTTGCGATGCATATAAATAATGGGAATTTATCAAAAAAAATTCTTTCATGGTATGATAATAACAAACGCATACTACCTTGGCGATTAAGTCAAAAGTCTAAAAAGAACCATTATTATAGAATTTTAAGTGAATTTATGCTTCAACAAACACAAGTCAAAACAGTAATTCCATATTTTAATAATTTTGTAAAAAAAATTTCAAATTTGAAAGCTCTTTCTAATAGTCGTGAAAAAACAGTATTAAAACTTTGGGAAGGATTAGGTTATTATACAAGAGTAAAAAATTTACACAAAACCTCTAAAATATTAATTAAAAAATATAACGGTCAAATTCCCAAAAGTTTTGTAAAATTAAAAGAATTACCAGGGATAGGAGATTATACAGCGAATATACTTTTGGCTCTAATTTACAATCAGTCACGTGTTGCACTTGATGGTAATGTCAAAAGAGTCTTATCTAGGTTAGATAATATAAATACGAAGGGTACGGTAAATTCATTTAAAACTAAAAGGAACGGGGATTTAGCGGAAGCCCTCATAGAATTTGGTGCTTTAATATGCAAACCAAAAGATCCAAGATGCCACGAATGTAAAATTAAAAAAATGTGTGCATATTTTACATCGAAATCAAAAGTTAAATTCAAAAGAAAAACAAAAATTCAATCAAAAAATTATGATATTTTTTGTTACCTGAAAAAAAATAACAAACAAATAGCATTAACTAAAAATAATGATTTAGGTTTTTTAAAAAAATTCAATTTACCAAAAATTGAAAAGACTTCTAAAAGAAATAAAAGTTGGAAATTTTTATGTAATTATAAAAATTCTATATCTAATAAAAAATTAAACATTAATTTATATTATAAATTTTCTTTAAAAAAACCTTCAGAGTATAACTGGTATTCTTTGAATCAAAATAAAGAAATTATTCCATCATTTACTAAAAAAATTTTTAAACAAATTTTACATTTGTATTAATGAAAAAAAGATAGTTATTATCGGCTCGGTTATAGCAGAACTTACTTTGGGTTTCATATTTCTAATCCATTTTTTGTTTGAAAAAAGATCCTCTGGCGTGTCATCAACAAGCTTTTTTATTTTTGGATTTAAATCCATAAAATTTTCTTATATATTTTTTGATAAAAACTTTTGTCTAAGATTATCTATTGGAACTATTGAACCGCCAACATTACAATACCAGTAGGTCCAACCGTTATAACTTTCAGTTCCCATTATTTTAGCTGCAACTTTATGTATAGAACCTGCAGACTCTTTATGTTTAATACTGCCATCTACCATGATTTTTGCATTAATTTTTTTCTTTTGATCGAAAATATTAGTTCCTGGCTTTATTATTCCTAATTCAACCAAAGATCCAAAAGGTACTCTTGGTTTAGATTTATTATTTTCTAGAGTATCTAAGTAGCTTTCCTCAATAACTTTAGCTTTATTAATTCTTTCATCTGCTGCTTTAAAATATTTTTTTTCTTTTTCTATTCCGAAATATTTTCTACCTAATTTTTTTGCTACGACCGCAGTAGTTCCAGTACCTAAAAATGGATCTAAAATAGCATTATCTTTATTTGTTGTTGCTAAAATAATCCTATGTAAAAGCGCCTCCGGCTTTTGAGTAGAATGGACTTTTTTTCCATTTTTTTTTAGTCTTTCTTTTCCATTGCATATAGGAAATGTCCAATCAGAACGTATTTGCAAATCATCGTTTAAGCACTTAAGGGATTGATAGTTAAAAGTATATTTTGATTTTTTGCTTTTAGATGCCCATATTAAAGTTTCATGAGCATTAGTAAATCTTGTTCCTTTAAAGTTTGGCATTGGATTATTTTTTCTCCAAATAACATCATTAAGTATCCAATAACCAGCATTTTGAATATGATAACCTATACGAAAAATATTGTGATAAGTTCCGATTAGCCAAATTGAACCATCATCTTTTAGAACTCTTTTACATTCATTCAACCATTCTATGCAAAACTTGTCGTAGTCGGCAAAACTTTTAAATTGATCCCACTTATCACTAACTCCATTTACTTTGCTATCATCTGGTCTCTTCAGTTTTTTTCCTATTTGTAAATTGTAAGGAGGATCAGCAAAAACCAAATCAAAAGTATTGTTTGGAATTGTTTTTAATATTTCTAATGAATTGCCATTAATAATTTTATTTAAAAATTTAGACATATTCAGATTCAACTTTACGTTGAATTAGACTCTAAATTAATGAATCAGTCAAACGTTGGTTTGAAAAAAATGAATCTTATTGTGTTTCATGCGCCGCAGGACTCAAGATGTTGTGTACCGGTTTAAATTTTTTTCTATGATGCTTTGTAATTCCATATTTTTTCAGTCCGCACAAATGATCAGCTGTGCCGTATCCAAAATTTTTATGCCAGTTATAATTTGGATATTTTTTCGATAATTTAATCATAAATAAATCTCTCGATGCTTTTGCTACAATTGAAGCTGCGGCGATTGAAGTTATTTTTTCATCACCTTTAATAATAGTTTTGTATTTTATTTTAATTTCTTTGGGGGCAAACAATCCATCTATGTATGCTACCGAAGGCTTAAACTTTAATTTATTCAAAGCTCTTTTCATCGACAAAAGGGAGGCATTTAAAATATTAATTTTATTTATTTCATTAACACTTGCTGTTCCAATAGCATATATTGAATTTTTTTTTATATAATTGGCAATCAAAATTCTTTTTTTAAAAGGAATTTTTTTTGAATCTCTAATATCTTTTTTGTTAATATTTTTATTTAAAATTACAGCTGCAGCAAACACTGGTCCAGCCAAAGATCCTCTGCCCACCTCATCAACGCCAGCTATTTTATTTTTTTTGAACAATAATTTTATATTCTCAGACTCTTTAATTTATCTCTTACCATTTTTAGATCTATCCAGGCCATCTTTTTTTGATCTGGTTGTCGTAATAGAAATGCTGGATGAAATGAAGCTATTGTCCAAGGCCTAATAGAACCAACATCTTTTTGAATCCATTTACCCCTAGCTTTTGAAATAACTTCATTATTTCCAATTAAAGTGTTTAGTGCTGTGCTTCCCAACAATATTAAGATTTTGGGATTTATTATTTCAATGTGACTTTTAAGAAAAGGCAGGTACCTTGCAATTTCCATCTCTGTTGGACGTCTATTTGATGGTGGTCTATAATTTACAACGTTTGATATATAAACTTTTGTTCTATTTAATTGGATTGATTCTAACATTTTATCCAACAATTGTCCTGCACGACCCACAAAAGGTATTCCTTTGGCATCTTCTTGTGCTCCAGGCCCTTCACCTACAATCATTATTTTTGCATCAATATTACCATCTCCAAAGACCAGATTAGTAGCACTTTTTTTTAATTGGCAATTTTTAATTAACTGAATATTTTTTTTAAGTTTTTCTAGTTTTTGAAATTTCGTTCCTTTATAAGAAGCAGCCACAATATTATTCAGGTTTCTTTTTTGAGGTGTATTACTTAATAAAAGATTGCTATTAATTAAATTATAGTATTCGATAAGATCAATTAGTTTTTGATTTAAATTTTTTTTCATTTTATAAGGTACAATATGAAATATTTTATTAAAAAGATTTATTTAATCTTATTTTTCATAACAGCCTTATTATATAATACTGAAAGTTTTAGTAAAAATGTTAAATTTAAATATTCTCAGGGCGACATATCGAATTATTTTTCAGGCATTGTATCTATAAATCAGAATTATACTACCACAGGTTTCAAATATTTAAATAAAGTTCGATTTTTGAAGAATAGTCATTACAATTTTAATGTACAATTTATTCGTACTCTTATACTGCTTGAAAAATTTGAAAAAGCATTCGCTTTTTCAAAAAATATATGGAAAGAAGACGAGCTATTTTTTGAAGCCGATTTATTATTAGGCTTAGATTATTTCATAAAAGAAAATTATCTAAAAGCGGAAAAACACTTTGAGAGATTGAATAACATCAGTCAATCAAATCTGTTTTTTAAAGATTTTTTGGGAAATATTTTGATATCTTGGGTTAAAGCATCCGAAAATAATATTAATGATAGCTTTGAGTTTTTAGATAAAATTCCAGATCATTATGATAGTTTAAAGCAAATACAAAATGCTTTTTTACATTGCCATTTCGATACATCAAAGACCGAAGTAGCTTTTGAAAAGTTGATCGATAATCCAAAAACTCGTTTTTCAAGATATAATTTCTTCTTGGCGAACTATTTTATATCAAAAAATCAAAATATAGCTGGAAAAATACTAATTAGCAAAAGCAGAGATGCATATAATTCAAATTTACTTATCAAACAGGCTGAAAATTTTGTTCTAAATGGAAAAAATAACAATATAACAAATTTTTTTGATTGTAAAAATCCAAACGATGTAATTGCTGAGATTTTTTATGTGATAGCTAACTTATATTCCACTCAGGAAAATTATCAATTATCGAATTTTTATTTAAAAATTTCTCTTTTTCTCAATAATAAGTTTACACCCAACAAGACTCTTTTAGCAGAAAACTTTTATAATCAAAAAAAATACGAACTCTCAAAAAGAATATATAATTTACTTGAATCAATCGGTCCAGTTTATGGCTGGTATGGCGTAATTAATCGGGCAATAATTTTATCTGAGACTGAAAGCAAGAGGCAGGCAGCATTAAGTTTAGAAAAAGAATTTAACTTATTATCGAATCCTAATTTTGAACATTATTATGAGTTAGCAAATTTTTATAAAGATAACGAATATTATAAAAAATCAATAAAATATTATTCTCTAGCCTTGGAAAGTATAAACCAGGACCATCCTTTACTTCCAAAAATTTTGGATAGAAGAGGTACAAGTTATGAGAGATTGGGAGAGTGGAATAAGGCAGAAAAAGATCTTTTGAAATCTCTAGAAATATTACCAGATCAACCACATGTATTAAATTATTTGGCTTATTCGTGGGTTGAAAAAGAAAATAACATCGAAAAAGCTTTGGAGATGCTTGAAAAAGCTACTAAGTTAAGAAAAAATGATGGATACATCATAGATTCACTTGGATGGGCCAATTACGCGAACAAAAATTATGTTGACGCAGAAAAATTCTTGCAAAGAGCCGTTGAATTAATGCCAATAGATCCAATTATTAATGATCATTATGCGGATGTTCTGTGGATGCTAAACAAAAATATACAAGCAAGATATTTTTGGAAGTACGTTTTGAGCTTAGATGAAGCTGAACAAGAATTAAAAGATAATATAAGTAAGAAATTAATTTATGGTATTATAAAAAAATTATAATTTAACCTTGTGAAAAAATTTAGAATAAAATCTTTTTGCAAAATTAATTTAACACTAAAAGTTTTTAAAAGATTTAAAACCAATTATCATAATATTGAATCTTTAATAACTTTTTGCAATTTATACGACGTAATCACGGTAAGAAAAATCAAGGGTTTAAGTGATAAAATAAAATTTTCTGGAAAATTTAAAAATAAGATCAATAAAAAATCAAATACGATAACCAAAGTTTTGCACTTATTAAGAGAAAGGAATTTTTTCAAAGACCAGGCATTTAAGATAGATATACAAAAAAATATACCTCACGGCTCAGGTTTAGGTGGAGGCTCATCAAACGCAGCTAGTTTATTGAACTTTTTTAATTCAAAAATGGATTTAAAAATAAACAAAACTCTTCTAAACAAAATAGCACGTCAAATCGGTTTTGACGTACCTATTAACTTAGAAAAGAAAAACACTTTGTTAACTAATAAGGAAGGTAAAATTTTAAGACTCAATAATAAATTTCGATTGAATATTTTAATTGTTTATCCCAATATAATTTGTTCAACAAGAAAAATATTTACAAGAAATAAAAAATTTACTCTTTCAAAATCTCAATCAAATTATTATACAAAAAATAAAAAAAAATTAATTAATTTTCTAAAAAAAGAAAGAAATGATCTTGAAGAAATTGTCGTAAAGTTTTATCCTAAAGTTGGCAAGATTATAGATTTTATAAGATTACAAAACGATTGTTACTTCTCGAGAATCACTGGATCAGGATCGGCTTGCATAGGAATATTTTCCAATCAGAAATCTGCAGTTTCTGCTAAAAAGTTGATTAGATCAAAATTTCCAAACCATTGGTGTTTTGTATCAAAAACTATATAAGTTTAATCATATGTGATATATCTCAGTGCTATATTTTTGGGGCGTAGCCAAGCGGTAAGGCAGTGGTTTTTGGTACCACCATCCTAGGTTCGAATCCTAGCGCCCCAGCCAAAAAATGTTTAAAAAATTAAAAAAAATTATATCAAAAACTGATAGATCTCTTTTTAAAAAGTTTGGGTCGGATAAAAGTCTTAAATTATTAGAAAACATGACGGAGGCTCGAACAATTTTTTCTTATCTTAATGAAATTGGAGAAGAGAGCAAAGTTAGATTTGTGGGTGGATGTGTGAGGAAGTCACTTTGTGGAGAGTACATCGATGATATTGATTTGGCAACTTCTCTTGAACCGAATGAGGTAAAAAAAAAACTTGACAAAAATGATGTTAAAGTTATGGACACTGGAATCTCTTATGGAACAGTAACGGCAATTGTAAATAAAAAAAAATTTGAAATTACAACTTTAAGGAAGGATGTTTCAACAGACGGAAGACATGCTAGAGTAGAATTTACTAGAAATTGGGAGCAGGATGCCTCTCGAAGAGATTTTACAATAAATGCAATATATGCAGATTTGGACGGTCGAATTCTTGACCCTCTAAATGGAGTATTGGATTTACAAAATGGCAGGATAAATTTTATTGGTTCTCCCGAGGAAAGAATACAAGAAGATTATTTACGTATCTTACGATACTTTAGATTTTTTGCACAGTATAGTAAAACAAATTGTGACCAAAATACTATTCAATCTATTAAGAAGAATATTGATGGAATAAATAAAATTTCTAAAGAAAGAATCTTCGATGAATTAAAAAAAATTTTGTCATTAAAAAATGTTTATAATTTATTTAAAAACAATCAATCAAAAGAAATCATTTTAAATATATTTCCTGAATTCAAATATCCAGAAAGATTAGATAAGATTAGTAATTTAGATCAAAATCTAAGAGAGAAATATGATAATTTTTTGATTTTAGCATTGCTCTTGGTAGATCAATCTAATAATCATGAATATTTTTGCCATAAATATAAAACGTCAAAGAGTATTGAAAATAGACTTAATAATATTTCGAAGAATTTAGAAAATCTTAAGAATAAGCAATTTTATTCAGAAGAAAATATTAAAAAATTAATATATTTATCAGATAAGTATTACGTGAGAGATCTGTTACTTTTTTCAATATGCATAAATAGCAAGATTAAAACTTTAAATGTTGAGAGATTAATAGATTATGCTGAAGTTTGTAAAATACCGAAATTTCCTATTTCTGGAGATTATTTAAAGAAACACGGATATGAATCCGGGGCAAAACTTGGCAAAGTTCTCAAATCGCTAGAAGAGAAATGGATTGCAGAAAATTTCAATCTTGATGAAAAAGTTTTAAAAAAAATAATTAAATAAAACTAATTAAAGTTAAATATATTCAACTTCCAGTATTTCAAAATTTTTTTCACCAGCTGGTGTTGTGACTGTTATTGTTTCTTTTTTCTTTCTTCCTATCAAAGACTTGCCAATTGGAGATCTAAAATAAATGTAATTTTTAGTGATGTCAGCTTCATCTTTGCCGACTATTTTATAAGTTTTTTTGATATTAATTTCTAAATCAATTAAATGAACCGTTGAACCAAATATTACATTATCTTTTTTTTCTAGTTTTGTTACATCAATAATATTTGCTCTAGCTATTAAATCATTTATTTCATTTATTCTGCTCTCAACTTTTGATTGTTCTTCTTTTGCAGCGTGATATTCCGCATTTTCTTTTAAATCACCATGTCCTCTAGCCTCTGCAATTGCCTCAACTATTTTGGGTCGTTTAATATTTTTTAATTCTTCTAACTCTTTTTTTAATTTTTCAAGTCCTTGAAATGTTATTGGTTCTTTTTCCATAAAATTATTTCCACTTTGCTGTTGGTGGCATAGACATTAATATAGCTTCTGGATAACCCCCGCTGTTTAAACCAAATTTTGTGCCTCGATCATATAATAGATTAAACTCAACATATCTTCCTCGTTTCAATAATTGAATTTTTTTTTCTTTTTGTGTCCATTTTAAAAGCATTTTCTTTCTCATGATTTTTTTAACAAGATAAACAAAAGTAATACCTACATCTTTAATAAATGCAAAATCTTTTTTCCAATTATTCATTTTATAATCAAAAAAGATACCGCCTACACCACGAGCTTCCTTTCTATGAGGAAGATAAAAATATTCATCACACCATTTTTTATATTTTGGATAATATTTTTTATTGTGAAGATTGCACATTTTTTTTATCGTGCTATGAAAATATTTTTTTTCTTTATTATCGGTAAGACAAGGCGTCACATCCATGCCACCTCCAAACCAATTTTTTTGTGTACAGATAAATCTAGTGTTGAAATGCATAGCAGGAACCTTAGGATTATTAGGATGAAATACCACCGAAACACCCGAAGACCAAAAATTAGTACTACTCTTTGTCCCTGGAATTGTTTTTGCAAATTCCTTAGGGAATTTGCCCGTTACATTTGAAAAAGCAACACCTCCTTTTTCAATTACTTTACCTTTTATAGTTCTATATTCACCGTGTTTCCATTTGTTCTTTTTAAATTTTATATTGGAACCATACTCTTTTTCTAATTGTTCAACACTATCACAAATTAAATTTTGTAATTCAACAAACCATTCTTTTGTTAATTTTTGTTTTTTTTCTATTTTCATATTTTTATAAATTAGAATTTTGTCTTAAAGCTTCTGATAAAGTTATGGCCACAGCCATTCCAACGTTAAGCGATCTTGCATTTCTTTTTAAAGGTATCTTTAATTTTTGATAACAATTATTATGTACTATTTTCGGAACACCCTGGCTTTCTCTACCAAAAAGAATTGTGTCTTTTAGATTAAATTTAAAATTATTATAATTTTTTTTTGCCTTAGTGGTCATAAGTACAACTCTTGAATTTTTCTTCCTAATTAAAAATTTTTCATACGAACTGTAAATTATTATTTTACTTTTATCTAAATAATCCATAGCAACTCTTTTTAATTTTTTATCATCAATATGAAAACCACAAGGTTCGATTATTTCAAGAGTTGTATCAAAACATGAGCATAGGCGAATTATAGCAGCAGTATTTTGAGGTATATCAGGTTGATATAAAGCAATATTAAACATTGTTTATTCGTGTGTTAATTTATGTGTCATTCTGACCCTAGCAAATTTATATTAATTGTAATTAATTCATAATATATATTAAATAGAAAATTCGAATCTATGAGCAATGAAATTAAGTCAAAAAGAAGAGATTTTCTCTTTACGGCTACCTATACAATAGGTGCCGTTGGAGTGGGCGCGGCTATTTGGCCTTTAGTAGATCAAATGAATCCTGATTCTTCTGTAAAAGCTTTATCAACTACAGAAGTTGATGTTAGCAGTGTCGAACCGGGAAAAACTATAACAGTATTATGGAGAGGGAAACCAATATTTATTAGAAGAAGAACTAAAAGTGAAATTGATGAAGCGGCAGCAGTCAATTTGAAAGATTTAAAAGATCCAGAAAAAGATTCGGATAGAGCTAAAAATCCAGAATGGCTAGTAATGGTTGGCGTTTGCACTCACCTTGGTTGCGTTCCTTTGGGAGACAGGGGAGATTATAAAGCATGGTTCTGTCCTTGCCATGGTTCACATTATGATACATCAGGCAGAATTAGAAAAGGTCCCGCTCCAACAAATTTAGAAATACCTAAATATGAATTTGTTGACAACAAAACAATTAAAATAGGTTAAATTGATTATGAGTGAAGATAAATACGTTCCAGAATCAAAACTAGCGCAGTGGTTTGATAGTCGCTTGCCACTGTTAACGCTCTCACATCATTTAAGAGGATATCCAACACCTAAAAACCTAAATTACTGGTGGACTTTTGGTGGCATATTAACTTTTTTTCTAATTGTTCAGATTGTAACAGGAATAATTCTTGCTATGCATTATGTTGCTCATGTAGATCTTGCCTTCAATAGCATTGAACACATAATGAGAAATGTAAATTATGGATGGCTCATCAGATATGTTCATGCAAACGGATCCTCGATGTTTTTTTTAGCTGTTTATATTCATATTTTTAGAGGTCTGTATTACGGATCGCATAAACCTCCAAGAGAAATGATTTGGATTACAGGGTTAATAATTTATTTGCTCATGATGGCAACAGCATTTATGGGATATACTTTGCCATGGGGCCAAATGAGTTTTTGGGCCGCTACGGTTGTTTCAAATCTATTTGGTGCCATCCCTTTAATTGGAGAAAATATTACAGCATGGCTGTGGGGCGGTTATTCACTAGACAATCCGACATTAAATAGGTTTTATAGCTTACATTACCTGTTTCCATTTTTGATTTTTGCCTTAGTTATATTGCACATTTGGGCGTTACATGTTCCTGGAAATAATAATCCCATTGGCATTGATGTTAAAAAAAATAGCAAAGAGACTATGTCTTTTCATCCGTACATGGTTATGAAAGATCTTTTAGCCATGCTTGTATTTATATTAATTTTTTTTGGATTTGTATTTTATGCTCCAAATTTTTTGGGACATCCTGATAACTATATCCCGGCTAATCCACTGGTTACTCCCGAACATATAGTTCCTGAATGGTATTTGTTGCCCTTCTATGCAATTTTAAGAGCTATACCAAGTAAATTGGGAGGAGTAATTTTTATGTTTGCATCAATTTTTATTTTAATATTGTTGCCCTGGTTAGATAGCTCAAAAGTTAGATCAGCGGCATTTAGGCCTCTTTATAAAAAATTTTATTGGGTACTAGTAGCTATGGTAATTTTACTAGGTTACTTAGGTGCAAAACCGCCTGAAGGAATTTATGTAATTTTAGCGAGGATCGCTACCACTTATTATTTCATTCATTTTTTAATTATTCTTCCAGTATTAGGTCGTTATGAAAAAACAGATCCATTGCCCACGAGCATTTTTGATCCTGTTCTTGATGAACCGAACATTGTAGATAAATTTAAAAAAACAGCAGGAGAATATGAAGGAGAAAAAGTTGATACGTTTAAATAATTTATTGCTTAAAATATTTTTTATAGCATTTATGACCGCAATTAGTAATTCATCCTATTCTGACGAGGGGAAAATAGAACTCATAAAAAACGATTGGAGTTTTAAAGGTATTATTGGCACTTTTGATAGAAACTCCTTGCAAAGAGGTTACCGGGTCTATCAAGAAGTTTGTTCGGGATGTCATTCCATCCAACATTTAAGTTATAGAAATTTATCAGAAAAGGGAGGTCCTGAATTTACTTTGGATGAAGCTAAAGCAATAGCTGAGCAATTTGAAATTACAGATGGACCTAATGATGAAGGAGAAATGTTTACAAGATCAAGGAGATTATCGGATAAATTTGCTAGTCCCTTTCCAAACGTTCAGGCAGCAACAATTGCTAATGGTGGAGCTTATCCTCCAGATATGTCGGTGCTTGTAAAAGCAAGAAAGGGAGGAGCAGACTATATTTATTCGTTACTGCTAGGATATGAAGAACCTCCAGCAGGATACGAACTAGATGAGGGTATTTATTACAACAAATACATGCCAGGACAAAAAATAATGATGTCCAAACCTTTATTTGAGGGAAGCGTAGAGTATTCAGATGGTACTCAAGCAACAGAGGAACAGTTAGCAAAAGACGTTACAACTTTTTTGGTTTGGGCAGCAGAACCACATCTTGAAGCAAGTCACAAAATGGGCTTTAAAGTCTTCCTATACCTAATTATTCTTTTAACATTAGTTTATTTAAGTAAACAAAAAGTTTGGTCGCGTCCTGATTTAAAAGAAGATTCGAACCAAAAAGAAGAAACTTTTGATAAAGTTGAAAGAGCCGCGACCGAATACGAAGGGGAAGATCCCAAAACTTTTAGATGATTTAAAGTTAGGCTCCTGTTCTGAAAAACATTACATCCCCATCTTTTACAATATAATCTTTACTTTCAAGTCTCAATTTTCCGGCATTTCTACATTCATTAAAACCTTTATATTTTATAAAGTCTTCGTGGGACACAGTTTCTGCTCTGATGAATTTTTTTTTAAAATCTGAATGGATTATACCAGCCGCCTCAACAGCTTTAGAGTTTTTTTCAATTGTCCAAGCCCTAGTTTCTTTTGGAGTTGAAGAAAAAAATGTGTTAAGTCCAAGAATATTATAACCAGTTTTGATTAAGTTGTTTAGGCCGGTATTTTTTATTCCAGATTCAAACATAAAATCTTCCCTGTCTTTTGTTTGTAAGTTCATAATTTGATCTTCTATATCAGCGCAAACTATAATTATATTTTCATTTAGTAGTTTTTTTTTACATGCATCTGAATATTTATTACCTTCTGGTAAACTTTTTTCATCAACATTACATACAATTATTCTCGGTTTAAGTGATAAAAGGGATGACTTTTGGATTAAATTTTTGCTAATTTTTTTTTTTAATACATCTGGATTTTTTCCATCATTTATTAATTTCTGACATTCTTCTAAAAAGTTTAGTTCATTCTTTTCAAATTTTTTTTTGTTACTTTTTTCTAATTTTTTTTGAAGAGATTCTAAATCAGATAATAAAATTTCAGTTTCAATAATTTCAATATCTCTTATTGGATCAACATTTTTATTTACATTTTGGATTTTATCAGAATCAAAACATCGAGTTAAGTGAATAATGGTATCAACTTCCCTAACATGAGAAAGAAATTTATTTCCCAATCCTTCGCCTTTGGATGCTCCTTTGACGAGACCAGCAATATCAACAAATGTAATTGCTGCACTAATTGTTTTTAGAGATTTCGATATTATAGATATTTTCTTTAATCTTTCATCTGGAACTAAAACTACTCCAATATTTGGATCAATTGTACAAAATGGAAAATTTTCAGCTTGAGCTTTTTTTGATGCGGTCAGGGCATTAAATAATGTCGATTTCCCAACATTGGGCAATCCCACTATCCCGCACTTAAAACCCATTATTATTTTTGGTTAACTTTGCTAGAAAAAAGGTCTAAATCTTTTTTTATTAATATTGGTAGCGATTCAATTATATTTGCGGTTACTTCTTCAACGCATTGTTTTTCATCGCTGGAAAAATTGTCTAGAACATGTTCAACACCAGTCGAATTATTTATAGGACGACCTATGCCAATTCTTATTCTTGAGTACTGTTTTCCAATATTTTTATCTATAGATTCTATTCCATTATGTCCCGCGTCGCCTCCACCAAATTTCACTTTGACTTTACCAATGTCGATATCCATATCATCATGAAACACGAAAACATCCTTTGCTTCTATTTTAAAATATTCTAATAGTTCTTTGATGCATATTCCGGAACTGTTCATAAATGTAAGAGGTTTTATTGCATAAACTTTTTGATCGTTGATCATTCCTGTTGTTAACAAGCCTTTAAATTTTGGTTTTTGTTTAGATAGTTTGAATTTTGTGTTAATAGCGTCAATTGCCAAAAAACCTACATTGTGACGATTGTTGGTATTATTTGGATTTGGATTTCCCAGACCAACAAAAAGTAGCATAATTGACAGACTATCCTATATTATTTTTTTTTAGTTTCTTTTTCTTTAGTTGCGGGTTTAGCTTTATCGTCTGAAGGTTTAGCAGTTTTATCTTTGCCTTCATCTGTTACCGGAGCTTCCTCAGCTCCTTCAACTCCTTCAACAGGAACCTCTCCTTCAGCTACAGCTTCTTCAGTTTTTTCTTGTTCAACTAAGATTGTTGGAGACGCAACAGTAGCAATTACAAAATCTCTATCAGTTATTGTTGGGGTAACGTTTTCCGGTAATTTAACCGATGATATTTTAAGGCTAGCATTTATTTCAGTTTTGTCTAGGTCAACAACTATTTCATTTGGAATATTTTCGGCAGGACATTTTAATTCTACTTTTCTTCTTACAGTATTTAACACTCCCCCTTTTTTTAATCCAGGCGATTTATCATGATTAATAAATTTGACAGGTATCTCCAAAACTAGTGTAGAATCTTTTGCGATTCTCATAAAATCAATATGAATTGGTTCATCGGACACAGGGTCGTAAGCTATATCTCTCGGCAATACTTTTTCTAAATTACCATCTATATCTAAGTCCACAACTTTGGAAGTAAATGTTTCTGTTTTTATAACGTCTCGAAGATGTAATTTTTTTAGACTTATTCTGATATTATTTTTTTCCCCTCCATACAATATGGCAGGTACAAAACCATCGGTTCGTAATTTGTTAATTTGTCCAGTAGATGCGGTTGTTCTTTTTGTTGCTTTTAAAATATTCATAAATTGAAATGGTGTTTTTATATTATGTTAGGAAAAAAAACAAGTAAAATTAATTAAAAAGATCAGAAACTGAAGTGGAGTTTGCGATTCTTTTAATTGCCTCTGAAATCATTGAAGCAAGTGAAATTATTTCAATTTTTTTGTGTTTATTAATTTTTTTTGTATTGTCGATTGTATCTGTCGTAATTAGTTTCTTGATTTGAGATTTTTCTATTTTATTCACTGCTTCACCACTCAATACTGCGTGAGTAATATAGACATAAACATCTTTTGCTCCTTTTTCTTTTAGAGCCTTCGCTGCGTTCACAATAGTTCCTCCTGAATCTATTATGTCATCTACAATTACACAGTTTTTATTTGTTACATTTCCAACGATATTCATTACTTCAGATTTTCCTGGTGCCGGTCTTCTCTTATCTATTATAGCGATGCTTGAATTTATTCTTCTACTTAGTGCTCTTGTTCTCTCGACGCCCCCAACATCAGGCGAAACACAAATTAAATTATTTAGTTTCATTTTTTTTTTAATGTGTCTAGCAAAAATGGGTGTAGCGAATAAGTTATCTACCGGAATATCAAAGAAACCCTGAATTTGGCCAGCGTGTAAATCAACACTTAAAATTCTGTTCGCTCCAGCACTTGTTATTAGATTTGAAACTAATTTTGCTGATATTGCGGTTCTTGGCACTACTTTTCTATCTTGTCTTGCGTATCCGAAATAGGGAATGACTGCAGTAATATTTTTTGCGGAGGATCTTCTCAAAGCATCAATGCAAATTAAAAGTTCCATCAAATTATCATTGGCAGGATTAGATGTTGATTGGACCACAAATATACTATTGCCTCTAATATTTTCATTAATTTCCATATAGACTTCACCATCGGCAAATCTTTTAATGTTTGAATTGACCAATTTTAATTTGAGTTGTCTTGCTATGTCTTTGCACAGTTTTAAATTACTTGTACCAGCAAGAACTTTCATAAGATAACTTGTTTATACAACTTTAATTTTACTTTTCAAATTAATTAAACATTTAATTAAGTCATTAATATGACAGAAATGCATCTACCATAATCTTGTTCTTTGTTAAGACAAGATCTTCTATGGCTAAAAAAAAATTCTTTTTCCAAAAAAGTGTTCATTGCTATATTTTCTATATTTTTAATATTTGAATTGTGTATTTCATTGTTTATAAATCTCCTTAAGTCAAAAACATATCTTTCATCTGAAATTTTATTAAAAAACTCTGCATATTTTGAGTTTCTATCTACAAACCTTTTATAAAAATCAGTTTTTACTTCATAACTTTCCTTTTCAATACAAGGCCCAACTACTGCGATCAAATTCTCAATTTTAGAATTTAACTCTTTAAATTTTATAATGGTATTATTAATAATTCCATTTAAAGCACCTTTCCAACCAGAATGAATACATCCAATAATTTCTTTTTGAGGATCATATAATAGGATAGGAGCACAATCTGCCGCAAGTATTCCGATTCCAATATTTTTTATTTTCGTTACTATAGCATCACCGGGTAATTTATTTTTTACCGAACTTTCATTTTCAAAATAGACAACTTCATTGCTGTGAGTTTGATTCAAAGTTATTAATGATTCATCTTTACAGCCAATTTTTTGACTTACAAAATTTAGATTCTTTAGGACATTTTCTTTTTTATCACCAGATCCCAATCCGCAATTTAGGCTTGCGTAACAACCTTTCGAAAAACCATTTTTTCTCGAAAAAAAACAATGCTTTAATTTTTTAAATTTTTGTAATTTCTTTGAAAAAAACATGATCAAAAACCTAAAGAAAATTTTCCATCTTTTTTTTGGGCAAATAAAACTTTAAAAAGACCCCCCATTTCTTTGTAGTTTATTAGTCTTTTTAATCTGTAAAACATGTTGGCTTTTTCTGTAAACGTCATTTTTTTAGATAATATATTTGCTCTTTCTATTATGCCAATTTTTTTCAAAAATTCATTTTGAGTAGTAATTTTTTTTACGTTTAATTTATTTTCCTTCAATATTTCATAAAACAATCGAAAATTTATATGCGATGTAATATCTGAATGCCCGGGGTTAATAAGAGGATTTATGTACTTATGTTTTTTTACTGATTGCAAAGTATTTTGATTTTTTTTTGATATATAACCATAGTCAAAAGTTAATAATCCACCACCAAGTTTGTTGATTTTTTTTGCAATAGATTTAAGAAAATTTAACGCGGTAATAGGATATTCAATAATATTGCCAACGGAAATTAAATTTAAATTTTGTATCTGTTTTATTAAATTATTGTTTGCCTTTTTATATAAAAACTTTATTTTCTTATGATCTTTTGATAAGCCAACAAACTTTTCGAAAAATAATTTTTTCTTTTTATATATTTGCTTAATAGGTAGTCCGTCAAAAAATTCATTTCCCAGAAATATTGCTGGTCCTAATTTTACTTCATTTATTTTTTTTATCCACTTAACTTTTTTATTATCTATTTTTGATTTTTGAATTTTTTTTAGCTTACCGCTTATTTCTAATAGATTTATTTCTAGGGAGTTATAAAAATCTTCAAATTGCATAAATGTTTTTAATAAATCTCTACATAAAGTGCCATCACCCGGCCCAAGTTCAACTAATAAAATTTTTTTTGGCTTGCCTAAATGCTCCCAGAGGGAAATACACCATATTGCTATCATTTCGCCAAAAAGATTTGAAATTAAAGGTGAGGTAATAAAATCACCTTTTTTTCCAATAGGATTTTTTTTCATATAATAACCAAATTCTTTGTCATAAAGAGAAATATTAATGAATTGATCCAAAGGAATAGTTTTTTTTTCTTTTAAGATATTAATTATTTTGTTCATTACTCTTGATAAAAAGGATTATTACACAACCACCCAGAAAGGTTAGAAGACTTAGGATAGTACCCATAGAAAAATAGTTAAACAAGTAACCCAGTTGTTCATCTGGTTCTCTAAAATATTCTCCAATTATTCTAGCTATTGAATATAAGATTAAAAAAAACCCCGAAACATATCCTGGTTTCAAAAGCAATTGTTTTTTTATGGCCAACAAATTTATTATGATGAAAAGAATAATTCCCTCTAATATGGCTTCATAAATTTGCGAAGGATGCCTTGAAATATTGTCTGCATTTGGAAAAAGCACAGCCCAAGGAAGTGTGGAAACTTTTCCATAAAGCTCACCATTTATAAAATTTGCCATTCTTCCAAGAAAAATCCCAATTGGTGCAACACACGCAATAATATCACTTAGGTTGAAAAAATTAACTCTTCTTATTTCAGAGAAAATAATTATTGAAACTATTACTCCTAACAAACCTCCATGAAAAGACATTCCGCCTTGCCAAATTTTTAAAATATCAATGAGATTTTTACTGTAAAACCCTAGATTATAAATAATTACATAACCTAATCGTCCTCCTATAATAATTCCTAATACCAAATAAATTATTAGATCATCAAAGACTTCTTTTTTTACCAACTTCAAGTTGTGTTTGATGGATATTTTTTTGATTATTTTTACGGCATAGATCCAACCTAAAATTATTCCAAGAATATAGGCTAAGGAGTACCATCTAATTTGAAAAAAGCCTAAATCTATAAATACTGGATCAAAATTGTGGACTATCATTTGTAAAAAAAGATTTATTTAACAATCAATTTAAAATAACTTAAAGATATTTAATAATATATGGAAAAATATAACAAGATACTAAAAAATTTAACGGAATTAGTGGAAAAAGGTTTTTTCACTTCAAGAGATTTGAAAAAGACAGTAGAGGAGAGCATTAAATTTAAATTAGAGAGTATTACTAATAAACTAAACCTCGTCTCCAGAGAAGAATTTGAAGTACAAAAAAAAGTGATCCAAAAATTACAAAAAGAATTAAATAAGCTAAAAACTAAAAAGAAAAAGAAAAATGGCTAATACGGTAAGGAAATTATTACCCTAAGACCGTTTAAAGAACTTTTTTCTAGAGAAATATTTCCCCCGTGTGAACGAATGATATCGTTAGCAATTGACAAACCCAATCCGACCCCCAATTTATTTTGACCTCGACTTTTGTCAATTCTATAAAAATGTTTTAATACATTTTGGTATTCACTTTCATGGATGCCGGGTCCATCATCATCAATCAGTATCAATATATTATTCATCATTTTTTTTGTAAAAATTTCAGTTGTTTTTCCATAGGCTAACGCGTTGTCTATTAAATTAGCTAAACATCTTTTTATTGAACCTGGGCGAATGTTAATTTTCGGACATTCTTCGAGAAATAATTTAATTTGTTTTTCTTCGTATTTTTTTGTTACATCTCTGATTAGATGACTGATATTCATTAATTCTGTTTTTTCATTTTTTTGATAACGAGAAAATTCTAGATACTCGTTGAGCATTCGCTCCATTTCTTTGATATCTTCACCCATTTTTTTTGCTAAGTCTTGTTGTTTTAACATGGCTAATTGTAGTTTTAGTCGTGTCAATGGGGTTCTTAAATCATGACTTATTCCAGACAACATTTCTGACCTTTGGTTTAGGTGAACTGTGATTCTCTTTCTCATTCTGTCGAATTCATAACCGGCTTGTCTTATCTCTAATGCACCAGATGGCCAAAATCCCCTAGTTGATTCTCCTTTGCCAAATTTCTTAGCTGCTTTTGCTAAATTTACAATAGGTCGAGTTTGATTTTTCAAAAAAATTATAGCAATGAGTATTAGTAAAAGACCAGGCAAAGTTATCCATAGTGCAAAGATTCGTGCTGATGAAGGTGCAATTTTATATTTAGGGAAAAATACTTGCAGTATTTCATTTTTATATTTGATTCTCAAATCTACCAGTTCTTTATATGTTGTTGTATCAAACCAATATGAATTTTGAAAAATTGGTTTTAATTCACGTCTTAAACTTCTGTCCATTGGACTGAACCATCTTTCTGTTTTTCTTTTGGGTAAAATTTCATTTTTTTTTAACATGACAACAAAATCGAAATTTTTATTATATAAATCAATGACGGCTTGTTGGTTAATTTCTTGTTGGAAAAGATCAAACATAGTCTGAACTTCACTAGTTAGAGATCGAGTCATTCCTTTATTTGCTTTTATCCAAAGACTGTCGAAGAAAACGATTGTAATAATTATTTGTAACAAAATTATTGGGGCCGCTACTATTATTAGCGATCTATAGAAAAGTCTTTTTGGTAAAATTCTTTTGAAAAATTTATTCAATCCATAAAACATAACCGGACCCCCTGATCGTTTGCAAATATTTTGGATTTTTTGGTTGAGACTCAATTTTTTGTCTTAGTCTTGTGATCATTACATCTATGGTTCGCTCTTTTGAAATTTTAATAATTTTGCCAATTTCCTCTCTAGAAAAAATTCTTCCTGGAGATCCGAGCATCTTTTCCAAAATTTTTTTTTCCTGAGGATTTATTTTTATAGTTTCATTATTTCTTTTAACATTTAATTTTTTTAAATTAACTAATGTATTGCCGACATATACTTCTTCCGGTATTTCAAACATTTTTGTTTTACTCAAAATATTTTTTATCCTCAACAGAAGTTCCTTTGGTTCAAAAGGTTTTCCAAGGTAATCATCGGCCCCCAATTCCAATCCTTTGATTCTATCTTGAATTTCTCCTTTTGCGGTCAAAAGAATTATTGGCGTCGAATTATTTTTTTTTAAATATTTTGTTAAAGATAAACCACTTTCTCCTGGCATCATAATGTCTAATACAAGTATGTCAAATTTTATAATTTCTATTTTTTTTTTAGCTTCAACCACATCTTTTGCTGTTGTAACTAAAAAGTGATTTTCTTCGAGATATTGTTTTACCAATTCTCTAATTCTATCATCATCATCGACAACTAGTATATGAAAAACATTTTTATTCATTGATGATTTTACTCAAAACATTTTTAAACTTAAGCACCGAATCTGAGTCTAGATTTTTAAGGGCATTATGAATTCTTTTTTTTTGTTCTAAAAAAATTTCATTAAAAAGTTTTTTCCCTTTTTCGTTTAAAAAGATATGCCTTTGTCTTGAATCTATTTCTCCTTTTTTTACTATAATGGATTTATTTTTGATTAGGTCTCTTAAAACTCTATTCAAGCTTTGTTTAGTAATTTTTAGCTTATTTAAAAGACCCGAAATGGTTATTCCTTCATATCTTTCAATTAAGTGTATTGCTCTATGATGAGCTGTTCCGAAAGAATATTTCTTCAAAATTTTTTTTGGATCTGAATAAGTTTCCCTATAGGCATAAAAAATTTGCTCTATGAAATCTTTTATGTGGTCATCTTTTAAATATAACAAGTTTTTCATAATCTATTTTGGGTCAGTTATATTGACATATCTAACTAAGATAGATACTTTTTTGCACAGAATAAATCAATTAAGATTAATAGATTTTTTTATGGAACCAATACCTTTTGATAAAAGATCGGGAAAAATTTGGTTTAATGGAGAACCAGTAAATTGGAATGATGTAAAAATTCATGTTTTAAGTCATGGCTTACACTATGCCAGCTGTGTTTTTGAAGGCGAAAGAGTTTATGATGGCGAGATATTTAAACTCGAGGAACATACAGAAAGATTGTTTCACTCAGCTTCCAGACTAGATTTTAGAATTTCATACAATCAAGAGTTAATAAACAAAGCTTGTAAAGAAATTGTTACAATTCAGAAAGTTAAAAATGGATATGTTAGACCAGTAGCTTGGAGAGGAAGCGAAATGATGGCAATTTCAGCTCAGCAAACAAAAATTCATGTAGCTATTGCTGCCTGGGAGTGGGGATCATATTTCGATCCTAATCTTAAACTTAGGGGAATAAAATTAAATATTTCTAAGTGGAAAAGACCAGCACCAGATACAATTCCTTGGGATACTAAATCCTCAGGATTATATATGATTTGCACACTGTCTAAACATGAGGCAGAAAGAAAAGGTTTTACCGATTCATTGATGCTTGATCATCAAGGTAATATAGCAGAAACGACAGGTGCAAATATTTTCTTCAAGAATAATGACAATGAATTGCATACACCAATTCCAGATTCTTTTTTAAATGGAATAACCAGAAGGTGTGTTATTGAAATCGCTAAATCAAAAAATATTAAAATTATAGAAAGAAAGATTAAACCTGATGAGTTGTCAAAATTTAGAGGCTGCTTTTTAACTGGTACTGCAACTGAAGTTACACCCGTTTCACAAATTAATAATTATAAGTTTGAAGTCTGTAATGTAATAAAAGATTTGTCTGAAAGTTACCAAGCTTTAGTAAGAAAAAAGCCTGCCGCCTAACAGTTCTAATTTTAATCGATAGCATGGCCTATTCCTTTTTTTACGTAATCATAGCCAGTGTAAAGTGTAAGGAAAGCGGACATCCATAATAAAAAAATCCCAATTGAATGGGCATTATAATCTTCAAAATTAACAAGCTTATTTCCGCTTTCTCCCGTAAGCAAAATTGCAATTGCACACATCTGTAAAAACGTTTTAAATTTGGCTAAACTACTTACCGGCATGCTAACTTGAACTTTAGCTAAATATTCTCTTAATCCCGAAATCAATATTTCTCTTATTAAAATAATTATGGCAGCAATTACCTCGTAATTCATTATAGTTCCATTCATCACCAAGAGAATCAAGGCAGTGGCAACAATAATTTTATCAGCAATGGGGTCTAAAAGCTCTCCTAGTTTTGATTCCTCTTTATAAAGTCTGGCTAATAAACCGTCCAAAAAATCCGTAAAACTTGCCAATAAAAATATAAAAAAAGGTATCCAATCACCTAAAGCTCCAGGTAAATAAAAAGTTAATATGAAAATTGGAACTAAAATGATTCTTCCGATTGTTAAAATATTTGGTATTTTTAATCTCATATATTTTTTCTAGCTATGAAAAAAATCATGTATTTTTTTTGCCACAGAAGTTTCTATACCTTCTATCCTTTTTAAATCATCAAAACTAGCTGATTCAACAGCCTTAGCAGATCCAAAATAATTTAACAAAGCTCTTTTTCTTGTTCTACCAATTCCATTTATTTGATCTAACAAAGATTTTGTTAAATTTTTGTTTCTTTTCATTCTGTGGCTACTTACAGCAAACCTATGAGACTCATCTCTCAGTCTTTGGAGAAAAAATAGCAAAGGTTCTCTTTTACTTAATTTAATAGCACTAGTTTTATGAAAAAAGGTTTCATCACCCTTATTTCTGTTTTTTCCTTTTGCAATAGCTATTATAGGAATGTCATGAAAACCAAGTTCATCTAATATTTTTCTTCCCACTGAATATTGGCCCTTGCCACCATCAATAATTACCAAGTCAGGAATTACGACATCCGTCTGTTTTTTACTTTTAATAATTTTTGAAAATCTTCTTTCAAAGACCTCTTTTAGCATTCCATAATCGTCTCCAGCATTTAGTTCTTTATTTTTAATATTGAATTTTCTGTATTGCTTTTTAATAAAGCCTTCCGATCCGAATGTAATTAATGCGCCAATGGAATTGGTTCCCTGAATATGACTGTTGTCAAACACTTCGATTGTTCTTGGTGAGATATCTAGTTTAAATTTATCAGCAATTTTATTTAAAAGTTTATTATTGGTTTCTGATTCAAAAATTTTTCTGATTAAAGCTTCTTTTGCATTTTTTTCAGCCATCATAGATAATTTTAAAGCACTTCCTTTTGTAGGAATTTTTATAGATATAAATTTTTCTTCTTTTTTTCCCAGAGCAAATTTAATTAAGTTTAAATCTTTAATTTCTTTGTTGATTAGAATTTCAGAAGGTACATTTTTATTTTCATAAAATTGAACAATGAATGAAGCCAAAACCTCTTCTGCAGTATGAGATTTATCGTGGAAAGGAAAATAAGATTGATTACCCCAATTTTGTTTAGATCTGTAAAAAAATACCTGAACGCAACTTTTTTCGGCTTCTTGCGCAATGGAAATAACATCAGCATTATCAAGATTTGCAGAACTTATACTTTGTGAAGATTGAATTTGAGCTAGTGCTTTTATTCTATCTCTTAAAATGGCAGCTTTTTCATAATCCATTTTTTCACTACTTTTTTCCATTTCCACCGATAGTTTTTTTTGAATATTTTTTGATTTTCCAGAAAGAAATAATATCGTGTCCGATACAAGTTTAGAGTACTCAGTTTTACTTAAGTAATTTACACAAGGCGCTGAACATCTTTTAATTTGATAAAGAATGCAGGGTCTGTCTCTATTTTTAAAAACGGAGTCATTGCATACTCTTAACAAAAATACCTTTTGTAAAATTTTTATAGTCCAATTAGCAGATCCAGCAGAGGCAAACGGGCCAAAATAATAACCATTTTTATTTTTCTTCCCTCTATGTTTGGACAATTGAGGCCAGTCACAATCTTTTTCTATAATAATGTAAGGAAAAGATTTGTCATCTCTCAGGAGGATATTAAATTTAGGTTTAAATTTTTTAATAAGATTTGCTTCTAAAAGCAAAGCTTCGGCTTCGCTATCCGTTGTTACTATTTCTAAATTGTTTGTTAAAGCTAACATTCTTTCCGTACGCATAGGATGTTTTCTGTCTAGGACATAGCTTTTTAATCGATTTGGAAGATTTTTAGCTTTACCGACATAGAGCACTTGATCTTTTTTATCAAGCATTCTGTACACCCCAGGACTGTTAGAAACTAAAGGTATTTTTTTTCTAATTAATTCTTTTCCAAAATCAAGATTCCTCATAATCTTTTCTTGTTTTAAAAACTTCTACTCCAACCGATTTAGCATTCTTGATTGCTTCAGGTTTTTCTATTTTAATTGTTACTGAGTTTATTCTTTTATCTTCAAATATTTCTTTAAAAGAATCTTCGACTAAACTTTCTAGAAAATTATATTTCTTATTCTTTGCTAAATTTTCTAATTTATTTGCAATTTTTTCGTAGTCTACTATACTTTTTATGTCTTTTTCATTGGGAGTGGTACTTTGATTAACATCCAAAGCTATATTGAATTTTATTTTTTGTTTTTTTATTTTTTCATGTTCGTGAATACCTATTATTTCTTCTATAATAAAATCTTTAATAAATACGGTTCTTTTAATTGAACTTTTGCTTTTTGCAGGTTTTAATTCTAAAATTTTAAAATTATTCTTTTTCATTTTTCTTATTCCACGATAAATTTTGACCACTATCAACAGCTATAATTTGACCTGTAACAGAATTATTATTGATCAAAAATTCAACGGTATCACAAATATCTTCTAATCGGACTGATTTTTTAAGAAGTGTGGATTTGACTTGATTATTAAAATGCTTATCCGTTTGTCTTTTACTTTTTATTATCGGACCTGGTGCAATAGCATTAACCTTTATATTTGGTTCTAATCGCATTGCCATGGTTTCCGTTAAAGTTTGTAGACCACTTTTGCTAATCGTATATGACATAAAAAAAGGAGTAAGATTAAATATTTTTTGATCAATAATATTGATTATATTGGATACAGTTTTTTTTGGAGCTTGTTTTGCAAATTTCTTAGTCAGAATAGCAGGTGCAAGAAGATTAATATTTAAATGATCGTTCCAACTTTTAGTTGTGAAATTAGCAATATCATCTTTTTCAAATAACGCAGCATTGTTTATGAGACAATCAATAGTACCAAGTTTCTTTTTTGCTAAGTTTACGATTTTTTCAACTTGTTTTGGATCTTTTAGATCAGCTTTGATCAAAGCTACTTTTACCCAGTTTTGTTCTATGATTTTTTTTAATTCTTTAGCTTTTGATGATGATTTAAAATAATGGAGAGCAATATTCCATCCTCTTTCAGCAAAATGTAGAGCTATAGCTTTACCCACTCTTGTTGCTGCACCGGTAATTAATAAATTTTTATTTTTCATCTTTTTTTTCTTGGTTGTGTCCCAGGTTTATCTTGGGTTGACCTTCCTTCAGGATAAATTTTATTTTGAAGTTTAGATTGCCTTATTTTTGGGTTAATTCCGATCTCTAATTCGCTTGCTTCTAATTTTCTAATTTCATCTCTAATTTTAGCGGCTTCTTCAAATTCGAGATTTTCAGCAGCTTCTTTCATTTTTTTCTTAAGAGACTTTAAATGCTTCTTTAAGTTGTGACCTATGGATATATCAACGTCAATTTTTGAGTAATCTTTTTCGTAAATACTTTCTAAAACATCCGTTATTCCTTTTTTAACTGATGTTGCGCTAATATTATTTTTTTTGTTATAGGTTAATTGTATTTTTCTTCTTCTATTTGTTTCTTCAATTGCCTTTTCAATGCTTTTAGTTTTTTTATCTGCATACAAGATCACTTTTCCTTCAATATTTCTTGCAGCTCTTCCTATTGTTTGAATTAAAGATCTTTCAGATCTTAGAAAACCTTCTTTGTCAGCATCTAGGATTGCAACCAAAGCACACTCGGGAATATCTAGACCTTCCCTTAATAAATTGATTCCTACGAGAACATCAAAAACACCCATTCTTAAATCTCTCATAATTTCAATTCTTTCAAGGGTATCTATGTCAGAATGCATATATCTAACTTTCACTCCATTTTCATGAAGGTATTCAGTTAAATCTTCTGCCATTTTTTTTGTTAAAGTTGTCACCAGTGATCTAAAATTTTTTTTGGTAACTTCTTTACATTCTGCCAAAAGATCATCCACCTGATTATTTGCTGGTCTGATTTGAACCTCGGGATCGCATAGGCCAGTGGGCCTTATAACTTGATCAACGAATTCTCCCGATGTTTGTTGAAGCTCCCATGGACCTGGAGTTGCGGAGACAAAAATAGTTTGTGTTCTCATGGCATCCCATTCTTGGAATTTCAGCGGGCGGTTATCTACGCAGGAAGGCAATCTAAAACCATATTCAGACAAAGTTTTTTTTCTTGTGTGATCACCTTTGTACATTCCATTTAATTGAGGAACTGTTACATGACATTCATCTACAAAAATTAGAGTATTATCCGGAAAATATTCAAAAAGGGTAGGAGGTGGCTCTCCAGGCTTTCTTCCGGTTAAAAATCTAGAATAATTTTCTATTCCAGCGCAAGTACCCGTGGCTTCTATCATTTCTAAATCAAAGTTGGTTCTTTCCTTTAATCTTTGGGCTTCCAAAAGTTTATTTTCTGACTTGTGTTTCTCTAATGTTATTTCTAATTCTTTTTTGATTTCCTTAATTGCTTGTTCGATAGTAGGTCTTGGAGTTATGTAATGACTATTGGCATATAATTTAACCAAATTTATATCATTTGTTTTACTTCCCGTAAGAGGATCAAACTCCGCTATATTTTCTATTTTGTTTCCAAAAAGAGAAATTCTCCAAGCTCGATCTTCTAAATGGGAAGGAAAAATTTCTAAATTGTCCCCCCTAACCCTAAAAGTGCCTCGATAAAAATTTTGATCATTTCTTTTGTACTGAAGATTAACTAAAGTTTTTATAATTTGTTCACGATTATGTTCGTGACCTTTTTTTAAGCCCAAAGTCATTTTACTGTAAGATTCCACAGAACCTAAGCCATAAATACAAGAAACACTTGCAACTATTATAACATCGTCTCTTTCAAGAAGAGACCTCGTTGCTGAATGTCTCATTCGATCAATCTGCTCATTAATTGATGCTTCTTTTTCTATGTATGTATCAGATTTCGGCACATAGGCTTCAGGCGTGTAATAATCATAGTAGGATACAAAATATTCCACAGCATTATTAGGAAAAAAAGTTTTCATTTCACCATACAACTGGGCAGCTAAAGTTTTATTTGGAGCAAGTATTAGAGCTGGTCTATTTAAAGCTTCAATTATTTTTGCCATTGAGAAAGTCTTACCTGAACCTGTAACGCCCAATAAAACTTGGTCATTTTTTTTGTTTTTTATTCCTGAAACAAGCTTTTTTATGGCTTTCGGTTGATCTCCAGCAGGTTTAAAATCGCTAACAGTGGATAGTTTAATTCCGCCTTCTAACTTTTTTCCAAATAAAAAATCTTTACTGATTGGATCAGATGATTTTTCTTGATATGTATTTTGCATAATTACTAATAATTTTTTATATATTAAAATCAATGAGCATAGTTTCCAACTCTTTAAAAAGAATTAAGCCATCCCCTACCTTGGCAGTCACGCAAAAGGCCAGAGAATTAAAGGCTGCGGGCAAGGATGTAATTGGACTTGGTGCCGGTGAGCCGGATTTTGACACACCTAATAATGTTAAAAATGCTGCAATTGATGCAATTAATAGGGGAGACACAAAATACACGGCTGTTGATGGCACTCCAGCTTTGAAAAAAGCAATAGTAAATAAATTTAAAAGAGAAAATAATTTAGATTATTTGCCAGAACAAATTTCAGTAGGCGCAGGTGGAAAACAAATTATTTTTAATGCTATCTTGGCAACAGTAAATCCTGGAGATGAAGTTATTATTCCGGCTCCTTACTGGGTTTCCTATCCAGATATAGTTCTTTTGGCTGATGGCAAACCAAGAATAGTTAAATGTTCAGAAGAAAATAAATTTAAAATTACACCCGAGGAATTAAAAAAAAATATTAATAATAAAACTAAATGGATAATAATAAATTCCCCATCAAATCCGACTGGATCTTGTTATACGAAGCAAGAACTCGAAGCCTTAGGAGAAGTATTAAAGGAAAATAAAAATGTGTTTATTTTAAGCGACGATATTTACGAACATCTTATATATGGTGATTTTAAATTTTTTACTATTGCTCAAATCAAAGAATTAAAAGATAGAACTCTTACAATGAATGGTGTCAGTAAATCTTATGCTATGACGGGTTGGAGGATAGGATATGGAGCTGGAATTACTGAAATAATAAAAGCGATGGCAAAATTACAATCTCAATCAACAACAAATCCATCATCCATAAGTCAAGCAGCAGCCATTGAAGCTCTGAATGGCACCCAAGATTTTATTTTAAAAAGAAACCAGTCTTTTAAAGAAAGAAGAGATTTTGTAGTAGAAGCATTAAATAAAATTGATGGCCTTTCTTGTTTGAAACCTAATGGTGCTTTTTATGCGTTTCCTAATTGTTCAAGATTTTTTAATAAAAAAGACAAAACAGGGAAAAAAATTAAGAACGATTCAGACTTTGTTAGCGCTCTCTTAGAAACTTATCAAGTTGCTGTAGTACAGGGCTCCGCTTTTGGCTTGGAAGGATATTTTAGAATATCTTACGCAACTTCAATGGATAATCTTAAAAAAGCTTTGAATAGAATTTCTAACTTTTGCAAAAGTTTGGCTTAATTTTATTTTGAAAGAAATTTTTCAGCCTCAAGTGCTGACATACAACCCATACCCGCGGCTGTTATTGCTTGTCTAAAAATTTTATCTTTGACGTCTCCCGCGGCAAACACTCCAGGTATATTTGTTTCTGTAGAATCTGGTTTTGTGATTAAATATCCTTCTTTATCCATATCTAGCTGCCCTTTAAATAAAGATGTGGCAGGATCATGCCCGATCGCTATGAACAAGCCATGAACATTGATTTGTGTAATTTTCTTTGTTTTTACATTTTTAATTTTAATTCCTGTAACTCCTTTTGGTTTTTCATTTCCCAACACTTCTTCCAGGATTGATTCCCAAATAATTTCAATTTTTTTGTTTTCCATTAATTTTTTTTGTAGAATTTTTTCAGCACGCAGCTTATCTCTTCTGTGAACAAGTGTTACTTTAGTTGCAAATTTTGTTAAAAAAATTGCTTCTTCTACTGCGGCATTACCTCCACCAATAACAGCGACTTCTTTATCTTTGAAAAAGAAACCATCACATGTAGCACACCCTGAAACACCAAATCCTCTGTAGTTCTGTTCGGATTTTAAATTCAACCATCTTGCTTGAGCGCCAGTTGAAATTATTATTGAATCAGCTGTGTATTCCTGTCCACCATCGCCTATAGCTTTAAATGGTCTTTTATTTAAATCTACTTTTTTTATGTGGTCTTGAATCATTTCAGTTCCGACCGCTTTAGTCTGTTCTTCCATTTGCTCCATTAGCCAAGGACCTTGTACGACATCAGAATATCCAGGGTAATTTTGAACATCCGTAGTTGTTGTCATTTGTCCTCCAGGTTCAGAACCATATATTAATATTGGTTTAAGCATGGCTCTAGCTGTATAAATTGCTGCGGTATATCCTGCTGGGCCAGATCCTATAATTAATACTTTCGAATGTTTTCTTGAGTTATTCTTCATACTTGAAGTACATATGGGTGCTTTTAATTAAATTTAAAGTTTTCAACAAATTTTAATTTTATTCGAAAGAATCGTTGTATTGTTGGTTAACCCTTACAAAAGTTGTACACTTGCTTAATTGTTTAAGAGATGGAGCTCCTACATAAGTACAACTACTTCTAAGACCTCCTAATACATTTAATACCGTATCTCTAATTTTTCCACGATATTTTAATTGAACTTTTTTTCCTTCACTACTTCTATAATCAGAAAGACCACCGTAATGCTTATCAATTGCTGTGTCAGAACTAGATCCATAAAATTCTATAAATTGTAAACCATTTTTTTTAATTTTTTTCCCGCCACCTTCTACATGTCCGGCAAACATTCCACCTAACATTACAAAATCTCCCCCCCCACCAAATGCTTTTGCTACATCGCCTGGGCATGTACAACCGCCGTCTGCAATAATGTGCGCACCTAGACCATGCGCAGCATCGGCACATTCAATAACCGCGCTTAGTTGAGGGTAACCGACTCCTGTTTGAATACGTGTTGTACATACACTTCCTGGACCTATTCCTACTTTAACTATGTCTGCGCCATTCATAACCAGTTCTTGAGTCATATCAGCTGTAACCACATTTCCTGCAATTATAGTTTTGGTAGGATATTTTTCTCTAACTGAACCAACAAATTTACTAAAATGATCAGAGTAACCATTAGCAATATCAATACATATAAATTCAAAAAAACTGCATTCTTTCAAAATAGCATTAAGTCTTTTATAGTCTTCACTGCTTGTGCCCGTACTAAGAATAAGATGAGGATATATTTGTTTAATTGCTGAACTGCGTTTAATTGTTTTAATATCATGCTGTTTAGTCAAACATGTCATTATTTTAAATTTTGCTAAATTTTTTGCAATCTCAATTTCTCCGACACCATCCATATTAGCGGCCATAATTGGAATTCCTGACCACTGATGATTGCTATGCTTAAATTTATAGGTACGTTTAAGCTCTACTTCTTTGCGACTTGATAATGTACTGCGTTTAGGCCGAAAAAGTACATCGGCGTAATCCAGCTTGATATCTTCTTCAATTCGCATATTTCCATAGAGGAGGTATAAAGGTTTATTATTTTAAAGAAAAGCTATTTATTATATGTGGATAAACAAAATATAGAAATATATATATAGGTATTTATGGGAAAGCTAAAAGCCTTACTTCTAAGCGAAGGAATGCATGGGATGATTAGCCAAGTAGAAGGAATGGCAAAAGCTTTGAATGTCTCATACAGTCACAAAATTGTAAGATTAAAATTTCTGTGGAATTTAATACCTCCCAAATTTACTCCAATTTCGGAAATAATAATGAAAGATAAAATACATTTATTTGAAAACGAAACTCCTGATCTAATTATTTCTTGCGGAAGAAAGAGTGTGGTTCCATCTATACTTCTTAGGAAAAAATACCCAAAAGTATTTACCATTCATATACAAAACCCCAAAGTAAACTTTAAAAATTTTAACGTTATTATTGCACCTGAGCATGATAATTTGATTGGAGACAATGTATATAATTCTAAAGGAGCTATTCATTATATAACTGATATTGAAATTGATAATGCAAAAAATTATTTGGGAAATAAAGTTAACAATCAAAAGGTAGTTTCTTTAATATTGGGAGGACCAAATAAATATTATAGTTTCGATGAAGATCAATTAATTAAAGTATTTAATGAAGTAAAATCGAATTTTATTTCAAAAGGTTATAAAGCAATAGTAATTCCATCAATGAGAACACCTAAAGCTATTATTAATTTAGCACTCAAGGAGTTTAGTGAATGTGGCCATGTTGTAAATTCAGTAGATAAGCAAGCTTATTTATCTGCCTATGGATTGGCAACTCACGTAGTTGTAACGTGTGATTCAACGTCAATGATTTCAGAGGCTGCCACATCCGGCAAACCTATATTTGTTGCTCATATGAAAACGAAAAGAAATAATTATAGATTCAAAAAATTCTTTAAATTATTTAAAGAAATGGGGATTACTAGAGATCTAGGAGAAAAAATTGAAAGTTGGACTTATAACAGACACAACGAAGCAGAAAGAATAGCAAGTATAATAAAAAAAAAGATAAAAAACTAAAATTATGGAATTTTTAAATTCTTTAAAACTAAGGTTAAAGCATTACAGCTCTCCTTTTGATCATTGGGAATATAACAAGCCTTTAACTAAAGGGGCCATTGAAGAAATTTCTAAAACCGAAATTATAGATTTGAACAAAATGAATATTAATTATGATGGAACTAGAGCTATTGATGGAGGGGAAGGTAAATTCAGAGAAGGAATATCAAGTGGTGGAAAAGCAATAAAATTTAGATGTTTTGTTAACAAAGAAAATTCAAAAGATTTTCCAAATTTAACTAATTTGATATCAGAAATTAGATCAAAAAATACTTATGGTTATATAAGCGAAATAATTAAAAAAAATCTCTCAGATTCATATGTTAGACTTGAAGTTATATGTGATCGCCAAGGATTTTGGTTGAAACCTCATTGTGATATTAAAGAAAAATTGATATCCAGCCTTGTGTTTATAAATCCATTCAATGAATCAGAAAATTTAGGAACTGATTTATATGACGAGAAATTAAACATAGTCAAAACACTACCTTACAAAGATAATTATGGATATTTTTTTACCAGTAGTTCCAAAACTTGGCATGGGATGAAAAAAAAAGAAATTAAAAAAGAAAGAAGATGCTTACAAATAAATTATGTAACTTTTAAAACTGATTGGCCAGTTGATTAGCCATTGGTTTAATTAATGAAAGATATTTTGGATTGCTTCAACATTCATTTTTTTTGATTTAAGAGATTTAATACCTTCCAAACAAGCATAAGCAGTAGACATATTTGTACAATATGGAACTTTATTAATTAGCGTTGCTCTCCTTAAAGAAGTTGAATCTTGAACACGATAAGCGTGCTTTCCACCACCAGTATTGATTACCAAGGCAATTTTTTTTGCATTTAACACATCAACAATATGAGGAGAGCCTCCACTTACTTTATTTACTTTTTTACATTTGATACCATTTTTTTCTATTGCATTTGCGGTACCTTCGGTAGCACACAATGTAAAATTTAATTCAACTAATTTTTTTGCTAGATTTATGCCTTCATTTTTATGTTTATCTTTTAAAGAAATAAATGCCAAACCTTTTGTTGGCAATGAATTTCCAGCAGCAATTTGACTTTTAGCAAAAGCAAGACCAAAATCTTTATCTATTCCCATTACCTCTCCCGTAGATTTCATTTCAGGACCTAGCAACACATCAACGTTTGGAAATTTATTAAATGGAAAAACTGCTTCTTTCACAGCAAACATATTCTTGTTTTTGTTTATTAAATTAAATTTTGATAATTTTTCTCCTACCATAACCCTTGAAGCAATTTTAGCTAAAGGAATTCCTTTAGCTTTTGAAACAAAGGGAACAGTTCTGCTGGCTCTAGGGTTAACTTCGATCACATAAATTTCGTCATTTTTGATAGCATACTGCACATTCATAAAACCTTTCACTTTTAGTGCTAATGCTAATTTTTTTGTTTGATTTTTAATTTCGACTATTAATTTTTCCTTAATAGCTACCGGAGGCAGACAACATGCAGAGTCACCCGAATGAATACCAGCTTCCTCAATGTGTTGCATTATCCCGGCAACAAATACTTCACTACCATCAGAAATGGCGTCAACATCAACCTCCATTGCATTATTAATAAATTTATCAATTAATATTGGGTTGTCTTCTGCGGCCTTAAAAGCTTCTTCCACAAAATTTTTAAGTTGATTTTTTTCATGAACTATTTCCATTGCTCTACCTCCCAAAACATATGAAGGACGAACAATTAAAGGAAGACCAATTCTTTCAGCAATTTTAATTGCTTGATTATTAGATTTTGCAATTCCACTATCCGCTTGTTTTAATTTTAATTTAATTAGGAGTTTTCTAAATCTGTCTCTATCTTCAGCAAGATCAATTGAATGATATTGAGTTCCTATAATAGGTAGTGAATTTTTATAAAGAAATTTTGCCAATTTAATAGGTGTTTGTCCGCCAAATTGAGCAATTATACCTATTAAATTACCTTTAGATTTTTCTTTTAAAATTATGTTATGAACATACTCTTCTATTAAAGGCTCAAAGTATAATCTGTCACTTGTGTCATAATCAGTGGAAACGGTCTCAGGATTACAGTTAATCATTATTGTTTCATATCCTGCTTCCTTTAAGGAAAAACTTGCTTGACAACAGCAGTAATCAAACTCTATACCCTGTCCAATTCTATTAGGTCCACCTCCCAAAATAATTACTTTCTTTTTAGAAGATGGATTCGCTTCACATTCTGTATTTAACATCAAATTTCTTTGATATGTTGAATACATATAAGGTGTAAAAGATTTAAATTCGGCAGCACACGTATCTACTTTCTTGAATACTGGCAAAACTTTTAAAGCCAATCTTTTCCTTCTAACAATTTTTTCTTCTAATCCAGATAATTGAGATAATTTTTTATCTGAAAATCCTATTGATTTAATTCTATTAAATTCAATAAAGTTTTTAGGTAAACCTTTTTTGGTTATCTGTTTTTCTGCTTCTACAATTTCTTTAATTTGTTCCAAAAACCAAGGATCTATCTTTGATAATTTGTATATTTTAGTTAACTTAATTTTTTTGCGTATTGCTTCAGCAATTAATAAAATTTTATTTGGAATATTTGTCTTTAATTTTTTTTCAATTTCTTTCTTACTTAAATTAAAAATTCTATCTAAACCTGAAAAACCAATTTCTAAAGATACTAATGATTTTTGAAGAGATTCCTTAAAGTTTCTACCAATGGCCATAGCTTCCCCAACAGATTTCATTGAAGTTCCTAATATTGCGGGAGAATTAGAAAATTTTTCAAAAGTAAACCTTGGAACTTTGGTAACTACATAGTCTATCGTTGGTTCAAAGGATGCTGGAGTAACTTTAGTAATTTCATTTTTTAGTTCATCAAGCGTGTAACCAATAGCTAGTTTTGCTGCTACTTTTGCTATTGGAAAACCAGTTGCCTTAGATGCAAGTGCCGATGATCTGGAAACTCTAGGATTCATTTCTATGATAACCATTCTTCCATTTTTTGGATTTATTGCGAATTGAACATTAGATCCACCAGTTTCTACTCCAATTTTTCTAAGACATGCAATCGAAGCATTTCTCATAATTTGAAACTCTTTATCTGTAAGTGTTAAGGCAGGCGCTATAGTGATAGAATCTCCGGTATGAGTTCCCATAGGATCTATATTTTCTATGGAACATATAATGATACAGTTATCTTTTTTGTCTCTTACAACCTCCATTTCAAATTCTTTCCAACCTTCTAGGCATTCTTCTACTAAGACTTGATTTGCGGGTGACGTATCGAGACCTTCTTTCACAATTTTGAAAAATTGTTTTTTACTTTTTGCAATACCGCCCCCGAGACCGCCAAGTGTAAAAGCAGGCCTAATAATTGCAGGTAATCCTATTTTTTTTAAACATTTTTTAGCTTGTTTGATGTTATTAATTATTTCTGATTTTGGGAGATTTAACCCAATATCTGTCATGCTTTTTCTAAATTTTTTTCTATCTTCTGCGTTAGAGATTGCTTTTGAGTTTGCGCCAATTAGCTCAATTTTATATTTTCTTAGCAGTCCTGTTTTTTCAGCTTCAATTGCCAAATTCAATGCAGTTTGGCCACCCATAGTTGGTAAAATTGCATCCGGTTTTTCTTCTATTAATATTTTTTCTAAAATTTCAATTGTTATTGGTTCAATGTAAGTTTTATCTGCAATATCCGGATCGGTCATAATTGTTGCAGGATTTGAATTTATTAAAATTACTTTGTAACCCTCTTCTTTCAAAGCCTTACAAGCTTGAGTACCAGAGTAATCAAATTCACAAGCCTGGCCAATAATTATCGGACCCGCTCCTACTATCAAAATCTTTTTAATGTCTTTTCTTTTTGGCATTTTTTATTATTTCATTAATAAATTGTTTGAATAAGTAGTGACTGTCTTGCGGACCTGGACTTGACTCAGGATGATACTGAACTGAAAAAACTGGTCTATTTTTTAATTTTATTCCCTCTATACAGTTATCGAACAAAGACTTATGAGTTAACTCAACATTTTTTGGTAAACTTTCCTTAATAATTTCAAATCCATGGTTTTGGCTTGTTATTTCAACTTTATTATTAATTAGATTTTTTACCGGATGATTTGCACCTCTATGACCCAGTTTCATTTTTTTTGTTTTTGCTTTAAGTGCTAAGGCTAACAATTGATGTCCGAGACATATTCCAAATATTGGAATATTTATTTTTATTAATTTTTGAATTATATCTATTGCATAATCTCCAGTTGCCGCAGGATCACCAGGGCCGTTTGATAAAAAAATTCCGTCAGGTTTTAATTTAATAATTTCTTTAACTTGAAGATTGCAAGGAACAACAATTACTTCACAATTAAAGTTAGAAAAATATCTTAAAATATTTTTTTTAATTCCGTAGTCAATAGCAATAATTTTGTGTGTTTTTTTTTTGTTTTTTTTAAAACCTTTTCCCTTTTTCCAAGTTCTAAATCCTTGCCAAGTATATTTTTTTTTAGTACTAACTATTTTTGCCAAATCAAGATTATTTAATCCTGACCATTTAGCTGATAAATTTATAAGTTTTTTTATATTAAATTTTCCATTTTTAATGTGTGAAATGGTTCCTTTCGGAGCACCTTTATCTCTTATAAAGTTTGTTAAACTTCTAGTATCAAGACCAGTAATACCTACTATTTTATTTTTTTTTAACCAGTTATCTAAATGTTTTAATGCTCTATAGTTTGATGGGTTTGAAATTTCAGAATTAAAAATTACTCCTCTGGTCCAAATTTTATCAGATTCATGATCATCATTATTTGCTCCAACATTTCCAATATGTGGAAAGGTGAAATTAATTATTTGTCCTGCATAAGAAGGATCGGAAATTATTTCTTGGTAACCTGTTATTGAAGTGTTGAAACATATTTCACCTGTCGCAACACCTTCGAAACCAAAGCCATATCCCTGGAAAAAAGATCCATTCTCTAAAACCAAAACGCCTGTGGGATTAATCTTTTTAAGATTATGTTTTAATATATGGGTTAAATTTGTTTTTGTTACCAAATACAACTCATGAGTTAAAGGCTTTTACTATAAAACATGATTTTGCGCA
>CAJXBA010000008.1 GCA_913050185.1 uncultured Pelagibacteraceae bacterium
CTTTGGGAGCTTTAGATAAAAAACTTCGTGAACAAATGCAATATGAAATTAAACACATTCACGGAAATATTGGTATTACGGTTGTGTACGTTACCCATGACCAAAGTGAGGCACTGACAATGTCGAACCGTATTGCAGTATTTAATGACGGAAAAATTCAGCAAATATCAACACCTGATGTTTTATATGAAAAGCCAGAAAATGCTTTTGTAGCTCAGTTCATTGGGGAAAATAATCAACTTAAAGGAAAAGTAAAATCCATTAATGGCAACATGTGCGTTGTTACAACAGGCAAAGGCGATGAAATTAAATCTCTTAAGGTTAATATCAATACAGTAGGGGATGCATCAACGGTATCATTACGTCCTGAACGAGTTGAAATTAATTCAACAGATAGTAATTTAGAAAATTCATTTAATGCAAAAGTGAAGGAATTAATCTATCTAGGTGATCATATTCGAACTAGAGTTGAAGTCTGTGGAAATGATCAGTTTATTGTAAAAGTTCCCAATTCATACAAGGGAGCTGACCTCAAAGAAGGTGTATCTGTTAAACTTTCTTGGAGGGCCAGTGATTCAAGGGCTTTAGACTTAGCATAAATTAAATATTTTTTTATTTTACAGCACCTAATCAATATGTTTAGATTGCCGGCTTATACGTATAATAAATTAATCAAGAGGGAAAAATATGATTAAAACAATCAAAGTTGCTTTGCTTGCAGTGATCGGGTTAGCATTTACAGCTACGGCATATGCTGACTTTACTTTTGTATCATGGGGCGGAGCATACACAATGAGCCAACAGAAGGGTTATATTGACACTTGGGGACCCGTTAAAAACGGCAGCACTAAAGTTAGTGTTGAAAACTATAACGGTGGCCTTGGTGAAGTCAAAGCTCAAGTTGAATCAGGTAATGTGACTTGGGATGTCGTAGATATTTTGCCAGTGGATGCAATTAACGGCTGCGATGAAGGCTTACTAGAAGAACTGGATTTCAGTTCATGGGAAAAAGCACCTAATGGTGATAGTTTCTTAGAAAGCATACCTGACAATGGTACTGGTGTAGGCGGAACAATTTCGCCATGTGCTGCTCCACAAATCTGGTGGACGTATGTAATAATTTACGATCCAAAAGCTTTTCCTGAAAAAAAACCAAAGAGTATGAAAGATTTCTTTGACGTTAAAAAGTTTCCTGGAAAAAGGGGTGTTCACACTTGGCCGCAAGCTGTTTTAGAAATGGCACTTGTTGCTGATGGAGTTAAACCAAGCAAAGTAAATGAAGTTTTACAAGGCGAAGGTGGACCAGATAGAGCATTTGCTAAACTTGAAGACCTTAAAGGACATGTTGTTCACTGGTCTGCTGGAGCTCAACCGTTAGAATTAGTATCAAGCGGTGAAGTGGTTATGTCCATTGTTTACAATGGTCGTGCTGGAGCTGCTATTCTTTCAGAAGGAGCTAGCTTCGATTACGTTTGGGAAGGTCAAGTTCTTGATGGAGACTGGATAGCTATTCCTAAGGGTTCAAAAAATAAAGCGGAAGCTATTGAATTCTTAAAACACGCGACTACTTGTGCGTCTCAAGCTGAACAAGCTAAGTATATCACTTACGGTCCAATGCGTACTTGCGGTCTTGACGTTATCAAGAAGGGCGAACCTTGGTTCCATAATGGTATAGCTGTACTACCACACATGCCTAATACTAAGAAAAAACTTAAAAAATCTGTATTAACGGATCCTGTATGGTGGGCTGATCACAATGCTGAGCTCAAAGAACAATGGGCAGCTTGGATGGCAGGTAATAAATAATAATATTAATATATTGATAAAAAAGGCGGGATTTTTGTCCCGCCTTTTTTTATAATAGCCTTATGAATCAAACAGCAAAAGGCGAGATATTAACGACTGACGGAATACCCTTAAAAGTCAGCCTTAGACGTTCAGAGCGTATAAATAAATTTAGAGCATTTGCTCTAGTTCTTCCGCTTACACTGTTTATTATAATTACATTCGTAATTCCTATTATTGCTATGTTGACAAGAAGTATTGATGATAAACAAATCAATACAGTATTTCCAAAAACTTTTGAAATATACAAACAATGGGACCGCAAGGAACTTCCTCCCGAAGAAATGTATGCTACTATCTTTGGTGAGATTGTGAGTGCTGAAAAAAGAGCAATCGGTAAAGCCAGCACTCGTATGAATTATAGCCGGTCAGGATGGAAAAGTTTAATTAAAAAATCGAAAAGAAAATTCAAAAAAATCAAAGAAGGCCCCTATAAAGAACAAATGATTGCATTAGATAAGCGATGGGGAAAAATAGAGTTTTGGAAAGCTTTAGGAGAAATGGTTGATCCCTATACATTCGGATATTTTTTAAATGCCGTAGATTTAAAATACGATTCAAATAAAGAAATTATACGACAACCAGAAAAAAGAAGAATTTATAATTATACTTGGTACAAAACTGTAAAAATTAGTGTTCTTGTGACGTTGTTTTGTTTGATTTTGGGATACCCTATTGCGCATCTCTTAGCCACTTTACCATTGAAGTACAGTAATCTTCTTATGATTTTTGTTCTCCTGCCTTTTTGGACATCGTTATTGGTTCGGACGGTTTCATGGATAATAATATTAATGAAAAAAGGAGTTTTTAATAGCATCTTGGTTTGGGCCGGTGTCATTGCCGATGAGAACCGTATGCAATTGATATACAATGAAACGGGCACATTAATTGCAATGACCCAAATCTTACTACCATTCATGGTGTTGCCTTTATATAGTGTGATGAAAACAATTCCGCCTAGTTATATGCGAGCAGCGTTAAATTTGGGAGCGCAACCAATGCATGCTTTTTACAAAGTTTATATGCCTCAAACAGTTCCAGGAATTAGCGCAGGTGGCTTGCTCGTCTTCGTTCTTGCTATTGGGTATTTTATTACACCAGAGCTTGTTGGAGGTGCAGATGGACAATTAATTGGCCACTGGATCGCTTATCATCTGAAATCAACTTTAAATTGGGGATTATGTGCAGCACTAGGAACTATACTGTTAGTGGTAATGTTAACTCTGTACTGGGTCTATAATAAAATAGTCGGCATTGAAAATATAAAATTAGGATAATAATTATGGCTTTACCTACATATACGACAAATGGACAAAGAATTGGTTATTATACCTACTTGTTTTATTGTGGGTTGGTATTCTTTTTTCTTATAGCTCCAATCTTTATGATTGTTCCGTTATCTTTTAATCAATCCCCTTTTTTTGGTTTTACCCCAGAAATGCTAAGATTTGAGCCTGAAGCATTTTCTCTTCGATGGTATAGGCAAATGCTCGGTATATGCAGACCGGATGATATTATTACAACTGTCTGTACAAATAAGTGGATGGTAGGGACTAAGAATAGTTTTATTATTGGTTTGTCAGCAACTTTTCTAGCAACAGCGTTAGGAACAACTGCAGCTCTGGGTTTGAGTAAACCGCATATGCCTTTTAAAGGTGCAATGATGGCTTTATTGATTTCACCTATGATTGTTCCTTTGATTATAACTGCGGCTGGGATTTTCTTCTTTTATGCAAAATTTGGATTGGTAGGTACTTACACTGGACTTATATTAGCTCATACAGCACTAGGAACGCCATTTGTTGTCATAACAGTTACTGCAACACTTACCGGATTTGATACCAACCTTATACGAGCTTCTCAAAGTTTGGGAGCAGATACAATGAGAACATTTTTTAAGGTGATTATGCCACTCATTCTTCCTGGAGTAATTTCGGGAGCTTTGTTTGCTTTTATTACTTCATTTGATGAAGTGGTGGTTGTTCTCTTTTTGGGAAGCGTTGAACAACAAACTATCCCTCGACAGATGTGGTCCGGTATACGACAAGAAATAAGCCCGGTAATACTTTGTATGGCAACATGCCTTGTTGCCTTATCAATTATGTTATTAACTACAGTTGAATTGTTGAGAAGAAGATCTGAACGATTACGTGGTATAAAATTACGCAATTAAACTAATCCGTCATCATACCAACTGACCATAAAACTAAAACAATATATAACCAAACCATAACCCGATTCTAAATCAACTTATCTCTGAGATCAATGAGCATCTTCAAACAAAGTTTTAGTTGATCAAAGGTTACATATTCGTCAACGGTATGAGCCTGCTCGATTGATCCAGGACCACAAACTACAGTGCTAATACCAAATTTCTGAAACAGTCCTGCCTCTGTGCCGAAAGATACAACATCTTTTGAATTATCGCCCGTTAAATTACAAATAAGATTAACAGCTTCAGATCCTTCCTTTTCGTCAAAACCAACTACTTCTCCAACAGTTACTTTATTAATAGTTGCTTCTGGGTAAATCTTTTTCATTTCTGGTAACAAAGTTTTTTCGGTATAAGAATCGATATTTTTATTAATGAATTCTCCATCTTCTCGAGCAACTGGCCTCACTTCCCAATCAAGAATGCATCGATCAGCAATAACATTTGTACCTATTCCTCCAGTAATTTTTCCTATTTGTAGCGTCGAGTAGGGAGGAGAAAAAAGTGTTCTTTTTGGTTTTCTTTTTTTTAATTCATTTCTTAATTCCATAAGTTTGTTACTGTATCGAATTGCGTATTCGACAGCATTTACACCACGTTCAGGATTCGAGGCATGTCCTGATAAACCGGTAAAATATGTTACATATTCATTATAACCTTTATGCGCAGTAATAGCTTTCATACTGGTAGGCTCACCAATTATACAAGCAGAGTAATCAATTTTTCGTTTTTTTAAATCAGCTAGCATCAAGGGAGCACCCAAGCATGCGGTTTCTTCATCAAAAGTATATGAAAAATGAATTGGTTTTTTTAAATTTTCAGAAGCAAATAATGGTGCCACTGCTAGAGTACAAGCAATAAATCCTTTCATATCACATGATCCTCGTCCATAAATTTTGTTGTCCTTTTCTCTTGCAACATATGGATCAGATGACCATTCCTTTGGTGAAGCCGGAACAACATCTGTGTGGCCAGATAATATAATACCGCCACCATTTAATTTTTTTTTGCCATTTATAGTTGAAAACAAATTTGCCTGCTGTGTAGATTCATTAATAGTTTTGGACGATATTGCTCCAAGCTTACTTAATTTTTTTTCACAATATTCGATTAGCTTGAAATTAGGGGCGCCCGAAACAGTTTGAAATTTTATTAGATCTGATAAAATTTTCAAAGTTTCAGGAAATATTTGATCGATAACTTTATTTTGCGTACCCATTTAAATAAAAATATATTATATATTCTCAATATGAAACAAGAAATAACATACGAAGATTACAGTAAAGTAGAGATTAAAGTTGGCACAGTTTTGAGTGTTAAAAAAAATGAAAAAGCAAGAAAACCTTCATTAGTTGTTGAAGTTGATTTTGGTAAAGAGACGGGAATAAAGAAATCCTCGGCTCAGATCACACATTACTATAATGAACAAAACTTAATCGGCAAGCAAGTTATAGGAGTTTGTAACTTTCCAAAAAAAAATATAGCGGGAATAGTTTCCGAAGTTCTTATATTGGGCGCAATTGAAAAAGATGGAAAAGTGGTCTTGGTTCATCCGTCACAAAAAGTTGAAAACGGCTTGGGAATAGCTTAATACCAAAGTAAATTAATATATCCTGATATGACAACATTAATGATTTTCATGTTTGTGGCAGCGTTTACACCGGGGCCAAATAATCTTTTATCTTCCTATTCAGGTTTTAATTTTGGAATCAAAAAAACACTTCCTTTGATATACGGAGTTACTTTTGGGTTTCCTATACTATTAATAGTAATCAATTTTGGATTGATAGTTTTTTTTAAAAAGTTTCCAGCACTTCAAGAAGTTATAAAAGTACTTGGTTCATGTTTTATATTATATTTTGCATATAAAATTGCACAAGACAAAAAAAGCGAAGAGAAAAAAATAGAAAATCCTACTAAATTTATTAATATGCTTTTTTTTCAATTCGTTAATCCTAAGGCAGTTTTATTCGCAATTGTGATAGTATCCACATTTATTGATCCAAATGAAAATTTTGTTAGAGATACAATAGTAGTTTTGAGTGTAGCTATTAGTTTTAGCTTCGTAAGTATTTTTTCATGGTGCCTGCTCGGTAAATTTTTGAGAAAATTTGCAACAAATGAGAAATTTATACAGACGTTTAACTATGTTATGTCCTTTTTGCTCATCGTTTGTGTTATAATGTTTTATTTATAGAAGATGACAACAGACAGTAAGGATTCATTTAATTCTTTAGCAGACTTAACCGTAGATAAGAGAATCTATAAAATATTTAGTCTCAAAAAGGCAGAGAAATCCGGATTGGAAGGAATTTCTAGACTACCCAAATCACTAAAAGTTTTACTCGAAAATCTTTTGAGATTTCAAGACAACCAAACTGTCAAAGAAGATCAAATTCATGCATTTAAAAAATGGCTAAATAACAAGAGTTCAAAGACTGAAATTGCCTTTAAACCAGCAAGAGTTCTTATGCAAGACTACACGGGCATTCCTGCAGTTGCAGATCTTGCAGCTATGCGTGACGCTGTAAAGTCAAGGAAAAAAAATCCAAATAAAATAAATCCTTTGTCGACAGTCGATCTTGTCATTGATCATTCGGTGATGGTTGATCAATATGCTTCGAAAGATTCATTTAAAAATAATGTAGAAAAAGAATTTTCAAGAAATAAAGAACGTTATTCTTTTCTTAAATGGGGCCAGCAAGCATTCAATAATCTCAGAGTTGTGCCTCCAGGCACCGGCATTTGCCATCAAATAAATTTGGAATATTTATCAAAAGTTGTTTGGTCGTCAAAAAGTAATGGCAGTGTCTATGCATATCCAGATACACTTGTTGGAACTGACAGTCATACAACGATGGTAAACAGTCTTTCAGTTCTCGGATGGGGAGTGGGTGGAATCGAAGCAGAGGCAGCAATGCTAGGGCAATCGATATCTATGTTAATTCCAGAGGTTGTTGGATTCAAACTTTATAATAAACTTAGCGAAGGAACAACATCCACCGATTTGGTTCTTACCATCGTTCATCAGTTGAGACAAAAAGGGGTTGTTGGAAAATTTGTTGAATTTTATGGCGATGGATTAAAAAATCTTTCTTTGGCTGATCGTGCAACAATAGCTAATATGGCTCCCGAATACGGAGCAACTTGCGGCTTTTTTCCAGTTGATAGTGAAACATTAAAATATTTGGAACTTTCAGGCAGAGATAAACACACAATTTCTCTGGTAGAACAATATTCTAAAGAACAGGGATTGTGGGCAGATGATGATATAATTTTTACTGACAGTTTGGAATTAGATATGTCTAAAGTGGTTCCAACTATATCTGGTCCGAAGCGTCCGCAAGATAAAATTTTATTAACCGAGTCAGCAAAATCATTTAGAGAGATTTTTAAAGAAAATACTAAAAGAGAAAATCTAAAAGAAGAACCAGTTTCAGGTAGCGATTTTAAATTAAAAGATGGAGATGTTGTGATTGCAGCAATTACGTCGTGCACTAACACCTCCAATCCAAATGTTCTAATTGGAGCAGGGTTGCTTGCAAAAAAAGCCGTTGAAAAAGGTTTAAAAGTTAAACCTTGGGTAAAAACATCTTTAGCGCCAGGATCTCAAGTTGTTACTGATTATCTTGAAAAAGCAGACTTAAATAAATATCTAGATAATCTTGGATTTAATCTTGTTGGATATGGATGCACAACTTGCATAGGTAATTCTGGACCTCTCAACCAGAATATATCTGATGCCATACAAAAAGAAAATTTATATGCCGTTTCGATTTTATCAGGAAATAGGAATTTTGAGGGAAGAATTAATCCAAATGTAAAAGCGAACTATCTTGCTTCACCGCCTTTGGTAGTGGCTTATGCTTTGGCAGGATCAATGAATTTTGATTTCTACAAGGAACCCTTAGGTAAAACCAAAGATGGTAGGAATATTTTTCTGAAAGATATATGGCCAACAAATAAAGAAATTGAATATTTAATATTAAATTCGATTAACGCTGACATGTTTACCAAAAGATATTCAAAAATTTCTGAAGGTCCGGAAGATTGGAACAATATTAAGACTTCAGATAGTAGCATTTATAACTGGGATGACACATCTACTTATGTAAAGAAACCACCATTTTTTGAAAATATGCCTGACAAACCGGAAGGATTTAAAAAAATTACGGATGCTAGGCCATTACTAATTTTGGGAGACACTGTAACTACTGACCATATCTCTCCAGCTGGTTCTATTAAAAAGGATAGTCCAACAGGTGATTATTTTATGAAGCATCAAATTCAACAAAAAGATTTTAATTCATATGGCGCGAGAAGAGGTAATCACGAAATTATGGTACGTGGGGCATTTGGAAACATTAGAGTAAAAAATGAGATGGCTCCAGGGACAGAAGGTGGTTTTACAAAAATTTATCCTGAAGGAAAAGTTATGAGCGTTTATGAAGCAGCCATGGAATATAAAAAAAGAGGAATCGATCTGGTAATAGTTGCTGGCAGAGAGTATGGAGCTGGATCATCCAGAGATTGGGCCGCAAAAGGCACAAAATTATTAGGTGTAAAGGCCGTTATTGTAGAAAGTTTTGAAAGAATACATCGTTCAAATTTAATTGGCATGGGTATATTGCCACTTCAATTTAAAGAAAGGCTTAATAGAAAAAAATTGAATATTAAAGGTTCTGAACTTTTTACAATTATTGATATCGAAAAAAACTTGGAACCAAGACAGGATGTAGATTGTGAAATTAAGTATGATGATGGGACAACAAAAAAAATTAAATTATTATGCAGAATTGATACTATTAATGAAATTGAATATTATAAAAATGATGGGATCTTAAAATATGTTCTTAGAAACATGTTTTAAAGTAGGAAAAAAAATTGAGAAATATTAAATTAAAAGTACACAAATCAGCATCAAGGTTAGAAAAGGAAGATCAGTTAGCTTGGAAGATAGCAGAAATAGCTTCTGACGAAGCACCTTTAAATGAAGATTCCATTGATATGGTTATTAATAGAATTATTGATAATGCTGCTGTGGCAATTGCTTCTCTTCAAAGAAAACCTGTAATCTCCGCAAGAGACATGGCCTTAGCTCATCCAAGAGAAAATGGAGCAACTGTTTTCGGTATTAATCCGGATCAAAGATTCCATTGTGAATGGGCCGCATGGGCAAATGGAACCGCTGTAAGAGAGTTGGATTTTCACGATACTTTTTTGGCAGCTGACTATAGCCATCCGGGGGATAATATTCCTCCAATTATAGCTGTAGCTCAGCAAAAAGATTTAAGTGGTATCGATTTAATCAGAGGAATTATTACTGGGTACGAAGTTCAAGTGAACTTAGTTAAAGGGATTTGTTTACACGAACATAAAATAGATCACATTGCACATCTAGGTCCAAGTGTTGCAGCAGGAATTGGATCTGCACTAAAACTTGATACGAAAACTATTTATCAATCTATTCAACAGGCTTTACATACAACAATTTCTACAAGACAATCGAGGAAGGGAGAAATTTCAAGTTGGAAAGCATTTGCTCCAGCGCACGCAGGCAAGTTAGCCATTGAAGCTGTAGATAGAGCCATGAGAGGAGAAGGTGCACCAAGTCCAATATACGAAGGTGAAGATAGTATAATAGCCTATGTTCTTTCAGGACCCAAGGCAAGATATACAGTTCCTTTACCAAAAATTAATGAAGAAAAAAAAGCTATTTTAGAAACTTACACCAAAGAACACTCTGCCGAGTATCAATCACAGGCACTGATTGATTTAGCTAGAAGTTTGAATAAAAAAATTAAAAATATTTCAGATATAAAAAAAATAGAAATTCATACCAGTCACCATACCCACAATGTCATTGGCTCTGGCGCTAACGATCCTCAAAAAATGGATCCAAATGCAAGCAGAGAAACATTAGACCATTCAATTATGTATATTTTTGCAGTGGCGCTTGAGGATGGAGAATGGCATTATATTAATTCCTATACTCAAAAAAGAGCTAACACCAAGAGTACGGTTGAACTGTGGAAAAAGATTAAAACTTTTGAGGATAAAAAGTGGACTAAAAAATACCATGATCCTAATCCTAAAAAAAAATGTTTTGGAGGACATATCATCATTAAAATGAAGGATGGCTCAAAAATCGCTGAACAAATTAGTGTCGCAAACGCTCATCCTAATGGAAAAAATCCTTTTAAAAGGAAAAACTATATTCGTAAGTTTAAGACACTCACGAGCAACATTATCGACTCAGAAGAATCTGAAAGATTCTTAAACGATGTTCAAAATTTGAGAAATATAAGCAAATCAGAACTTCACAAACTAAATATCAAAGCCAAATCTGATCTTCGAAAAAGCACAATTTTAAAAAAAGTTATATTTTAAATTCAACAAAATGTTGAGAATTTTTTTTTCATTAGTAATTTTATTTTCTAATTTTAATTTTGCAAGTGCTGAGGATTTTAAATTAACCAAGATTCTTGAAGGTCTTAATTCCCCTTGGAGTCTGTCTTTTGTTAGTCAAAATGAAGTGTTAATAACAGAAAAATCAGGAAATATAATTTATGCAAATATTGAAAATAAAAAACAGAAAAAAGTTAAACATAACTTACAAGTTCTAGAACATGGGCAGGGTGGTTTATTGGATGTTTTATACCATAATAAAAAAGTATTTATTTCTTATTCTGAAAAAAGAAAAGATTTTGAATCCAGCACATCAATTGCTCAAGGCAATTATAGTAACATTAAAATAAATTTTAAAAATATATTTAGAGCCGAGCCTCAGATAGAGTCCAGATATCATTTTGGATCAAGATTAGTTATTCAGGACAATTATTTATTTGCTTCTGTTGGAGAAAGGGGGCAAGGTATGATTGCGCAAGATCCAACAAAACATCCAGGAAGCATTATTAGAATTAATATTGACGGATCTATTCCAAAAGATAATCCAAAATTTAAAGGAAAAAATAATTGGCTTCCTGAAATTTTTCAAATTGGCGTAAGAAACCCTCAAGGATTAACACTATCTTCTTTTGATCAAAAAATTTATATGAGCAATCATGGGGCCAAAGGTGGAGATTGGTTTGGTGAGGTAAAATTTGGTGAAAATTATGGATGGAAACTTTTAGGCTGGGGTGGAAAAAACTATTCAGGTACGGTAATAGGTCCAAAATGGAAATCCGGTTTTACCAAAGCCATCCATTATTGGGTTCCTTCAATAGCAACAAGTGCAATTGCGATATACAAGGGAAAAGAATTTAATGACTGGAATGGTCATGCTCTGATTACATCTTTAAAAGATCGTTCTTTGAGAAAATTGATATTTAAAGATATAAAAGAAGTGAAGGAAGACATAATTTTTAAAAACAAAATTGGAAGAATTAGAGACATCAAAATTCATAAAAAAACTGGAAAAATATTTTTTTTAACTGACAATGGTTATCTTTGGAAAATGGAAAAAAAATAATAAATTTTTTTAGTATTTTAAAACCAAGAAGCAAAAGGTTCATGAATTGTAAGAACACCGTAGCCCATTAATCCCCCAATGATTAACTGAATAGCAACTAGTAATATTACTACTAGACCTACATAACCTACCCATTGATGTTCTTGAATATATTTTGCGAAATATGAAGCTGCTGCTCCTATAAGAACAACTGATAAAAATAAACCAAAAAATAACAAAAGGTAATGATCCTTTGCTGCGCCAGCAACCCCCAAAACATTATCGAAACTTAAAGTAATGTCAGCTATAAGAACTTTATATACTCCGCTTATGAAAGATGGTTCTTTAGATTGTCTTGTTGGAGATTTGATTTTTTTAATTATAAATAGATCTTGTCTAAGTTCGTTAACAATCCATAAAAGAAGAGCTCCTCCTACTAATTTAATAAATGAAAATTGAAATAAAAAGGTAGCAGAAAAAGCAAAAACAACTCTAAAAATAAATGCTGCAAAAACACCCCACATAATGATTTGTTTTCTATTTTTTGGGGCAAAACTCGCAGCAACCATTCCAATAATAATGGCATTATCTGCAGCCATCACGATGTCTATGAATATAATTTGAATAAATATTAGGGTTTCTTCTAACACTTTTTATATTCTTTAATTCTATAATCTAAATAATTGTATTGCAATTAGTCATTCTTCATTGTGAAATGAGATATTAATAATTTTCTGGAGGGAATATGAAATTAATTAGAAATATTATTCTGACATTGGTTGCGCTTATATTTAGTGTAAATGTTGCTAATGCTGGAGAGAAATGGGATATGGCTCTTGCATACGGAGCTGGAAATTTCCATTCTGCAAATGCAACAGAATTTGCAAAAAATGTTACTGATAAAAGCGGTGGAAAACTAACAATTGTAACTCACCCAGGCGGATCACTGTTTAAAGGTGGAGAAATTTTTAGAGCAGTGAGAACTGGTCAGGCTCCCATTGGAGAAAGATTTATGTCTGCCTTAGGAAAAGAAGATCCATTATTGGAAGTAGATTCACAACCGTTTTTGGCTACAAATTATGGAGCGGCAATGAGACTTTATAATGCTTCAAAACCTGAAATTGTAAAAGGTCTTGATAGTAAAGGCTTAGTGTTTTTATACGCAGTGCCATGGCCCGCTCAAGGTTTGTACAGCAAAAAAGAAATTAATAGTGTTGCAGATCTGAAAGGCTTGAAGTTTAGAGCTTACAATGCAGCGACAATTAGAATTGCTGAATTGACTGGAATGGCGCCAACAAAAATTGAAGCGGCTGAGATTAGTCAAGCTTTTTCAACAGGTGCAGTTGAAAGTATGATTACATCACCAACAACAGGAAAAAATAAAAAAATTTGGGAAAATGGCGTTGGATATTTTTATGATATCGCCGCATGGTTTCCAAAGAATATGGTGATTGTAAATAAAGATGCTTGGAATAAATTAGATGCTGATACTCAAAAACTTATCATGTCAGAAGCTGCCAAGGCTGAGAAAAAAGGTTGGGACTTATCTAAAGAAGGAAATAAAAACGATAAAAAAGCCCTCGCGGATGCCGGTATGAAAGTTGGCAAAGTTAATACGGCTTTGAAAAAGCATTTTGAAGAAGTAGGTGCAACAATGTCGAAAGAATGGGCTGATCGTGCTGGAGCTCGTGGACAAGCTGTTTTATCTGCTTATAAATAATAAATTTAATTCTGAAAAAAAGGCCGTATAATTAAACGGCCTTTTTTTTTATGTTTTGTAAAATTGATAATTACTTAAGAATTCTTTATAGGCTATCAGGCTATATAGCTGCTATATTTCTTATACTTGTTGCAGTATTTATTCTTACGGGAATAGCTTCAAGAATATTTGGTTTTTATATTCGAGGCCTGGCAGAGTACTCGGGCTACTGTATGGCTGCTTCTTCATTTCTTGCTTTAGCTTATACTTTTGGAGAAAAAGGACACATTAGAATCACATTATTTTTGGAAAAAGCTAATAAAGAAGTTAGAAGATTTTTAGATTTATGGTGCTTATCAATAGCAACTTTTTTTTCTTGTTTTTTGTCTTATTACTTTATCAAAATGTTAATCATTTCAATCCAATTTGGAGAAAGAAGTGAAGGAGCTGATGAGATTTATATTTGGATACCGCAGGTTGCTGTAGCATTAGGTTCAACAATATTTTTTGTTTGTGTATTGCATAATTTTATTATGTTAATTTTAAAACGGAACAATAATTAATTATGCCAGAATTATTTCTAACAATCTTTTTTATTTCTATTTTACTAATTTTTCTGGGCACAGGAATATGGGTAGCCCTTAGCATGGTAGGTGTATCCGCAATCGGGATGTTGCTTTTCACATCCAGACCTGTTGGGGATGCAATGGCCACAACAATTTGGGGAACGAGTTCATCTTGGACTTTGACTGCATTGCCATTATTTGTTTGGATGGGTGAAATTTTATTTAGAACCAAGCTATCTGAAAATTTATTCAAAGGTTTGGCTCCATGGATGTCACGCCTGCCAGGAGGTTTAATTCATGTTAATGTTGTTGGTTGTGCTTTGTTTGCCGCAATTTCTGGTTCCTCAGCTGCAACGGTTGCAACTGTTGGAAAAATGTCTATTCCTGAATTAAGAAAAAGAAATTATCCAGAAAAGTTACTACTTGGAAGTTTAGCAGGATCAGGAACTTTAGGCCTATTAATACCGCCATCAATTATATTGATTATTTATGGAGTAACAGTTCAAGAATCTATTGCTAAACTTTTTATAGCTGGGATTATCCCAGGAATCATGATTGCTATATTTTTCATGCTTTATGTAATCGGGTGGTCAATTGTTAATAAAAACAGTATGCCCAAAATGGAAGAAACGTTTTCTTTTTCTCAAAAAATCAAACAATCAGGTCAATTGATACCTGTAATAGTTTTAATCGCAGCTGTTATAGGATCTATCTATGTTGGAATAGCAACGGCAACCGAAGCTGCATCACTGGGCGTAGTGGGAGCTTTAATACTATCTTCCTTTCAAAAAAGTCTAAATAAAGAAACTTTTAAATTATCTTTACTGGGCGCTACAAAGACTTCATGTATGATCGCATTTATTTTAGCAGGTTCTGCTTTTTTATCTTTAGCAATGGGTTTTACTGGGCTTCCCAGAAATCTTGCGATTTGGATAAATGAAATGAGTCTGTCCCCATATGTTTTAATTATGGTTTTGACAATTTTTTATATTATTCTTGGAATGTTTTTGGATGGAATTTCAGCCGTTGTATTAACGATGGCAATTATAGAACCAATGATTAGACAGGCTGGCTTCGATATGATTTGGTTTGGAGTTTTCTTAGTTATTGTTGTTGAGATGGCACAAATCACTCCTCCTGTTGGATTTAATTTATTTGTACTTCAAGGAATGGCAAATAAAGATATGGGTTTTATTGCAAAAAGTGCCTTTCCACTTTTTCTTTTAATGATCTTAGCTGTAATTGTAATAATTATTTTTCCCGAAATTGCACTTTGGCTTCCACAACAAATGATTCAGCCGCTTAAATAAATTTTTTCAGTTTATTTAAAGGCTTTAAAATTATTCCTGATTTTATCAATCCTTTTTTTATTTCTTTAGCAGTACCTACAGCATTTGCACCATCACCATGGACGCAAATAGAGTCAAATTCACAAGGAATTTGTTTTCCCGAATAACAGTTCAGAGCTTGATCTCTTACCATTTTAATAACATGTTTTTTTGCAACTTCTGGATCTGTGATCATTGCGTTGCTCTTTGATCTAGAAACCAAATTTCCATCATCTTCATAATTTCTGTCAGCAAATATTTCTGCTGCAATTTTCATTCCAAGTTTTTTTCCAACCTTCTCCATTTGAGATCCAGTTGGAACTAAAAAAATTAACTCTTTGTTAACTTCAAGAATAGATTCAGAAATTAATTTTGCTAAATCATAATTTTCACAAGCCATGTTATTTAGAGCTCCATGGGGTTTTACATGAGTTACTTGCATATCCAATTTAGTGCATATATTTGAAAGAGTGTTAATTTGATCAATAATTAATTTCCTTATTTCACCAGAAGGCAAGTTAAGCCTTTTTCTTCCAAAATTTTCTGGATCATCAAAAGATGGATGAGCACCAATACTGACATTATTTTCCTTTGAAATTTTAGCCGTTTTTTCCATAGTTGGTTTATCTCCCGCATGATAGCCACAGGCGATATTTGCTGAGTTAACAATTTTCAGCAATGAGGGGTCATTTTCGGTTGAATGAAACTTTGAACTTTCACCTAAATCGCAATTAATATTAATTTCCATTTTTTAAAACCTTTGTATATTTAATAAGGAAAAATATTTATTATATCAATTTATGTTCAAGAAATTAAGTAATATTGGTGACTGTGGCATTGTTTGTGATTTTGGAGATGAAGTTAATCAAAAAATAAACAGCAATGTTATTAAGTTATTTCACCACGTAAGAAAACAAGTTTTAAAGGAAAATTTAAAAGGAATATTAAACTACACACCCTCGTATAATAAATTAATTATAAATTTTGATCTTCAAAAAATTAATTCTTCTACAATTATTGAATTTTTAGAATCAGTAGATTTTTCTCAACTAAGTTTTTCTCAAAATAAAAAAGAATGGGAAATTCCTATTTGTTATGACTTTGCAATGGATCTTAAAAATATAAGTAAAACTTTGAAAATTGATGAAAACGAAATCATAAATATTCACTTAAAGACTATTTTCTTTATATATATGGTTGGTTTTATTCCTGGGCATCCTTTTATGGGTGATTTAGATTCAAAACTTTTCTTAAATCGTTTAAAAACTCCAAGGGTTAAGATTCCTGCAGGATCGATTGGTATCGTAGAAAAATTTTGCAATATTTATCCCTACGAAAGTCCTGGTGGGTGGCACATTATAGGAAGAACACCAACAAAACTTTTTAATACAAAAGATAATTCTAATCCTTGTCTATTATCGCCAGGTGATATTGTAAAATTTAAATCTATTTCAAAAAAGGAGTTTGAAAACTTGAATAATGAATAATAATTTTTTTGAAGTATTGCGACCAGGAATTAATACTACTTATCAAGATAAAGGTCGTTTTCATATGCAGCATTTGGGAGTAGCTCCTAGTGGTTGCATGGATCAAAAATCCTATTTAATCGCTAATAAAATTGTATCCAATCAAAATCAAGAAGGAGTTTTAGAATTTGCTTATCAAGGTCCATTATTAAAGTTAACAAAAGGCAAAACAAAATTTTCTATTACCGGAAATGTAATTTTTAAAATCATAAAATCAAATAACAAAACTATAAATGGAGAATGTAATAGAAGTTATGATTTAGATGAAAAGGATCAACTAGACATTCTTGCAACCAAAGATTCGGTTTATGGATATCTAGCTGTTGAAGGTGGATTTGCTGTAACCCCTTTTTGTAATAGCATTTCAACTTTATCAAGAGCAAACATTGGACCAAATAATGGGAAAAAAATTAATCTTAAAGATAAAGTATTTTTTAAAAAAGACAGACAACAAAAAAATAATTTTTCAATTAATGTTTTAAGTGAAAAAAATAATGTAATTAGAGTACTAAAAGGACCTCAATTTAATTATTTTTCAAAGACAGCACAAAAAGAATTTTTCTCTCAAGAATACAAAATTACTAACCTTACAGATCGTATGGGTATGAGATTAGAAGGCAAAGGTTTAGAAAATATTGTTAGTACCAATATTAGATCTGAAGGAATTACTAAAGGAGCTATACAAGTGCCAGAAGACGGTCAGCCAATTGTACTTTTGACTGATCATCCAACAATAGGTGGTTATCCTAAAATTGCTAATGTTATTTCAGCTGATTATGATTTGTTGGTACAAAAAATACCAGGGACAAATATAGAATTTAAATATATAGAACTTAAAGAAGCTGAAGAAGCTTTTAAAATTTATTACGACAAGATTTCAAAAGATTTAAATAATATATCCATATTAAAATGAAATTTATTTATAAAATACCAGGGCCAATTTTAATTCTAATGGGTTCCTTTTTTTTAAGTTACGGAGGAATAGTTGTTAAATCTTTTGAAGGAGCAGATCTATGGCAAATTGTTTTTTGGAGATCTATATTTTGCGCAATGACAATAGGTATTTTTCTATTAATCACATATAAAAAAAAAGCGGTTGAAAAATTTAAAATCGCTGGTTTCCCCGGTTTTGTTGCTGGGTTTTTTATGTCATTAAGTTTTTCTTCTTACGTTTTTGCGATGTATCATACTACAGTTGCAAATGTAAATTTTATTATACCAAGTCAAATTATTTTTTTGGCTATGGTCGGATATTTCTTTTTAAAAGAAAAAATTTCAGTTTATACATTAATTTCAATCGTTCTTGCATTGAGTGGAATATTACTAATGGTTGGTTTTTCAGTTTCTTCCGAAGGTTTTTTAGGAAATATGGTTGCTTTGTTAATTCCGATTTCTTTTACAGCGCTCGTGACTGTTGTAAGAAAAAATCCAAATGTTGACATGGTTCCTGCTATGTTTATAGCTGGTCTTCTAGCTGCTTTGTATGCTTCGTTAATAGTAAAAAGTTTTTATATTTCTCCAAAAGATCTTTTTTTAGCTTTTTTTCTTGGAACCTTTCAAATTGGCTTAGGCTTTATTTGCCTCACAATTGGTTCCAAAAGCACACCAGCCGCCATTGTGGGAATATTTTCACTAACAGAAGCTATTCTTGGACCAATATGGGCTTGGATATTTATAAATGAAGTACCACCGTTAATTGTAATAATAGGAGGTGCAATTATTATGTTTTCCGTTTTATTTCAATCATTTTTTGCAAGAAAAAGTTAACGATTTAATGGTTCGAATCTGTTTTTTTGTAACAGATTATGTTATGCTCCTGATGTGTTTAGAAAGACATAACGGGAGAAACTGCTGAGTAGTGCAGTGCCGACGGAGACAAGTTGCTAAATCCTGTAACGAAACTCTCAGGCAAAAGGACCGTACATAATAACTCTGGAAAGAAGGTTTTTTGCCTCACCGAAGGAGTAAATCTCTCAGGTAACCGGACAGAGGGGGCTGATTAAGAGTTATTATGGAAATACAAAAAACAGCTTTATATAATTACCACAAGAGTCTCGGAGCAAAATTTGTTTCTTTTGCTGGGTATGAAATGCCAGTTCAGTATTCATCTGGTGTAATAGAGGAACATAAAATGACCAGAAATAACGCAGGTTTGTTTGATGTTTCGCATATGGGGCAGTTATTAATAGAAGGAAGTATAGATTTAGCAGAAGAATTAGAAAAAATTATCCCTATAGATCTAGAGAAAATAAAACTTAACCAATCGAAATATTCCTTTCTTACCAATGAAAATGGCGGAATCTGTGATGATTTAATTGTAACCAAGGTTGAAAATGGTTTTAATATCATTCTCAATGCGGCATGCAAAAATAGTGACTTCAAAATATTTAAAAATTCGCTTGGGAATAAATTCAAATTAACACTACATAAGAATTTATCCCTAATTGCATTACAAGGACCAAATTCTTCAGAAATTTTAGAAAAAATAATTCCGAAGGTTTCTTCGCTCAAGTTTATGAATGGAAATAAATTTTCTTTTAGTGAGAAAAGTGTTTACGTTACTAGATCTGGTTATACAGGAGAGGATGGTTTTGAAATTTCTCTGCCAGACAATCTTGCGGAAAATTTTGCTAAAAGGTTAATAGAACAGGGAGCCAAACCAATAGGTTTAGGAGCAAGAGATACGTTAAGATTAGAAGCAGGATTATGTTTGTATGGTCATGACATTAGTGAAACGACGAATCCTATTGAAGCAAACCTTAAATGGGCAATTTCCAAAAGAAGAAGAGAAGAGGGCGGTTTTGTGGGGTATAGCAAAATTAAATCAGATATTAATGGTAGATTAAACCGCTTGAGAATGGGCATAAAACCTGAGGGGAAAATTATAGCACGAGAAGGTGTCAAAATTTTTTCTAAGGATAATCAAGAAATAGGACTGATCACAAGCGGAAGTTTTGGTCCAAGTGTTAATGGTCCTGTGGCAATGGGTTATGTAAAATATGATTTTTCTAAACCTGGGACCAAAATCCTCTTGGAAGTTAGAGGAAAAAAATGTGATGCTGAAGTATCTGAACTTCCTTTTTATAAAAAAAGTTATGTGAGGTGAAGAATGAATGATAAAAAATTTTCAAAACAACATGAATGGATTTCTATAGAAGGCGAAGTGGCTACAATTGGTATTACCAAACATGCGGCAGAAATGTTAGGAGATATAGTTTTTGTAGAGTTACCAGAAAAAGGAAAAAATGTTGAAAAAGAAGGCCAAGCCGGTGTAGTGGAGTCAACAAAGGCAGCAAGTGATATTTATACCCCAATTACTGGCGAAATTGTGGAAACTAATCAATCTATCGTAGATGATCCTGCTGAGATTAATAAAAATCCGGAAGGAACAGCTTGGTTGTTTAAGATTAAAATAAAAAATAAATCAGAACTAGATGAATTAATGAATAGGGCTGATTACGAAAAATTTGTAAAAGAAAATCCAAGCTAAATGATAAACGATACATCCAAAGAATTTATAAGAAGACACATCGGTCCATCAGAAAAAGATATAGATAAAATGCTGAGTGCAGTTGGGGCGAATTCTCTAGACGACCTTATCAAAAAAACAGTTCCGGGCAATATATTATTAAAAGATAAACTCAAGATAGGAGACCCAACTTCTGAGCATGAATCAATGAAACAAATAAAAGCTATTTCAGAAAAAAACAAATTATATAAAAATTATATAGGAATGGGCTATTACAATACCTACATGCCAAACGTTATACTAAGAAACATATATTGTAATCCAGGCTGGTACACAGCTTATACCCCATATCAGCCCGAAGTGGCTCAAGGAAGATTGGAGATGTTGTTAAATTTTCAACAGATGATTTTAGATTTTACAGGTATGGACATAGCAAATGCATCATTACTCGATGAATCAACCGCTGCAGCAGAAGCTATTGGACTAAGTCATAGATTAAATAAAAGTAATTCGAATAAGATATTTATTTCTGATGATTGCAATCCCCAAACTATCGATGTGATTAAAACGAGAACTGAAGTTTTTGGCTTAAAACTAGTTGTAGGTGATCAAGAAAAAGATTTAGAAAATTTAGAAGAAAATATTATTTGCGGAGTTCTTCAATATCCAGGGACGTTAGGGGATATTAGAGATCCCAGCGAAGCAATAAGCAGAATCCATAAAAAAAACGGTAAAGCTATTTTAATTTGTGATCTTTTGGCTTTAGCAAAACTTAAAACTCCAGCAGAACTTGGAGCCGATATTGCCGTAGGTAGTTCTCAAAGATTTGGGATTCCAATGGGTTATGGAGGACCTCATGCTGCATTCTTTTCGACCAGAGATGAATTTAAAAGAGCAATGCCGGGTAGAATTATAGGAGTTTCCGTTGACCGATTAGGAAAAAAAGCACTACGGATGGCGTTACAAACTCGAGAACAACATATAAGAAGAGAAAAAGCCACAAGCAATATTTGTACGGCACAAGCATTATTAGCAGTAATTTCTGCTGCCTACGCGATCTATCATGGGCGCGAAGGCATCAATCAAATAGCCGAGAGGATATCAAAGTTGGCTAAAAGTTTTGCCGATAAAATTAAAAAGTCGGGCTATGAACTTTATTCCGATAGTTTTTTTGATACCGTCACTATTCTTACAAAGGATAAAACTCAAAATATTTATAAAAATGCTTTGAGAAATGGAGTTAATCTAAGAGTGGTTGATGAGAATAGATTATCCGTAGCTTTTGATGAGAGAAAAACAGTTGAAAAAACTAATGAACTTTTAAAAATTTTCAACAGCTCAGAATCAATTAATCGGACAGGAAAAGTCGAATTAAACAATATACCAAAAAAATTGGAAAGATCTTCTAAATACCTGACACATCCTGTTTTTAACTCATATCATTCGGAAACTGAAATGACTCGATATTTAAAAAAATTAGAAGATTCAGATATTGCATTAAATAGATCAATGATCTCATTAGGTTCCTGCACCATGAAATTGAACGCGGTATCAGAAATGATTCCGGTTACTTGGAATGAATTTTATGAACCGCATCCTTTTGCACCCGTTGAACAAATGGAAGGATATAGAAATTTATTTACCGATATGAAAAATTGGTTGAGAGAAATAACTGGTTTTTCAGGCGTTTCTTTACAGCCTAATGCGGGAGCGCAAGGTGAATTTGCAGGATTAATGGTGATTAGAAAATATCATTTGAAAAATGGTGATAAAGACAGAAATGTATGTCTTATACCAAATTCAGCACACGGAACTAATCCAGCGAGCGCTCAAATGTCAGGAATGAAAGTTATTGTAGTAGCTTGCGACAAGGACGGTAATATTGATTTTGAAGATTTAAAATCTAAGGCGGAACAATATTCAAAAAATTTATCTACTTTAATGGTTACTTATCCGTCGACGCATGGGGTCTTTGAAGAAAAAATTGAAGAAATTTGTAAAATTATTCATGATAATGGCGGTCAAGTATATATGGATGGAGCTAATCTTAATGCGCTAGTTGGGATTGCCAAACCAGGAAAATTTGGTCCTGATATAAGTCATATTAATTTACATAAAACATTTAGTATCCCTCATGGCGGAGGTGGACCGGGAATGGGACCCATAGCATGTAAAAAACACTTAGATCCTTTTCTTCCAAAACATGAAGTTATCAAAGATTGTGGTCCAACAACTGGGATTGGAGCTGTTTCCGCGGCACCTTGGGGTAGTTCAAGTATTTTAGTAATTTCATGGATGTATATAAAAATGATGGGGGCGGAAGGTTTAAAAAGGGCTTCTCAAGTGGCTATATTAAATGCTAACTATATTGCAAGAAAGTTGCATAAATATTTTCCTATTCTTTACACTGGCAAAAATGGAAAAGTTGCTCATGAATGTATAATTGATATTCGTCCAATTAAAAAGGAAACAGGAATTACGGAAGAAGATGTTGCAAAACGATTAATTGATTTTGGTTTCCACGCACCAACAATGTCTTGGCCAGTTCCTGGAACTATTATGATTGAACCAACAGAAAGCGAAAGTTTATATGAACTTGATCGTTTTTGTGAAGCATTAATAAAAATAAAAGAAGAAATCAATAAGGTTAAAACAGGAGTGTTCGATAAGATAGATAATCCTTTGAAAAATGCACCTCATACTCATGTTGAACTTACAGCTAGTGATTGGAAACATCGGTATGATAGAGAAAGTGCAGCTTATCCTTTTGCAAGCTCGAAATCTTACAAGTACTGGCCCCCAGTAGCTAGAGTAGATAATGCATATGGTGATAAAAATCTTTTTTGTTCATGCCTGCTATGGAAGAATATCAGAACTCAGCGGCCTAAAAAATCATGAATGATATCGTTATAATCGGTGGTGGAATAATTGGAGCTTCGACTGCGTACTTTCTTTCAAAAACGGGAAGAAAAGTATGCGTTTTCGAACGTGATCCTGCTTATAAGAAGGCTTCTTTTCCATTATCTTTAGGGGGGTTTAGAAGACAATTTTTTCAAAAAGAAAATATATTACTAGGGAAGTTTGCTAAAGAATTTATTTTTCAATTGCCCGATTTATTAGAAACAAAAAATGATGGAAAACCTACAGTTAGCGTTATCCCTAATGGATATCTATTATTGTTTGGTCCTGAGCATGCTCAAGAACAATATGAAGCTTTAAAGAATCATAAAGCTTGTGACGCCGAAACAAAAAATGTTAAAGCAGAAGAACTAAAAAAATTTTTCCCCTGGATTAACGCAGAAGGTTTGGAAACAGCAACTTTTACCAATACTAAAATAGAAGGATGGATTGACCCTCATATGTTTCATGCTGCTTTAAAAAATAAAGCAATTGAATTAGGAGCAAATTTTGAAAAAAAAGAAATCAAAAAAATTTCAGACATTAATGCAGAAATAATTATATCTGCGGCAGGATGTTGGACAAACGAATTACTATCAGATATTCCAGTTTTTCCTCAAAAACATACGATTTTTAGAGTGAAGTGTCCTAATCATATTTCTGAGATGCCATTAACTGGAGATTTATCTACAGGTGTTTACTGGAGACCCGAAGGTAAGGAATATTTGGCAGGATCTCCTAATTCGAAATTTGATGCACCTGATTTAGAACCAGAATGGAATGATTTTGAAGACATAGTTTGGCCAGCACTTGCAAAAAGAGTTCCAGTATTTGAACAGCTGAAACTTACTGGAGGATGGGCAGGTTATTATGATTGTAATAAATTAGACAATAATGCAATTGTTGGAAAACACCCAAAAATGAAAAATGTTTATTTGGCAACTGGATTTACTGGAAGAGGATTAATGCAAGCTCCCGGTATAGGCAGAGGACTAACTGAATTAATTACTACAGGAAAGTATCAGACAATTGATCTATCTAGTTTTAGTGTAGAGCGAATTTTGTCCGACAAAAAAAGAACCGAACCTTATGTTTTGTAATGCCTAGGCTGAGGCTCCTTTTTTTATTTCAACATCAGGCACAGCTTTTCCTTTGAATTTATTTGATATTTTTTGAACTTCAACTGCAGAAACCTTATATTCTGCACACAAGGTTTCTTCATCTTTTCCCTGACCAGTTACCATATTAACCATGTGTTCAGGAAAATGGAATGTGGTGAATACAATTCCCTTCTTTACTTTATCTGTTACTTCAACCATAAGTGAAACTTCGCCTCTAGCAGAATATAATCTTGCAATATCTCCGGTGTTCAGATCTCTTTTATCAGCATCTTCTCTATTGATCAGCAAAACGTCCTCATTTACTATTTTTAAATTATTGGTTCTTCTAGTCATTGTAGCAGCATTATAATGTTGTAAAATTCTACTTGTTGTTAAAATAAGTGGAAATTCCTTTTTATTTTCAATCAATTCGTTTGTTTCTTTCCAATCGAAATATTTAATTTGTCCTTTGCCTAATTTAAAAGTTTCTGTATGTAATATTTTTGTGTCAGTACCGTCTTCTTTCACAGGCCACTGCAAACCTAATTTACCGAGTCTTTCTCGAGTTACTCCCTTAAAGAAAGGAACAACATCAGCAATTTCAACCAACACCTCATCTGCATCATAAAGCGATTGTTTATAACCCAATCGTTGCATCATTTCTGTTATTATTATGCCATCAGGTTTACTTCCTGAAAGAGGTTTGGCAACTTGATTTACTTTTTGAACACGTCTCTCCGTATTTGTAAAAGTTCCATTTTTTTCTAAGAAAGTTGTTCCAGGCAATACAACGGTCGCAAGTTTTGCGGTTTCACTCATAAATATTTCTTGAACAACTAGAAGATCTAAAGCTTTCATGGCTTTAATTACGTGAGCGCTATTCGGATCGGTTTGAACAACATCTTCTCCAATAATCCATAAAGCTTTTAAGTTGCCATTAATTGCAGCATCAAATATTTGTGGAATTTTTAATCCTGCTTTTGTTGGATGTACAACGCCATATTTTTCAGTGTAATATTTTTGTATTTTTTTATCTGCTACTGATAAATAACCAGCACCTTGGTGAGGTTGGCATCCCATATCGGCAGCGCCCTGAACATTATTTTGTCCGCGCAATGGATTTACTCCCACACCTTTTCTTCCCAGATTAGCCGTAATCATAGCAAGGTCAGCTATAAGCATTACTGTTTTAGAACCTTGCGTATGCTCGGTTACTCCTAAACCATGAAATTCCATAGAATTTTTTGCTGTTGCATATGCAATTGCAGCTTTTTTAATAAGTTCACGATTTACGCCACATGCTTTTTCTAACTGGTCTACATTTAATTTTTTAATTTCTTCATAAAAATTTTCAAATCCTTCACAACGTTCTTTAATAAATGTTTTCTTTTCTAAGCCTGCTTCTAAAATAAAATAGAGCATCATATTTAAAACAGCGACATTCGTGCCAGGTCTAAGCTGAATATGATAATCAGCTATTTTTGCCAACTCTGTTTTAACAGGATCAAGGACGATAAGTTTTTTTCCTTTCATGACCTGTTGTTTAATTTTGGCGCCTGTTACCGGATGTGCATTTGTAGGGTTAGCTCCTATTATTAAAAATAAATCAGCATGATAAATATCGTCAGCAGAATTTGTTGCCGCTCCTGTTCCAAATGCTTTTTGCAATCCTAATGCAGTTGGTGAATGACAAATTCGAGCACAACAATCAATATTATTTGTGCCAATCACAGCTCGTATCATTTTTTGAAATACGTAATTTTCTTCATTTGTGCATCGCGCTGAAGAAATACCTGCTATTGCATCGGGACCATATTTTTTTTTAGTTTGATTTAATTTATCCTTGATAAAATTGTAAGCCTCATCCCATGTTGCCTTTTCAAATTTTTCATTCCTTTTTATAAGAGGAGTTGTTAATCGATCCTTGTGATTATAGAAACCGAAAGCATAACGTCCTTTTAAGCAGGTGTGACCAGCATTAACTTCGGTATCTTTTGGTGTATCAATAGATAGAACTTTATTATCTTTAACAGCTACCTCTAAATTACATCCTACTCCGCAATATGAACAAGTAGTTCTTATTTTTTTGTCAGCTATGGCTGATTTGGATTGAAATACATCTGATATAGCATCAGTTGGACAAGTGTGCGCACATGCTCCGCATGAGACACAAGAAGAGTCACCAAATAACATACCATTATCTGTCGTAATTTTAGATTCAAAACTTCTTCCACTCATTGTTAAAACAAAAGAACCTTGAATTTCATCGCACGCCCTGACACAACGCCCACAATTAATACAGTTGTCTAAATTCATTCGCATGTACGCGTGTGAAGTATCTTTAGGAATTCCTTTGTTTTGTTTTGGTTTGCTATAACGATGTTCACTTATGCCTAAATCACTAGCTACGGTTTGTAATTCACAATTATTATTTACTTCACAAGTTGAGCATGCCATTGGATGATCAGTTAGAACTAGTTCAACGATGTTTTTTCTCAAGCTTTGCAGCCTTTCGTTATTGGTAAGAATGTATGAATCTTCGGTAATGGGGGTATGACAGGATGCTACGGTTTTAATTGGTCCGTCTTTTTGAAGCGCAATTTCCACCGAACAGATTCTACAAGCTCCATAAGGTGCCAAGTTTGAATCATCACATAAACTTGGAATTTTTTTTTCACCTGAATATTCCCTAACAAATTTTAAAACAGAAGTATGATTTGGTTTAATTTGATGAGCTACGCCGTCAACATAGGCGACTTTACGATTTTTTCCATTCGTTCCGTTTTTCACAATCTCCCCTTAAACATCGTGCTTTATATCATTTTTAAATTCGTGGGTAAAATATTTCAGTATGTTGCTAATGGGTACCGGAATTGCACCACATAAAGCACACAAGCAACCTTCTTTCATGGTAACGAGTAATTCATCAAGCAGTTTAATTGGAATTTTTTCACTTTTATCTAAAACTTGGTCGAACATTTCTTTTCCTCGATAAGAACCTAGTCTTCCAGGAAAACATTTGCCACAAGATTCATCTGATGAAAATTTAAATAAATGGTGGATGTATTTAACCATACTGAATGTTTCGGGTATACTAACAATACCTCCGTGACCCAACATAAAACCTGCCTCAGCAAATTCTTGAAAATCTAAATTTAATTTATTAACTTCTGAAATTGGTATCACTCCTCCCAAAGGGCCACCAATTTGGAGTGCCTTTACTGCTTTAGTAAAGCCACTACCAATTTCGTAGATTATTTTTTTCATGGGAGTCCCCATATCAATTTCGTAAACTCCAGGTTTTATAAATAATCCATCTAAACAAACCAATTTAGTTCCAGCAGATTTTTTGTTTCCGGTGGACGAAAATGATTTTGCACCATATTTCAATATGCCTGGAATAGCTGCCAAGGTTTCAACATTGTTCACGACGGTTGGTTTTTTATATAATCCTTCTACTGTAGGAAAAGGTGGTCTTACATCAACCTCCGCTCTTCTGCCTTCTATTGAAGCAATCAAAGCTGTTTCTTCTCCACATATGTAAGCACCCTGACCAATACAAATATTTAGATCACAAGAAAATTTTGTGTCTAAAATATTTTTACCTAATAAGTTTAATTCTTTTAATTCATTAATTGCTCCATTAATTATTTCAATAGATTTGGGATATTCTCCCCTAATGTAAAGGACCCCTTCATCGCTTCCTATAATGTAGGCGCAAACGATCATTCCAAACAACACTTTTAAAGGTTGTTTTTCAAGGAGATATCTGTCAGAGAAAGCTCCTGAATCTCCTTCATCGGCGTTGCATATAACATATTTTTTTTCTGATTTTTGCTGACTACAAAAATTCCATTTCATTCCAGCAGGAAAACCAGCTCCACCTCTACCACAGAGATTTGAATCGGTTATAATTTGAAGTATATTTTTTTTATCTTTTTTTAAAATTTCAGAAAGTAAACTTTTAAATTTTTCAATTGATGAAAGATCTTCTCCCATTAGTATACTTTTAGTTGCAAAAGTTACCGCATTAATATTATCACTGCTAATTTTTTTTCCTTTTATTATTTCATCTATTTGATCAATATCCTTTCCGGAATAATTATGTCCATTATAGTGAAAAGCACTATTTTCGTAGCACCGTCCTAAACAAAACATTTCGCCAACTTTATCTTGTCCTAATTTATTTACTAACTTTCTCTTTAATATTTCTTGAGTTCCCGCACACAAGCATGCGCTACCATTGCATATCCACGTTTTTTTTTCTTTGTGTTCAGGCCTTAAAAATTCATAAAAACTTTCAGCACCATGAATTGTCGATATACCAACATAATATTCTTCGGCTAATTGTTTAATTTGTTTAGTGTCGTGAGATTTTTTTGTAGTGTCGATTATCCTTTTGAACAAATTATTTTTTAAACCTTTTCTACCCGAAAGTTTACTTATGTTTCTTGACATATTAATTTTCTTTCAAAATACGATTTTCACCACAATAAATATTGAAAGTATCGGATTTTACAAAGCCTATTAAACTTATATCAAAGCGTTTTGCTAGGTCGATAGCAAGACTAGTTGGTGCGCCCATGCCTATCAGAAGACCGATATTTGCCATAAGAGTTTTTTGAACTAATTCGAAGCTTAAACGACCGGAACATGCAATAAATTGATTATTAGTGTCGAAGATGGAATTTTTAAAACTATGACCAATCACTTTATCTAAAGCATTATGGCGTCCCACATCTTCCCTGATTATCAAAATTTTTCCGTTTTGATCAAGTAAGGCGCTAGCGTGGATTCCTCCAGTTTTTGAAAATTCAGATTGATTTTGTTTTAAAAAGCTAGGAATTTTAGTTATTAAGGAGCTCATAATTTTTGGATTATTTTTATTTATTTTTGTTTTACAAATGATTTCCAAAGAGTCCATAGATGCTTTTCCGCAGACACCACAACTTGAATTTGTTAAAAAATTTCTTCTAAGATGTTTAAGGTCAAGATTTTCACCGTTATCAAGCGTAACGCGTATTTTGTTTTTTAATTTGAATTTTCCAGATTCATGACCTAATAGTTCGATCTTTTTGATTTCAGAAAAATTGTTAACGATTCCTTCACAAAATAATAAACCAATAATTAAATCTTCGTCATTTTTAGGAGTTCGCATGGTGATAGAAATGGAATCGTCGATCCAATCGTTATTTTTTTTATAACGAATTATCATTTCAAGTGGCTCTTCGATGGATATCAATTCATCAGTGCTTGAAGGTTTATTTTGTTTATATTTAATAGACTGGTACTTTAAATTCATAGACCAAATAATATTAGAGGCTAGGATATTGAGCAATCTTTATAAATTGCAAAAAAGGTTACTTATTTCCAGGTTATAGGATATTTTTTTTTTAAAAGTAAACGATTGTAAATTATACCACCAATAATAATTGTTATAGCGCCTACCATTACTGGAAATATTAAGAAACGAAATGATACATCACCAATCATAGCCACAATTATAGTACCTCCAGCAGGAGGATGTGTAATCTTTAGTGCCAACATAAGCATTGTAGCAATTCCAACTGCTAAACCTAAAGTTATAAAAGAAATTTCAAAAAAAGTAATAAATATTATTCCAATTAATGCACATAGCAAATGGCCAAATAATACGTTTTTTGGTTGTGAATTTCTATTTTTAGGAAATCCAAAGACATTAATTACTGTAGAACCAAAAGAAGCGACGAGCCAAAAACCATATCCAGTACCAGATAAAATAGATTCATAAGTAATATATCCAAGAATTCCAATGGTAACTGCTGTGCCAACACCAGCTAATAGAGGTGGCCAACAAATTATTTTTTTAAAATTCATAAGGGCTGATTATTTAGAGCATCAAGCATTGTTTTAATAGGTAACAACAAACAGTCTTTTCTTGAAATGTTATTTTTACTCATTATTTTATTGAACTCTTTCCATTCTTTATCAAAAGAATTTACACTACGATCAAAGCTTTTATTTGCTTGGTTTGCAAAATTGTTAATTTTTTCAAATGTTTTATTTTTTGCATTTCTAGATAATAAACTTGTGGAAGCTTGACAATAAATGCAGGATTCACACTCGTATTTAAAATTTGTGATTATATCTTTTTCCACAATTAAGTATATTTTTACAATATCGCCACATATAGAATTTTTTAGTTTTGAAAAATGAGTGTAGTTATCAAGGACACCGTGATTTTTGGTATTTGAAGCTATTTTTATGATTTCTCTGTCTATCATTCAAACTTTATTGTATTTTTTTAGCATTTATAATTTGTTTTATGAGTGAAAACAATATAGTCGGTGCAATCCTTGCTGGTGGACAATCAAAGAGAATGGGTAGAGACAAACCCTTTCTTATGTTTGATAGCAAGGCACTTATTGAACATACAATAGACAAAATCAAAAAGTATTTAAAAAAAATAATTATAATTACCAATCAAAACAACGAATTTTTTTCAAAAAATAAATTAGTAACCGTTAAAGATTGTATCGAGGGCCAACAAGGTCCTTTAGTTGGTATATTAACGGCAATGAAGTGGGCAAAAAAAAATTTTAATGAATGTTTATGGGTAGCTACTTTTCCTTGCGATTCACCTTTTTTTCCCGAGAGTATTATTCAAGATTTTATTAAAGAATCTAAAAAAAATGAATCTTTGCTATTGTGTGCTAGTTCACATGAACGCAAACATAATATTTTTGGTTTGTGGTCTTTAAGCCTTTGTGACAAACTCCAAGATGATTTAATTAACAACAAAGTAAGAAAAATTCAGGATTGGACAGAAAAAAATAAAATAAAAAATTTGGAATTTAAATTTAACGATTATGATCCGTTTTTTAACATTAACACACAAGAAGATTTAGAGTTTGCAAAAAAGTTAAACAAAAGGATTAAAAGTGAAAATCAATAAAAAATTAGAAGATTCTTTAAATAAAATATTTTCATCTTCGAGTTACAAAATGGTAGATGTTAGTAGCAAAGAAATTACTCATCGTAAAGCTCTTGCTGTAGGGGAAATAATTTTAAGTTTGAAAGTAATAAAAATGATCAAGAATAAGAAAATGCCCAAAGGTGACCCTCTTGCTATTGCGGAAGTTTCTGGAATTAATGGAGTTAAAAGGACAAGCGATCTGATACCTCTTTGTCATCCATTGTCCTTGGATCATATTTCTATTCATACAGAGATCGATGAATCAAAGAATTCGATTATTGTTTATTGCTTAGTATCTGCAAATTCTAAAACAGGCGTTGAAATGGAAGCTTTATCTGGAGTTAACTCTGCTTTACTTGCCATTTATGATCTTTCTAAAATTGTTGAACCAAATTTAAAAATTACTAACACAAAATTATTGGTAAAATCTGGTGGAAAGAAAGGTTTATGGATGAACCCAAGCGGGATACCAAGAAAAATAAAAAAAATATTGAATCTGTAAATGATTTCATATAGCAAAGCGATAAGTCTGATCAATAATAATTCGGCAATATTACCAACAGAAAAAATTCCCATTGAACAAGTTTTACACAAGGTTTGTGCTGAAGACATTTTATCTACATCTAAATATCCTTCCTCTAATAATTCTGCATTTGATGGTTTTGCTTTAGTCTCAAAAGAAACAAAGGGATTAAATTCAAAAAAAACTAAAAAATTTAAGCTAATAAAAACTATTGCTGCCGGAGATAAACCAACAATAAATAATTATAGAAAAAATTCAGCTGTTGAAATTATGACAGGAGCTTTAATTCCTAAAAAATTTGACACAATTTTACCTGTAGAAAATGCTAAATACTTTCCATCTAAAGAAAAAGCCACTCATATCATCGTAGATAAAGAGGTAAAAAAATATTCATATGTAAGATTTGCAGGAGAGGATTATAAATTAAAAGATACCGTACTAAAAAAAGGTGAAGTAATTAAAGCCAATCATCTTATGACTTTTGCAACTCTTGGAATAAAAGAAGTTCCAGTAAAAAAAATACCAAAAATTATTATTTTTGGAACAGGTAATGAAATTGTTGATTATAGAATCAAAGGTATTCCTCCATGGAAAGTTAGAAATTCAAATAATCTTTATTTTTATTCTTTTGGAAAAAGTTTAAACTTAGAAGTTATAGATGGCGGCATCATTAAAGACAATGAACCCAGCAAACTTAAGAAAGCTTTAGAGAAAACAATACGTTCTGATATAGATCTATTTGTAACATCAGGAGCTGTTTCCGCAGGTAAATTTGATTTTATACCAAAATTTATGAAAGATCTTGGATTTCAAAATCAATTTAAAGGAGTAAAGATTAAGCCAGGAAAACCAATTATGTTTTCCAAATATAAAAAAAAATTATTTTTTGGTCTTCCTGGGAATCCCATATCGCTAGTAGTAGGTTTTAGATTTTTCATTTATCCTTTGGTTCGAAATATATTGGGAATGAAAAAAGAAAAAATATTTATAGCAAAATTGTTAAATAAGTATTCTAAAAAAAAGGATTTCACTCATTTTTTAAGATGCTCAATGACAGTAACAAACAAGGGGTTCTGTGAGTTAAAAATATTAAAAGGGCAACAATCTAATAAATTAAAGGCATTAACCGAGGCAAATTGTTGGGGTATTTTTGAAAAAGGGAAAACGAAATACAAACGAGGCGATTTTGTTAAGTGTTTGCCTTTAGTTCCTAGTAGCTAAAGAAATATTATTATGGTTTAATTTATTTATGTTGATAGATCTTTTTCAAAGAAAAATATCCTATCTAAGAGTTTCCGTAACCGATAGGTGCGATTTTAGATGCACGTATTGTATGGACGGAGATATGGAATTTTTACCAAAAAAAGATGTTCTATCTCTAGAAGAGCTAGATAGGCTTTGTAATACATTTATCGATCTTGGAGTAAAAAAAATTAGGATAACTGGAGGAGAGCCTCTGGTCCGAAAAAATATTATGCAATTATTTAGCAATCTTGGAAAAAAAATTGGTCACGAATTGGAAGAATTAACACTTACTACCAATGCTTCTCAACTTGATCGTTATGCAATAAATTTATTTAATAGTGGAGTTAGAAGAATTAATGTTTCATTGGATTCCTTAGACAAAAATAAATTTAAAAGAATTACTAGAGCTGGAGATTTCGATAAGGTTATTAAGGGAATTATGGCCGCTAAAAATACTGGACTAAAAATAAAAATTAATACGGTGGCTCTGAGGGGAATTAATGATAACGAAATTTTAAATTTAGTAAATTGGTGTGGTGAACATAAATTTGCATTAACCTTTATAGAAGTAATGCCAATGGGAGAAATTGGAGAAAAAAGAGCTGATCAATACATGCCTTTAACAGAAGTTAAAGATTTAATACAGAAAAAATACAGTATCACTGATGACCCTCTAAGAACTGCTGGTCCAGCACGATATGTACATTGCCATGAAACAAATCAAAAAATTGGTTTTATTACTCCACATACTCACAACTTTTGCGAATTATGTAATCGAGTAAGAATTACGTGTACTGGAGAAATGTATATGTGTTTAGGGCAACAGGATAAGGCAGATTTAATAACACCTTTAAGAAAAAGTAAAAATAACCAATTATTGAAGGATGCTATATATAAAGCTATTTCAAGAAAGCCAAAGGGCCATGATTTTGTGATTAAGCGAGAAGAAAATGAACAATTTGTTCCTAGGCATATGAATATAACAGGTGGTTAAAATGGAAATTCAATTAAAACTTTATGGATCATCAAAAATATTAAGCGATAAAGATACATTAAATATTCAATTACCAGAAAATTCAAATATAGAAAAACTTAGAAATATTTTAACTAAAATTATTTCTGAAAAATATTCAAAGAGTAATTTAGAAAACTTACCAAAGACCGCAGCTTTCTTTAGTGAAAAGGATGAAGTTGTAGATGATAGTTATAAGCTAAGGAATCAAGAATTCATTTCAATTATTCCTCCTATTGGCGGAGGTTAATGAGTTTACATACAGCTCTTATTAAAATAGAGGAAGAAAAAATTTCCTCAGAAAAAGCAAAAAAATTCATTTCATCTGAAAAAAATGGTGCAGAATCTATTTTTATTGGAAAGGTTAGAAATGAAAATAGTGGAAAAAAAGTGATTGCCGTTACTTATGATGCTCATGACCAAGCTGTCATAAAATCTTTTCAATCAATTTGCAAAAATGCAAAAAATAAATTTGATAAAAATGCTAAGATTTTCTTAGAACATGCAAAAGGTTATGCGCCAGTAGGTGAAATAAGTATCCTGATAGCAGTTGGATCAGGACATAGGGATGAAGCATTTAAAATTTGTAGATATATTCTTGAAGAAGTTAAACATCAGTCTCCAATATGGAAAAAGGAACATTATGCTGATGGAAAAGAAGAATGGCTCCCAGGACATTCATTAAGACCTAAAAAAGAAATATAATAAAATGACAAAAGGTAAAGCTGATTCAGCAATTTTAATTGTTTTAATCGCAGGAATATTCTGGTCTTTTGGCGCATTGGTAGTTCGTTTTATTGAAGATGCGCAATCCGTTCCTTGGCAGTATCTCTTCTTTAGAGGCTTTACCATTTTTTTACTAATAAATTTTTATTTGTTTGCAAAAGAAGGAAAGTCATTTATTAAAAACTACAAAAAAATTGGAACTTCAGGAATTCTCGGTGGAATATGTTTAGGAATCGCAATGATGTGTTTCATATGGTCAATAACTCATACAACAGCAGCCGTTACACTTTTGATGTTGGCAGCGATGCCTTTTATAACAGCAATTTTAGGTTTCATTTTCCTTAAAGAAAAAGTTTCAAATACAACTTTAGTTGCAATAATTATTGCAGCCTTAGGAATCATTTTTATGGCCTTTAATAGTCGACAAATTGGAACTTTATTTGGTTTAATGGTTGGACTTTTATCAGCTTTAGGGTTTTCATTTTTTTCTGTTTCGTTAAGGTGGAGAAAAAATACACCAAAATTTACAACTGTTGCAGTTGCAGGGTTATTTTGTGGAATCTTTTCTTTTTTTGTTTTAATTTTTAACGATACTAATTTTTTTACTACATTCAGAAATTCGTCTTTATCAGCTTTACATGGAACTTTGGTTTGTTCAGGAATGATACTTTATTCTATAGGATCAAAACATTTGCCTGCTGCTGATCTTACTTTATTATCTTTAACTGAGGTCTTAGGTGGTATTTTTTGGGTTTGGTTACCTATTTTTGGAATAAATGAAGTTCCAACAGCCAATACAATAATTGGAGGAAGTGTTATAACTTTTGCACTTTTGTATTATAGTTTGAATACTAAAAGAAATAGACGTTTTATCGGTTTGAATTAATTTTATATTCTAGCTTGGATTTTTTTTTAAAAATTCGATGTAATCGACAACTTCTTGAAATTTTTCATCTTCAATATCCTTATAACTTTTTTGAAATTTTGACTTGACGCATATAGCTACATGGGCATATGGGTTTCTTCCTTTAGGGTGATTGGGATGTTCTGGCAGTTGGTCCTGTAAATAATCACCAGCTTCCTGTATGATTTTCCATAGTTTACTGGCGTTTCCGTCGTTCATTTTTTCTCAGTACTCGATAAGTCAGCAGCGGTTGTTGGATCAAGTTCCATACCCAAAGGAGTAACATTTCTTTGAAGTGGAGTAAAAGTGGATTCTGGATTATCTTTAACTTTTCTTCGAGTCATTCTGTAAATACCAAACAATCCGATCAGAACATGAAAAATAATTAAAAAAATAAAAAAACCATTAGCACCATACTGACTCATAAAAATAGTGCAAAGTATAGGACCAATTATTGCACCCATTCCGAATACTAATTGCAAACCTCCACCAGCGGCTACGAATTTCTCTTTAGGAATAAAATCATTTGTATGGGCAAGATTAAGAGAATAAATAGGGAGCGATACACCAGCAAAAAGAGTTACAAATATAAAAAATGCCAGTTTATTCATTTCCCAATCTACGGCAAGAAACATAAGTTCAGGAGCTGATCCTACGGCGATAATTGCTGCAAGACTAAAAAAGGCGGCTGCCAATGAACAGATAACAATTATTAATCTTCGATCATGTAGATCGGAATAATATCCTATTGGCCATTGAAAAATAGCTCCAGATATAGTGATTAAAAATAATAATATAGAAATTTCAAAAATAGTGAAATGCATTATGGCCGAATAAACAGCCAACAAAGTAAATATTGCGGAATGAACAAAGCCTGTAAAAAAAGAACTAACAACACCCATCGGCGAAGTTTTGTAAAGGTCAACTAATTTTATACTAGTTATTTTTTTAAATTTTGGAGCCTGTCGTTTTATAAGAAGTATGGGTACCAATGCAATAGACCACATAAGAGAAATCAAGATAAAAGGTTCATATTTTTCAGGACTACTAAAATTTAGTAACAACGATCCACACGCTATTGAAGTGAAAGTAATAGACATATACACGGATAATATCTTACCGCGCGTTCTATTATTTGCTCGGTCATTAAGCCAACTTTCTGTGACTATAAAAATTCCTATTATACTTAGTCCAGTTACATATCTCGCAACAGTCCATATAAAAGGATTAACAAAAACAGCATGAACCAAAACACTTAAAGAAGCCATGGAAGCAAAAGCTGCAAATACTCTGATGTGGCCTACTTTAGAAACTAAGTTTGGAACAATATTGGCACCTGTAAAATATCCCAAGAAGTATGCTGACATTAGAATACCCGTTGCTAGAACATCAAAATCTTCTATTACGGATCTAATACCCAGCAGGTTTCCTTGAAGTCCTTGGGCAACCATGATCATTGCATAACCAGTAAATAAAGCCCACGAATTTTTTAATATTTTTCTCATAACCGAACTGTAAATATGCTTTCGTTAGGACAAATGCAATAGAATAAATTAAGGGACTATATTTTTTTTAGGGCCAATACAGAGTGTAACGCTATCGTAACAATGATCACAATTCCTCCTAAAATAGTTTCTATACTCGGCTGTTCATGAATTACTAGCCAGACCCAAAGTGGACCCAATATGGTTTCAAGCAAGAAGAAAAGGTTGACCTCAGCCGCAGTAATATATCTTGGAGCCAAAGTTATCAGAACAAATGGTATTGCAACACACATGACGCACATGAGAGGAACAATAGTTAAGTCGTTTCCCTCCAATTTTAATTTGTCTACAAATAATAGTGCAATTAATGCTACCATTAATTTGCCCAGCATTGCCGAGGGAACTAGGCTAATTTTTTTTGCAGATCTTATGATTACAGCTCCAACGGCTAAACCAGTTGCACAAACCAAACCTAAAAAATTTCCTAAAAAATCCCCAGCATCCAGCGCATCATAAAAAATGAAAATTACTGCTAATGTAGTAATTATTATGGCTATCCAAGTTTTTTGATCTGGGTTTTCTTTCAAGAAAATGAAACTAATTATTGCAGACAACATGGGTGCCAGAGCGATCATTATCAAAGTATTTGCAACATTGGTATTTTCAATTGAAATAACAAACATAATATTTGTTACGGTAAATGTCCCGGCATAGGCAACACCATGCCAACCATTATTTACAAGCTCTGAAATTAATCTGTTCTTATAAATAATTAAAAGGCCAACGAAAACCACAAAAAAAGGAATAAATCCTCTATAAAAAATTAAATTCCAAGATTCAATACTGGCTAATCGAATAAATAAAGAATCCGGAGTAATAAACACGATGGCAGTAAATGCAAGTAACGTTCCCTTTTTTTGATTACTATATTGCATAATTGTAATTGACAATAATACATTAGAATGTTTAAATTTACACATAGCGCCAAGTTGATTCGGATTGCGGGCGCTTTAAAAGTCCTGCAAAAGCGATTGTTTTAAACCACCGACTTTAGTCGGTAGTTTTTTTGAAATTGATTTCAATTAAAAACCTGGTATTTAACCATATTGTGTACCCGATACTTATCGAAGCACTAAAAAGGAGAAGTAGATGAAAAATAAAAAAAGAGATTTAATCGAAAGATTAAATTCTGGACCTGTGATTTGCGCAGAGGGTTTTCTTTTCGAAATTGAAAGAAGAGGATATATGGCATCCGGACAATTTGTTCCAATGGTTTCTCTGGAACATCCAGAGGCTTTGGAAAATCTTCATAGAGATTTTCAACACGCAGGCTCAGATATTGTTCAAGCCTTTACCTACAACGGTCATCGTGAAAAAATGAGAGTGATTAACAAGGAAGAGTTATTAGAACCTTTAAATAGATCAGCATTGAAAATCGCAAAAAAAGTTGCAAATAGTCCAATTGGATCTGAACCTAATTTAATGGCCGGGAATATTTCAAACTCTAATATTTGGAATGATAAAAATCCCAAATCACACATAGAAGTTGAGAAAATATTTACAGAAATGATTGGATGGGCTGTTGATGAAGGTGCGGATATATTGATTGGTGAAACTTTTTACTATGCTGGAGAAGCCTATAAAGCTTTAGAAGTTATGAAAAAAACTAATCTTCCATGCGTTATTACCATTGCACCTATGGGTGAAAATATTATGAGAGACGGAGTTTCGATTGTAGATACCTGCAAAGAATTAGAACAACGTGGGGGCGACGTAGTGGGAATGAATTGTTTTAGAGGTCCCGCAACAATGATGCCTTACCTTAAAGAAATCAGAAAGGTTTTAAAATGCCATGTTGCCGCTTTACCTATTAATTTTAGAACAACTAAGGAACATCCAACTTTTTTCAATTTGCCGGATAACAATGGATGCACATGTCATACGCCTCACAAAACACCATTTCCTACTGCACTAGATCCTTTACAATGTAACAGGTATGAAATTGGAAAATTCACAAAGGAAGCTTTCGACCTTGGTGTGAATTACTTAGGCGTTTGTTGTGGAGCAAACCCAATGTTAATTAGAGAAGTTGCGGAGTCGGTTGGACTAAAAGTGCCAGCTAGCAAATACAGAGAGGATATGTCGACTCACTTTATATACGGAACACATAAAAGAATAGCAAAGCATATGAAAGATTATGCAGACAAAGCATGACTTGTCTTGTCTTTTGAAAATCAGGTGAAAATTTTTAAAATTAAGTTAGAAATTTTTATTGCTGTATTTGTTATTTTAACAACTGATTTAGTAGCTCATGAATATAAAATAGGTAATTTAAAAATTTTACATCCTTATATTATAGAAACCCCACCAGGTGCTGTGGTTGCAGGCGGATATATGAAAATTGTAAATACAAGCAATCAATTCGATCGATTGAACGCAGTCGTTGTTAAATTTGCAAAATCTGCCAAAATCCATGAAATGAAAATGGAAAATGATGTGATGAAAATGAGAGAAGTAAAAGACGGATTAAAAATCCCAGCTCATGGTTCAGTAGAATTAAAACAAGGAGGATATCATATTATGTTTATGAATTTAATAAAATCTATGACCACAGGAGAAACTTATGAGGGAATTTTATTTTTTGAAAAATCTGGCAATATTAAAGTTTTATTTAGCGTTGAAGAAGTGGGTTTTAAGTTAAAAGACAATTAATAAACAATGAAAATAAATTCAGTACGCGCCTTAATCATAGCAGGTTTTTCTATTTTAATATTGTCATTAATCGGTTTACTTTTACCCAGTATTTTGAAAAAAAACTTTCAAACTCAATACTCCTCTGAAGCAAAACTAGGAGCCTCTTTTGAATTAATAGATTCTAATGGTAATAAAATAACCGAGGCAGCTTTTGTTGGCTCTCCAACCGTTTTGTTTTTTGGTTTTACTCATTGTCCTACCGTTTGCCCTCTTGCCTTACATAGACTGTCGTTATTGATAGAAAAATTAGGTAAAGATCAAAACAAATTAAAAGCTTACTTTATTACTCTTGACCCAGAACGAGATACCTGGAAGGTTTTGAACAAATATTTAACCGGTTTTAATAATAGAATTATTGGAATCACCGGAGAATCTGAAAAAATAAAAATCTTAGCAAAATCATGGGGAATATACTCAAAAAAAGTTCCACTTGATGGAGATAATTACTCAATCGATCATACCGCTTTAATCTTTCTATTAAAAAACAACGGAAATTTTTTAAAAACAATTGATTTTGAAGATGATTTTGAATTATCCTTAAAAGAAATCAAAAAACTTTTGTAATTCTAATTAATTTTATTTTGAATAAGGTGTTCTGCTAAATATTTTTTATAACTATTACAGTTTATCATCTTGTGGGTTATGTTTCATAATATATAATATTTGAAGAGGGGAAAAAAATGCCAGAAGAAAAAGTGGTTTCACATGCAAAGGTAGGTATTATTGGTGGAGGAATCATGGGAGTAAGTTTGCTCTATCATTTGGCAAAAGAAGGATGGAAAGATTTAGTTTTAGTTGAAAAAGGAGAATTAACATCAGGATCAACTTGGCATGCTGCTGGTCAATGCCCTCAAATGATGGGAAGTTATAATTTAGCTAAAATTCATAAAGAATCTAACAATCTCTATAAAAAACTCGAAAAAGAAACAGAACAACCTACGGGATTTCATGAATGTGGAAGTTTAAGAATAGCTTACAAAAAAGAAGATTTAGATTGGTTTAAATATGTAAAAGGAATTTTAGATAATATTGGAGCTCCCTCAGAAATTATTTCAACAAATGAAATTAGAAAAATTCATCCTTTCATTAAATTAGATGGAATACTTGGTGCATTCCATACACCAGATGATGGACATACTGATTCAACTAGCACAACAAATGCTATGGCTAAAGGTGCAAGAAATTACGGTGCCAAAATATATAGAAAGAATAGAGCAACAGATATTAAACATCTTCCTTCAGGAGAATGGAAACTAATTACTGAAAAAGGAGATATTATTTGTGAACACGTTGTTAATGCCGCTGGAAGTTACGGCCCAGAAGTTGGAGCAATGGTTGGATTAAAGAACATTCCATCTATTAACATGATTCACCATTATTTAGTTACAGACGAGCATCCTTCTATTGCAAAATTAGAAAAAGAATTGCCTGTTGTAAGAGATCCCCAGGCTTCGGCCTATTTAAGGCAAGAAGGAAAAGGCTTGTTAATTGGTCCTTATGAAAAAAATACAAAGTGCTGGGCTTTGAATGAAATGGATTGGAAATTTGATATGGAATTATTGGAACCTGAACTTGATAGAATTGAAGAACATTTAAATATCGGAATGAACAGAATACCTGAATTCAAAGATGTTGGTATTAAAAAAATTATTTGCGGACCCATTACTCATACGCCGGATGATAATTTTCTTGCAGGACCTGCGCCAGGTTTAAAAAATTTTTGGATGTTTTGTGGAGCGAGCATTGGAATAGCTCAAGGTGGAGGAGCTGGAAAATACATGGCTCAATGGATGATACATGGTGATGCAGATATCAATATGTTGGAATTTGAACCAAGAAGATACATGAGTTGGGCTAATAAAGATTATGCAATTAACAAATCTTCTGATCAATATAGGAGAATGTATTTTACTCCGTTACCAAATGAAAGCATCGAAATTGGCAGACCCATGAAAACAACACCCATCTACAACAAGTTGAAAAATTTTGGAGCATTGTATTTAGATTCATATGGCTGGGAAAAACCTTGCTGGTTTGGAAAAAAAGGAATGAAAGAAGAATATGGTTTTAAAAGAACAAATGCTTTTACCTATGTTCAAAAAGAATGTGAAAACGTTCAAAATAACGTTGGAGTTTTAGATCTAAGTACTTTTGCAAAGTATGAAATTTCTGGCAAAGGTAGCGAAGCATTTTTAGAAAGATTATGTGCAAATCGCATACCCAAGAAAGATGGAAGTATTATTTTAACACATATGCTCAACTCAAAAGGTCGCATTCAAAGCGAACTTACTATTACTCGTTTTCCCAATAATCTTTTTTACGTTCTATCATCTACAGCATCTGAAATTAGAGATTTAGATTGGTTTAATCATCATCTTTATAAAAAAGAAGAAGTGAATATAAAAAATGTTACAAAAGATTATGGTGTACTTGTTCTTGCGGGACCAAAATCAAGAACGGTTTTGTCCCAAATAACCTCCCAAAATTTAAATAATAATGATTTTCCATGGTTGAAAGGTAAGGAAATTTTAGTTAACAAAATTCCAGTTCGTGCACTTAGAGTAAATTATGTGGGTGAATTGGGTTGGGAATTACATCATCCAATGAATCAAATGGAAGCTTTATACGATGCTATTTGTGAAGTTGGCAAAAAAGAAAATATAATCAATTTTGGAACCTATGCGGTGAATTCCTTGAGAATGGAGAAAGCATATAGAGGATGGGGTAGTGAATTAACCGGAGAAATAAGTTTGGTTGAAGCTGGCATGGATCGATTTTTTAATTTAAAGAAAAAAAATAATTTTTTTGGAGCGAAAGCTTTACAGAATAAAATACAATCTGGAGTTGACATAAAAATAGTTTATTTAGAAGTAGAAGTTGATAATGCTGATGCAAGGGGGAACGAACCCGTTTATCACAATAACAAGACAGTGGGAGTAGTAACTTCAGGAGGATACGGTTTTAGAACTAACAAAAGTCTAGCATTTGCTTACGTAAAATCAGATTTAACCAATGGTGGAAACTTAGAAATTGAAATTCAGGGTCAAAAAAGAAAAACAAAGATACTCGATAGGGTTGCCTACGATCCAGATAATCAAAAATTGAGAGCCTAAACGAATCCATCTAGACAATTAAAATGAAATAAAGCATATTCCAAATTTTTAGGGGAGGTTAATGGCAACAAGAACAAATGCACCTCCAAAACCACATTTAGGTTTTGGCACTAGAATTAGAAAGTCGCCGTTTTTTGAATCTACTTTGGCATGGGGATGTAAAGAATACACAACATACAATCACATGTATTTTCCGGTTTATTATAATACTCCAGAGGAAGATTTCTGGAGTCTGGTTAATGATGTTACTCTTTGGGACGTTTCTGTTGAGCGTCAAGTAGAGATTACAGGACCAGATGCATCGAAATTTACACAACTATTAACTCCAAGAAATTTATCAAATTGTGAAGTAAATCAGTGCAAGTATGTTCTAAATACAAATTATCAAGGTGGTATTCTTAGTGATCCGATATTATTGAGATTGGCAGAAGATCATTGGTGGTATTCAATTTCAGACAGCGATCTTTTACTTTGGGCAATGGGTGTTGCTGGTAATAACAAATACGACATTGAATTAAGAGAACCAGATGTTTCACCACTACAAATTCAAGGACCAAAATCACGCGCTTTAATGACAGATTTATTTGGATCATGGATTAATGATCTAAAGTATTACTGGAGCAAACAGACAGATTTAAATGGAATACCAGTAGTTGTTTCAAGGACAGGATGGAGTGGTGAAATTGGTTTTGAGGTTTATCTAAGAGATGGGAAGCGAGGTGCAGATTTATATGAAAAGATCATGGCTGCTGGAAAGCAATACAAGATTGCTCCAACTGGCCCATCACAGGTTAGAAGAGTAGAGGCTGGAATATTTTCTTACTTCCAAGATATGAGAGTTACAGATAATCCTTTTGAGATTGGAATGGATAGATTGGTAGATCTTGAAATGGAGGCGGATTTTGTAGGTAAGGAAGCACTTAAGAAAATTAAAAAAGAAGGAATTAAAAGAAAATTGGTTGGTATAGAAATTCTTGGAGACCCTATAAGCAAAGTTGTTCCACCACAATATACACCCGGATACTTTGTTCCTGATCATTGGCCTGTATATGATGATAAAAAAGAAATTGGTTATGTTACATCAAAGTGTTTTTCCCCAAGATTAAAGAAAAATATTGGATATGCATTTATTCCTATTGATTATGCAAAAAATGATACTGAAATAGAAATTAGATCTCCTTATGCAA
>CAJXBA010000009.1 GCA_913050185.1 uncultured Pelagibacteraceae bacterium
CTAGCGGCTCATTATTTATTTTTTCTTTTTTGTCTCTATTCCACCAATCGACATAACCAGATTTATACCTGCCCAGGAATTTCTGTTTGTGTTCCGGACTTCCTAGCTTCGGCTCTTTTGACTTCATGTCATACGACGATACATGAACTAAATCGTCCTTATGCTCGAATTTATTTTCTGCGGGATTAAATATGTAGTCCCTTACGTTATTCCCGAGCCCGTCTTTTGCTGGTTTACGTATCATTACAGTTTCCTATTCTTCGCCCTGTACTCTTCAATTTCCGCAACGTCATATCTAACAATACCGCCGTGCTTCGTTCCTTTCGGTCTTCCAAAAACTTGATAAGGGAATCCTCTACCCGCCCAACGCCATCTTCGCAAAGTCCCAGGCGCTATGTTGTATTGTTCGGCAACTTGTTTTTCGTTTAGTAAATCGCTCATAAGCGACTTCTAGAACAAGAAGAGCGTTTGGTCAGTAGTCTCAAAATTAATTATTTTCTTTTTTTTCTATGAGTATATTCGGAAGGTTTTGTGCGGACTAAGGTTTGAATACCAGTAGCTTTCCGTTTGATGTTGTTAATATAAAACTTATCACGAGCAGTTTTATTATTTAATATTCTATTAATGTAATAATCTTTATTCGTTTTTCCTTTATAAAACTTCTTCATTAAGTCTTTGAATGCTTCGTGTTCAGCAAGTTTGTTCCAGGCATTCCAGGCAGTTAATTTATATTTCTTTCTGTATTCAATAACTTTTGTATAAATTATATTGATTACAAAGCTATCACCGGTCGGTCGCCCGGTTCTTTCTAATTTGACCATTCATTGAGAATAAAGCAATAAGTCTCAAGTGGCTACTTCTTAAATTCCAATACCTTCGATTCCTTCGTTGGTTTCTGGTCCATTTTTTCTAAACCGGAAACAACTTCTGTATCAAGTATCTTTGCATATCTTTCAGTTGTTTTGACATTTGAATGACCTGCAGCCTTTTTCACAACCATGATATTTTTTGATTTATCAAGCAGCAAGGTCAAGAAGGTATGACGACATTGTTTCGGTGGAATGTATTCTATTCCCGCCAATTTCAAAACTCTCTTCCAGGTCCTTCTTACTGAACCAAAATAACCTTTGGTACATTTCTCTCCCCTACTGTTTTTCTTTCCAAAATTATAAGAAGGGAAAACATACTCCTTCGTGCTTTCCTTCCATAATAACGGACCGGAGGTTAACCTTTCCTGATGGATCAGTTGAAGAAGTTTTAATGCGTTTGGTCCTATGTTGTAAGTTTTTGCACCGACCTTACTATCTTCAAAAGATATTTTCTTTAATGGAAAGCTTATTTGTTTCCATTTAATCTTATTGCCTTCACTAACATTTCTGCGTCCCGTTAAAATCCACCAAGCAATTATTAAACAAGCGACCAGGTTCAAGGCTTTTTCAGTATAATAATTATAATGAATCTTGCCGGTTCTTCCGTCAGTTTTTAGAACAATAGACAAAAGATTTTCACGTTGGGTTTCGGTCATAATTCTATTATCTTCTTTATCCGGGGACCAGTGCTTCTTCTTCATCTTAATAGGATTTTTAGCCAACTCACCGACTTCAACTCCGTACTTAAAAATAACATTTAAAAACTTAATCACTTTGTTAGCAACGGAGGGGCTTTTTAATCTAATTATGTCGTGCAGCCCCTTCATATCTTCTTTAGTGATTGAGGATAGTTTTTTGTGCTGAATGCTATACGGATTTTCTTTTTGTACTTGTAGAATCGCCGGCTTTATAGATTTTTTATTCACCCAAACATCAATGCAAGTTTTTACAACTTTGATAGTTTTTGGCTTATATCCATAGTTCTTATTGAATCTTTTAGAATAGAATTGCTCGGTTAATTCATGCAAATTTAATTCAGCTTTTAATTCTCGTCTAGCAATTACCGGATCCTTCCCGTCTAGTATAGCAGCACCATATCTTTTTGCTTTAGCCCTAGCTCCCGGAACATTTAAGAGCGTAAAATTGCCAAGTTTAATTCTCACCCAATTTTTCTCGTTCTTCGGCTTGTAGCAATAATAAAAGTTCTTGGTCCCGGAAGTTTCAACATAAATCCTTAACCCGGGGACTTCACTATCACCGACAGAAAAAAGTTTGTCTTTTTGTCTTAACTTTTTAATGTGGCTATCACTTAATCTTACTCTTCGCTCAACGTGTTTTATTACCATTTTTTCCTTTCAATTTGTGTTTTGAACAACCCGTGAACATTTGGGCTATACAGTTTCTATACAAAATCTGTAGCGCCATAGAGAGCAAACGTCACTCGTCTCAAAACTATTTATCTTTCAAATATCAAGGAATTTTAAATGATCGGGCGAATTAAGCACCTTTTTTGGTGAGCCGTATTGGATTCGAACCAATGACACCTTCCTTAAAAGGGAAGTGCTCTACCAACTGAGCTAACGGCCCTAGGAAAAATACTACTATATATTTTTATCTTTTTTTCAATTATAAATTTCACAAATTGCAAGTAAAATTAAATTATATTGCTATATTTGTTATAAAAATCACCAAAAGTATTATTTTTTATAGCTTCTCTAATTTTTTTCATTAAATCTTGATAAAAGAACAAATTATTCATTGTTAAAATCATAGAAGCCAATATTTCATTAGAATTAATTAAGTGATTAATATAACTTTTAGAATATGAATTAAGACTGCGATAGCTCATTTTTTGGTTAATTGGAGAATCATCTTTTTGATATTTAGCATTTCTTAAATTAAGTCTGCCTTCCCATGTAAATGCCAAACCAGTTCTTCCCGATCGTGTAGGTATAACACAATCAAACATATCAATACCACGCTTCACTGCTCCCAAAATATCAGATGGGGTACCTACACCCATTAAATAACGAGGTAAATTTATAGGCATAAAAGGAACAATATCATCAAGAACCTTAAACATTTGTTTTTGAGTTTCTCCTACTGCCAGGCCGCCCAACGCATAACCATCAAAAGAAATTTTATTAAGATTATCCAAACTTTCCATTCTTAGATCTTTATAAATACCCCCCTGAATTATTCCAAATAAAGCTTTTCTTGGATTATTACCGAATTCATTTTTTGATCTCTCGGCCCAACTACTTGAAAGTTTTATTGATTTAATGAGTTTCTTTTTATCATTAGTTAATTTGGGACATTCGTCTAAGACCATGACTATATCAGAATTAAGGTTTTTTTGAATTCTAATACTATCTTCCGGACTCAAAATAAAACGTCTACCGTCTATATGAGAATTAAAAATTGCACCTTCTTTTTCATCAATTTTGACTAATTTTGATAGAGACATAATTTGGAAACCGCCAGAATCAGTTAGTATAGGCAATCTACAATTCATAAACTTATGTAGTCCACCAACTCTCTTTATTCGATCAACACCAGGCCTAATCATTAAATGATATGTATTTGATAAAATTATTTGAGTACCACAAGAGATTAAATCATCAAGAAAAATTGATTTGACTGTACCCTGTGTTCCAACAGGCATAAAAGTGGGGGTATCAATTAAGCCTCGATGAGTGCTAATAATACCAAGTCTTGCCGAATGATCCTCTTTCGAAAGATAAAAAGAAAACTTTTCGGAAGACATGAATAATATTAAATTTTATTGAGAAGAAAGACTTATAATTTTGTCAGGATCTGATACTTCGCCATTTGCACCTTCTCCCCTCTTAATTAAGTCGACAAATTCCATACCCACGATTACTTTTCCAAAGACAGTATACTGTCTATCTAAAAAAGGAGACGCCTTAAAACATATAAAAAATTGACTATTAGCGCTGTTAGGATCTGATGAACGAGCCATAGATAAAGTTCCTCTATCATGCGGCAAATTACTAAACTCTGCTTTTAAATTTGGATATTTAGAACCTCCGGTGCCTGCTCTTTTAAGATCATAACTTTCTAAAAGTGAATTGCCATATTCAACGTCACCAGTTTGTGCCATAAATCCATCTATCACCCTATGAAAAACTACTCCATCATATTTTTTTTCTTTGGCTAATTGTTTTAATCTTTTTACATGGCCTGGAGCAACGTCATCGAATAATTCAAGAACAACGTCACCATCTTTTAATTTCATGATCATAATATTTTCTTGTGCTTTAACCTCTGTGATAAAAAAAATAAAAATTAGAATTGGAATAATCTTTTTTATCATATTTTATTTTTAATAGCTCTAACAACGCTTCTTGTAACAAAACTGTCTATATTTCCATTCAAGATGGCTATTTCCTTAACAAATTTTGATGAAATTACCTGCTTATCCACATCCGCCATTAAAAAAACTGTCTCTATTTTCTTGTCAAGTTTTCTATTCATTCCTGCTAATTGAAATTCATATTCAAAATCTGATGTAGCTCTTAATCCTCTAAACAGTGTTCTAGCTTCATATTTTTTGCATAACGAAGTAGTTAATGAACTGAAAGATAAAATTCGAATGTTATGTGAACATAATTTTAAATCTCTAAATAATGAATTTTTTATAATAGAAATTCTTTCATCAGCAGAAAACATATATTCCTTATTGCTACTTTCAGACACTGCAACGATTAATTTATTTACAATTTTTAAACTTCTTTTAATAATGTCAATATGCCCATAAGTGAGTGGATCAAATGTCCCTGGATATATACCAATTTTTCTTATCATCTAAATTAATTAAAATTATCTTCTATTTTTATTGCCGAAACAACTTTTTCTTCGCCGGATAGTTTAAATATTCTGACTCCTTGTGTATTTCTTCCGGCACTCCTTATTTCCTTAACCGCGCACCTTATTACTCTACCTTTGTCAGTAGACAAGATAATTTCATCACCTTCGTTTACAGGAAAAGATGCAGCAACATTACCATTTCTTTTAGAGTTAACAATTCCAATAATGCCTTTGCCTCCTCTATTGGTGATGCGATAATCATAAAAAGACGTTCTTTTTCCAAAACCGTTTTCAGTAATTGATAATATGTATTTTTGCTTTGCTAAAATTTCAGATGATTTAATTTTATCAGATGAACCATTTTTGAGTAATTTTTTTACTGTTTGAGGTTTAATATTTATGTTATTTACAATAGACAAAGAAATTACTTTATCTTCTGGTCCTAACGCTATACCCTTAATTCCTTTGGACGATCTTCCCTTAAAAATTCTTAATTTATTAGACATAAATCTTATGCATTTACCTAATTGTGTACTAAGAATAATGCCTTGATCATCTCTGCAAATTTTTACTCCTATTATCTTATCATCCTCATCAAGCTTCATAGCAATTTTACCAGTAGATTGAATATTTATAAAATCTTCTAAACTATTTTTTCTGATTTTGCCTTTTGATGTAGCAAAAATAGCATAAAGATTTTTCCATTCATTTTCGCTTTCAGGTAAAGGCATAATTGAACTTATAGAATGGTGATTTTTCAATGGAAGAAGATTGAATAAAGTTTTACCTTTTGAATTAGCTGTTCCTTGGGGTATTTTCCAGGCTTTTAGCTTATAAACAAGTCCTTGTGTTGAAAAAAACAAAACGGGAGTGTGAGAATTTACAGTAAAGATTTGTATAACAAAATCTTCATCTCTTGTCTTAATGCCAGACTTTCCTTTGCCGCCTCTTTTTTGAACCTTTACAGAAGAAAGTGAACCACGTTTAATATAACCCTTGTGTGTTATGGTAATTACAACTGCTTCTTTTTGTATTGTCTCTTCTATATTATAGTTTAAAACAGCATCTATAATTTTGCTTCTTCTTTTTATTGAAAATTTTTCTTTTATTTTTGTTAATTCATCTATGATAAATTCAAAAAGATCTCTTTTTGATTTTAACAGTTTTTCATATTTTTTAATTAACTCAGAAAGTTTTTTTATTTCATTTTCAATCTCTTGAATTCCATAAGCTGTTAATTTTTGCAATCTTAATTCTAAAATAGCAGATACTTGCTTTTCCGATAGCAAATAAGCGGCTTTTAATTTCTCTGAGGTGACAAGCTTTATCAAACGGCTAGTTTTATTAATTTTCCATTTTTTATTTAATAGATTTTTTTTAGCCAAATCTACAGTATCAGAATTTTTAATAATTTTTATTACAGCATCAATGTTTTCAACCGAAACTGAGATACCCAATAAAATATGAGCTTTTTCCTGAGCCTTGCTTAAATCAAACTTTATTCTTTTTGTTAAAGTCCTTTCCCTAAAACTGACGAATTCAGATAATAATTCCTTTAGATTAAGAATTTTTGGTCTTCCACTTACAATAGCTAAGGTATTAAAACCAAAAGAAGACTCTATTGATGTTAATCTATATAACTGTCTTTTAATAGTTTCTGGCTCAATATTTCTTCTTAAATCCAATACAACTCTTACTCCTTCGTGATTAGACTCGTCTCTTATATCGCTTATACCTTCTATTTTCTTGTCTCTAGCTAATTCGGCTATTTTTTCATTTAATGTAGATTTGTTAATTTGATAGGGAATAGATTTTATTACCAATCGATCTTTCCCATTTTTTAAACTTTCTTCTTCAATTAAACCTCTAATTTTAATTGAACCCCTACCCTTGGCATATCCTTGCTTTAACCCTTCTTTACCTATAATTATTCCCCCTGTGGGGAAATCTGGACCTGGAATCTTTTTCATTAATTGGGAAATAGTAATATTTTTATTTTTTATTAAAGCTATAGTTCCATCAATGATTTCACCCAAATTATGTGGAGGAATGCTTGTAGCCATTCCCACTGCAATGCCTCCGGCTCCATTCACCAGCAAGTTTGGAAATTGTGCTGGCAAAACAGATGGTTCTTTTTCGCTTTCATCATAATTGCTTTTAAATTCAACAGTATTTTTTTCTATATCTTCGATTAAATATTGCGAAAGTTTAGCTAATTTTGTTTCTGTATATCTCATTGCAGCAGGCGGGTCACCATCAATAGATCCAAAATTTCCTTGACCATCTGTTAGCGGTTGACTCATGGAAAAATTTTGCGTGAGTCTAACTAATGCATCATAAACTGCTTGATCACCATGTGGGTGGTATTTACCAATAACATCTCCTACTATTCTTGCAGATTTTCTAAACTGTTTTGACCAATCGTAACCACCTTTGTACATTGCGAAAATTATTCTTCTATGAACCGGTTTTAATCCATCTCTTGCGTCTGGTAAGGCTCTACTGATTATCACGCTCATTGCGTATGATAAATAAGATGAGCTCATTTCATCGTAAACAAAAATTGATCTGTGATTTTTTTTAATTAAATTGGATTCTATATTTTCCATTTAAATTAAAAAGGAATTTCGTCATCAAGGTCACTTGATGAAATATTATTCTCATTTGGAAGTGCACTTTTATTTTCTACAGTATCTTGTGATATAGTGCTTTGGTTATTTTTTCCACTTAGAATCGTAAATGTTGAATTATAACCTTGAAGAATTATTTCAGTTGAATATCTATCTTGTCCTGATTTTTCATCAGTCCATTTTCTAGTTGTAAGTTGACCTTCTATGTAAACCTGGGCTCCCTTTTTTACATACTGTTGCACTACGTTAACTAAACCCTCATTAAATATTACAATTCTATGCCATTCTGTTTTTTCTTTTTTTTCACCTGTATTTTTATCTTTCCATGTATTGCTAGTAGCCAAACTGAATCTCGCAACACTCTTGCCATTCGCCATTTGTTTTACTTCAGGATCGGCCCCTAATCTGCCTATCAAAAGTACTTTATTTAAACTTCCAGCCATATTGTCTATAAAATTATTTAAAGATTAATTTTTATTTTATTCAAATATAACATATTTTTATATTTTTATTAAGTAAGTAAGATATAGTAGTAAAATTTTATGGTCAAAAAAATCGTTATTAAAGGGGCAAAAGAGCACAATTTAAAAAATATTTCGCTTGATATTCCGAAAGACAATTTCATTGTAATAACAGGCCTATCTGGATCAGGAAAATCATCTTTAGCATTTGACACTATTTACGCAGAGGGTCAAAGAAGGTATGTGGAAAGCCTTTCAGCTTACGCGAGGCAATTTTTAGACAAAATGAAAAAACCTAAAGTTGATTCAATTGAAGGATTGAGTCCTGCTATTTCAATAGAACAAAAGAATACTCCCAAAAATCCTAGATCTACTGTCGCCACCGTTACTGAAATTTATGATTATATGCGAGTATTGTATGCAAGGACTGGCACTCCCTTTTCTCCATTTACAGGTAAACCTATTAAATCACAAAGTGTTGCAGAAATTGTTGACAAAATAAAAAAACTGCCAAAAAAAAATACTATTTATCTAATTTCACCCATTATTAGGGGTAGAAAAGGTGAATACAAAAAAGAAATAAAGGATTTTAAAAGAAGAGGTTTTCGAAGAATAAAAATTGATGGCATTTATTACAATATAGATGAAGTGCCTCAGTTAAACAAAAAAATAAAACATGATATATCAATTGTAGTTGATAGAATTATTATAAATAACGAAATGGGAAATAGATTAGCCGAAAGTGTTGAAATGGCTCTTAATTTATCTGATGGATTGTTATTCGTTGAGTATGAAAATGAAACCCTTCCTAAAAAATTTAGAAAAATAGAAAAAATTATTTTTTCATCAAAATTTGCTTGTCCAGAAAGTGGTTTTACAATCGAAGAAATTGAACCAAGACTATTTTCTTTTAATAGTCCTTATGGTGCATGTGAAGAATGTGAAGGCATAGGATTAAATTTAAATGTAGATGCAAACTTAGTTGTTCCGAATAATAAAAAAAGTTTAGCTGATGGAGCTATTGAACCTTGGTCAAAAACAACTTCATTTTATTATGCTCAAACGTTAGCTTCTTTAGCTAAGTACTATAATTTTTCTTTAGATGAGCCGTGGAAAAAATTACCTCAAAAGATAAAAGATATAGTGCTTTACGGTTCTCATGATGATGAAATAAAATTTAATTATGACGATGGATATGAAAAATATACAACTAATAAATCATTTGAGGGTGTAATTAATAATTTAGAACGAAGATACTTGGAAACAGAAAGTGAATGGAAAAGAGAAGAAATTTCCCAATATCAAAGTGAATCAGATTGTGAAAAATGCAAAGGAATGAGATTAAAAGATGAAGCTTTATGCGTAAAAATAGATAATTTAAATATTAGTGAAGTTACAAAAAAATCTATATTTGAAGCAAAAAAATGGTTCGAAAGCTTAAATAATACTTTGCCCGAAAAAGAAAAAAAAATTGCTCAGCATATTTTAAAAGAAATCAACGAAAGATTAGATTTTTTGCTCAATGTAGGTTTAGATTATTTAACATTATCAAGAGAATCTGGAACTCTATCTGGTGGAGAATCACAAAGAATAAGATTAGCTTCTCAAATAGGATCGGGTTTAACCGGCGTACTATATGTTTTGGATGAACCTTCGATTGGTTTACATCAGAAAGACAATATCAAGTTAATTAATGCTTTAAAACGACTAAGAGATTTGGGTAATACAGTCATAGTAGTTGAGCATGATACTGAAACAATGCAAAATGCTGATCATATAATTGATCTTGGCCCCAGAGCTGGAAATGAAGGAGGGAATATTGTTGCGCAAGGAAATTTAAAAAAAATAATCGACAATGAGAATAGTATTACTGGAAACTATTTATCAAGAAAAATGAATATTTATGTTCCTAAAACAAGAAGACTAGCAAAAAACGAAAAATATTTAGAAATTTTAGGCGCCACTGGCCATAACTTAAAAAATATAAATCTCAAAGTACCACTAGGTACATTTACTTGTGTGGCAGGTGTGTCAGGTAGTGGCAAATCTACGTTAATACTGCATACTTTGTATAAAGCTTTAAATTTAATGTTAAATAATAATAAATCTAGAAAACTGCCAAAACCATTTAAAAGTTATAAGGGTATAGAAAGAATAGATAAAATTATAAATATAGATCAATCTCCTATAGGAAGAACACCAAGATCGAATCCTGCTACTTATACAGGAGCTTTTGGACCGATAAGAGATTGGTTTGCAAATTTGCCTGAATCAAAATCACGCGGTTATAAAGTTGGAAGATTTTCATTTAATGTTAAAGGCGGAAGGTGTGAAGCTTGCGAAGGTGATGGTGTGATAACTTATGAAATGCATTTTTTGCCTGATGTATATATAGCCTGCGATGTGTGTAAAGGAAGTAGATATAATCGTGAAACTTTGGAAATCAAATACAAAAATAAAAATATAGCTGATATATTGAGTATGACGGTAGACGAAGGATGTGTTTTTTTTGAAAATATTCCTGCCATAAAAACTAAATTAGTTACTTTAAAAAAAGTCGGTCTTGGCTACATAAAAATAGGCCAACAAGCCACTACTCTATCTGGTGGTGAAGCGCAAAGAATAAAACTAGCCAAAGAATTATCTAAAAGATCAACGGGTAGAACCATGTACATTTTAGACGAACCAACCACAGGATTGCATGCTCATGACATTAAAAAGCTATTAGAAATCCTACAAGCTTTTGTTGATCAAGGAAATACTGTTATTGTTATAGAACACAATTTAGATGTAATTAAAACGGCAGATTGGATAATTGATATGGGGCCAGAAGGAGGTATTAGGGGTGGCCAAATAATTGCTGAGGGTAATCCAGAACAAATATGTGATATACCTAACAGTTATACGGGAAATTTTTTAAAAAATGTTATCAATACAAAGCTTAAAATATCAGCTTAAATTTCATCATAAAAAGTGCTATAATTAACTTGGGAGTTAGTTAAATTACGATGATATCAATACTGCAATCACTAACAAAGACGATTCATTTATCAATAGTCCTTGCGATATTATTGTTTCTGGGATTATTTTTTGGTGGTGGAGATTGGGCTTTTGACCAATTGTTTTGGAGTTGGTTATTTAGATATTTACACGTTCTTGCAGGTGTTATGTGGATAGGCCTCCTCTGGTACTTAAATTTTGTTCAAATACCAAGCATGCCAAAAATTCCTGATGATCAAAAACCGGCGATTGGTAAAGTAATAGCGCCAGCAGTACTTTTTTGGTTCAGATGGGCAGCGTTCGCTACCATAGTTACCGGTTTAATAGTTGCTACTTTAAATGGTTACGCTCATCAAGCTTTGGCATTAGGAATTGGAAGTGGCGGAGGTAAAAACACTGCTATTGGTATTGGAATGTGGTTGGGCCTAATTATGGCGTATAATGTTTGGTTTATAATTTGGCCAAATCAAAAAAAAGTACTGGGAATTATGGAAGTTACTCCAGAAGAAAAAGCTAAATCAGCAAAAACGGCAATGTTAACTTCTAGAATAAATACGTTATTGTCTCTACCAATGTTACTATCTATGGTAATAGCTCAAAACTTATATTAATTATTTTCGACACTATCTTTATCTTTTAAGACAGTTTTTTGATTAACTTTTGTGTAATTTAAAATTGGAGTTGCGACAAATATTGAAGAATAAGTTCCAACAATAACTCCTATTATCATGGCAAAGGAAAAACCTTTTAGTATAGCACCACCAAATATATATATTGATAATAGAGCCAAAAGCGTGGTTACAGAGGTAATTAAAGTCCTAGAAAGAGTTTCTTTGGTTGATGTATCTGAGATTTCGCTAATTGAAATTTTTGAAAACTTTCTTAAATTTTCCCTTATACGATCAAATATTACCACTGTATCATTCATAGAATAACCAACTATGGTCAAAACGGCAGCCACAATAGATAAATTTACTTCATAAGATAAGAAAGAAAAAATTCCCACTGTTATAATGACATCATGAATTAATGCAGCGATAGCAGCTAAACTGAATTGCCATTCAAATCTTATCCAAATATAAATCAGCATAGCAGCCAAAGATAGACTGATCGCTAAGAGACCCGCTTGAAGTAGTTCATTACTAACTTTAGGACCAACGTTCTCAACTCTTCTAAAATTCGCTTTAGTACCCAAATCAGCAGATAATTTTTCGTTAATCGTTTTTATGAAATTCTTATCGTCAGTTTTTGATATTTCAATTTTTACCAAAAAATCATTTTTTTTACCAAATTTTTTCACGGTAACGTCTCCCAAATTCATTTTTAAAAAAGATTGTCTAATTTCACCGATATTAACGTTTGTATTATCCGTTCTAATTTCTATCAAAGTTCCACCTTTAAAATCTACTCCAAGATTTAAACCTTTAAATAAAATAATAAAAACAGACAAAACTATTAAAATTAACGATAAAATGTTTAATTTTCTGTAATGATTTGTAAACAAAAAATCTTGTGGTAATCTAATAATCATATAGAGATTTTTTTATCTTTGTTTTTCATTACATAAAAAGATGATAAATGGCGAGCAAAGAAATATACCGAAAATAAAGTTGTTATGATTCCTATTCCTAAAGTAACTGCAAAACCCTTAACTGGACCTGAGCCTAAGAAATAAAGTATAATCGCTGAAATCAATGTTGTTATATTTGCATCTAAGACCGCTGATTGTGCTCTTTTATAACCCATATCAAAAGCATGAATAATTGATTTTTCAGTTCTCATTTCTTCTTTTATTCTCTCATAAATTAAAACGTTAGCATCAACTGCCATACCTACAGTCAAGATAATTCCGGCTATTCCTGGCAAAGTCAAAGTAGCTTCTAAAATAGTTAACATACCTAAAAGTAGTAAAAGATTAATAATTAAAGCTGTGTTGGCTACGATTCCCAAAAATCTATATTTATACAGCATGTAGACTATAACCAATAAAAACCCTATCAATAAAGAAATGGCACCTGATTTGATAGAGTCTTCTCCAAGATCTGGTCCAACCGTTCTTTCTTCAATAATATTTAGTGGTGCGGGAAGCGCACCGGATCGAAGAAGTAATGCAAAATCACTTGCTGATTGAAGGGTAAAACTTCCAGAAATTTGTCCATTACCTCCTAATATTGGTTCCCTAATAACAGGAGCGCTAATGATTTTGTTATCTAAAACTATAGCTAATCTTTTTCCCACGTTGTCTGTAGTCACTCTTCCAAATTTCATTGCACCCACTCTATCCAATGTAAAACTTACTACAGATTCATTATTCAGATTATCAAATGTTGGTCGTGCATTAACCAAATTATCACCACTCATCATTACTCTTTTGCTAATTTTTAGTTGTTTTTCACTATCTTCGTAAGACATTAATTCTGATCCAAAATCACTTTCATCATCTGACACTAATCTAAAAGTTAAATTAGCCGTTTTACCCAGCAAATTCTTTATGCGATTAGGATTATCCAGACCAGGAAGTTCAATTAAAATTCTATCATTACCTCTTCTAATAATAGTAGGTTCGTTAGTACCAACCTCATCTATTCTTTTTCTAACTATTATTAGAGATTGCTCTAAGGCCGAACTTTTTATTTCTATAAACCCATATTTTGAATAACTTATCGTAACAAATGTTTCTTCAACAGAAAAATCCATTTCGTACGATCGATATTGTTGAAAATAATTATTTATAAGATTCTTTTTATTTAAAAAAAACTCTTCAAATTTGCTAATCTCATTAACATCTAATTGAAAGCTTATTTTCTCATTATTTAATTTTAAATTTTTGTATTTAATCTTTTCATCTTTTAGATATTTTCTTAATGATAAAACTTTATTTTGTAATTTTTGTTTTATTAATGGATGGGAATTGACCTCCAATAATAAATAAGATCCTCCTTGTAGATCTAATCCCAAATTAACTTTTTTTGAGAATAAAAATTTATCGTCAATATTTGTAAAATTGGTAAGTGAAAATAGAGTTAAAATTATAATTATAAAATATATTATAACTAATTTTATTTTAGAGAAATATAACACAGGATATAATTATTTTTTTGTTTCAGGCTTTTTAAGCAAACTCTGTATTGTTGATTGAACAACTTGAACAGTTACATTATCTGAAATCATTAAATCAATTTTATCATCACCAAGTATTCTTTCTACTTTGCCAACAATTCCACCTGAGGTAACCACTTCATCCCCTCTTTTTAAAGCAGAGACCATCAGTTTATGGTCCTTAACTTTTTTTTGCTGAGGTCTTATAAGGAAAAAATAAAAAATAACAAATATTAATATTAATGGTATAAATTGCGCAAAACCCGAACCAGACATAATTCACTCCTAAATTTGTATTATGATTATACTAATTTAAAAAAATAAACAATTAAAATTATCCTAAACGCTCTTCACCATGCATGTAAGATCTTAGAACTTCTGGGATTACTATTGTTCTGTCTTTTTGTTGATAATTTTCCATTATAGCTATTAAGGTTCTTCCGACAGCCAATCCCGACCCATTCAATGTTCCCAAAAAATCAGTTCCATTTTTTTCGTTTTTAAATCTAGCCATCATTCTTCTTGCTTGAAATTGACCGCATGAAGAGCAGCTTGAAATTTCACGAAATTTATTTTCGGAAGGTATCCAAACCTCCAAATCATATGTCTTTTCAGCGCTAAACCCCATATCACCTGTTGATAACAAAATTTGTCTATAAGGAAGTTTTAATTTATTTAAAATATTTTGCGCACAATTTGTCATTCTTTCTAATTCTTCTGAACATTTCTTTGGTTCAACAATACTGACAAGCTCAACTTTGTAAAATTGATGTTGTCTCATCATTCCTTTAGTATCTTTTCCATAACTGCCTGCTTCTTTTCTAAAACAAGCAGTTGAAGCAACCAATCTTAGAGGCAATTTATTTTTATCTATAAAAGATTCTCTAACTATATTTGTTAATATGACTTCGGCAGTTGGTATAAGGAATTTTTTAGATTTTTCATCATCCAATTTAATTTCAAATTGGTCACTCTCAAATTTTGGAAGTTGGCCAGTTCCATACATAACATCTTCGTTAACTATTAACGGTGGTGATATTTCTTGATAACCAAATTCTTTTGTATGGCAATCAAGCATAAAATTAGAAATGGCTCTTTCAAGTAAAGCCAATTTATCTTTCAAAAAAACAAATCGTGCACCAGAAGTTTTTCTTGCAATATCAAAATCCATCAAATCAAGCTTTTTGCCAATATCGTAGTGTGACAATGGTTTAAATTTAAATTCGGTAATTTCTCCAACTTTCTTCAACTCTTTATTATAAGTTTCGTCTTTACCAATAGGTACATCATCTAAAGCTATATTTGGCAGGGAACTAAGTGTAGCTTCAATTTCATTTTCAATTTTCATTTGAAATTTCTCAAGTTGTGCAATTTCTTTTGATATTTCTTTTGATCTTGAAAATTGACTTTCGTCCTGTTTTCTTGAGATCATTTTTTTTTCTTGTTCAAGTTTTTCTTTACTTTGAATCAATTCCCTATTTTTTTTATCTAAATTTAATAAGTTTTTTAAATTAATATCTGTATTTCTGTTAGTAAATTTTCTTAAATAATAATCAGGATCTTTCCTTATAGACTTTATATTATGCATCTTTTCTCTTTTTTTCTATAATCTTGACTGACAATATAGATAATTCATAAAGAATTAACAAAGGTATTCCCAGACCTATTTGTGTAATTGGATCTGGAGGAGTTAGTATAGCTGCTACCGCAAAAATAATTACGATAACATATTTTCTTCTTTTTTTTAAATATTCAGAATCTATAAAACCAACTCTGGCTAAAAGACTTAATAATACTGGCAACTGAAAACTAATGCCAAATGCAAAAATAAGTCTCATAATAAGAGATAAATATTCATTTACCTTTGCTTCCAATTGTATGGGTAAACTATTAATTTCAGCCACGGTTTCAAAACTAAGAAAAAATTTTATAGCCAGAGGCATTACCAAATAATATACCAGCAAACCTCCCATAAGAAATAATGTTGGAGTAGCAATTAAATACGGTAACAAAGCTTTTTTTTCATTTTTATACAAACCAGGCGCAATAAATTTCCATATTTGTGTTAATATTATTGGACTTGTGACAAACAGTGATGTGAAAAAAGCAACTTTTAAATAAGTAATAAAAGTTTCATGTAGGGCTGTAAATATTAATCTTCTGTTGAGCTCATCTCCTCTAACAGCATCAGCATAAGGTTCGACTAAAAAGCGATAAATATTTTCTGCAAAAAAATAACAAATTATAAAAAAAATGAATAAATATACAATAGACTTAACCAATCTTGATCTTAACTCGGTGAAGTGTTCAACGAAGCTGCCCTGGCTTTTTGTTTCATCATTCATCTTTTTTTTTATCTTTATTGTTATTTGAATATTTTTTTTCTACAGAAATTTCATCTTCTACGGTATTTTTCATATCCGTTACATCTTTTTGAATTTCATTAAAATATCTTTTTATAGATCCGATCCAGGCACCCATTTTTTTTAACATTACTGGAAAGTCTTTAGGTCCGATAATTAATATTGCTAAAATAACTACAATTAGTATTTCAAACCATCCAATTTGTGGCATTGTATACTATTTATTCTCAGAATTTTGATCTTTGTTTGATGTATCTTCAGATGTTGATGTTGATGTTGATGTTGATTGATCGGGGTTATCTGACATGCCTTTTTTGAAACTTTTTATTCCCTTCGCTACATCTCCCATCAAAGAAGATATTTTGCCTCTTCCAAAGAGAAGAACTACCAACACGACAACTATTGCTATTTGCCAAAAACCTATGCTCATGATTAATTTATATACAATTTTTTAAGTTTGTTAAAGAATTCTTTTACTCTTCTTCAGATTTAAGTGTTCGGCTGAGCATATCGTCGATATTAGAATATATATCCTCTTTCTTTTCAATATTTTGTTCTTTCATAAATTTGTCAGTTCCGAAAATCGAAGGATCAACTCTTCCACTATCGATTAATCCTGCAGAAGTAAGTTCTTCAATATTAGGCAAATCTGATAATTTTTGAAGATTGAAATGGCTAAGGAATTCATCTGTAGTAACATATTGAATAGGCTTTCCTGGAACATTTTTTCTTCCAGCGGGTCTAACCCAGTTGAGTTTTAATAGTATTTCTAAAGTTCCTGAGGCAAAAGTTACACCTCTTATTTCTTCTATCTCGGACCTTGTTGCTGGTTGTTGATAGACGATTATTGCTAGAGTTTCTATGGCAGCCTTAGATAATTTTTTTTGATAAGATTTATGTAAATTCATTAATTGAGAAAGATTTGAAGCTGTTCTAAAAGACCATTTGTTTGCAATACAAACTAAATTAATTCCTCTATTTTTATATTGAATGACAAGAGATTCTAAAATTTTAGGAACATTAGCTTTTATTTTCATTCTTTCTTCTATGCTTTTAAGATCAAGAGGTTCTTCGGCAGCAAATAAAACCGCCTCAACTTGTCTTTCGGATTCATTTATGCCAGATGGAAATTTCAAAATTTTAGAATCTCTTTTATTATTCATTTTCTTTCTTTTATTAACAGTTTATCAAAACTTTTCTTTTGCATGATGTTAATTAGTCCTTCTTTGGTTAGCTCAAGGGAAGCAGAAAAAAAACCTGCTATTCCCGATTTCCTAAGATTTTTGTTTTTTTTAAATTTATTTGGAATCATATCAAATATTTCTTTCCATTCGCTTAGAGTTTTTATATTTTTTCTAATGATATCAGTTGCTTCTTCAGTTCTGCAAACCGGTAAACGAGGAATGTTTATTGATAAAAAACTTTTTTTCATGACATGATTGGAATAAGATTTCAACAATTCATATAAAGAAACTACAAATTTTGAATTGGCTGTTGTTCTGATTCCGCCAGACATACCTCTCATACAAACATCAGTCCCAAGCCTTTTCTTCTTTAGTAACTGATCGGATAACAAGCGCATTAATTCTAATTTTTTCAGTTGGAGCTTTAATTTTTCCGCAACTTCAGATGCTTTAAAATCATCATCTTCATCCTCAGGCAATAACAATCTCGACTTGAGATAAGCTAGCCAAGTAGCCATAAGCAGATATTCGGAGGCCAAATCCAAATTTACTTTTTTCGTACTATTAATAAATTCTATAAATTCATCTGCCAATTGCGTAATAGAAATTTCTGTTAAATCAACCTTCTGCAACTTTGCAAGGTCCAATAAAACATCCAATGGTCCAGAATAATTGTCTATATTTATTTTTAATTGTTCTGGTGATGTAAATTCCATATGACTAACTTTATCCTAAAAATTTATAAAAATGTGATGTTTTTCTTTGTGTAAATTTATCAATAATTGGCACAACTTTTATTAATTTTTTCATTTCCTTGATATTCCCGTTACAATGAAGAATCAGATTACATCCGGCATCTAAAGCTCTTGTAGCATTATTTATTAATCCATAATTTAAAGCCTTCATTGATATATCGTCTGATATAAGAATCCCTTTAAATCCAATAAGTTTTCTGATTACTTCATTTATAACAATTTTAGAATGTGTGGCTGTATAAATAGGATCATAAATGAGGTAAATTATATGAGCTGTCATAGCAAATAACGAATTGCACTTTTTGAAAGGCTTAAAATCCTTTTTAATAAGTTCTTTTCTATTTATCTCAACTACAGGCGTTTTATGATGACTATCAATTTTAGATACTCCGTGTCCCGGAATATGTTTTATAACAGTAGCTATCTTTTTATTTTCAAATAAATTAATAGACAAATTACCTAATTTCGTTACTAAATCAGAATTTTCAGAAAAACATCGATCAACAATTATTCTGTGAGATATTTTTCTTCGCACATCCAAGACTGGAACGGTATTAATATTTATACCAACTCTATTTAATATATCACAAACTTTTTCTGTATAAATTTTATAGTATTGATAAAAAATATTTTTATCTCGTGAATATAATTTTCCAAAAAATTTTTGAGAAAAAATACTAAAATCAATAATTGTATTTAATCTAGAAACGCTACCACCTTCTTGATCTATCAAAATAGGGAAATATTTGTCATTAATATTATATTTGATTTCAGTAATAAGATGTCTTAGTTGATTCAAATCTTTAATGTTTCTGGAAAATAAAATTACACCCCAAGGTTTTTCGTTTTTAATAAGATCTCTTTCTTCTGTAGTTAATTTTACTCCTTTTATTCCAAAAATAACTGCTTTTCTCTGCATTTACTTACTTCCAATTAATTCCCAAAATTTATATTTTTTCTTCTTTTTTTTATAAATTTCTATATCGTTTCTATATTCAATTATGTTGCTTGTATCATTTTTTAATAAGGGAATATTCATCGTATCATTGCTAATTTTAACAGAGTAAGAAGATCTAGATTTATTTGTGGCTCTAATATTTTGATCTGAAAAATAAAAATTAGTTATTAATATTGCAAATAGCAAAAATGATACTATATAAAATGTATATTTAATTTTTTTCAACATCACATTCTTTTTGGTGTTGATACACCTAAAATTGACATACCATTTTTTATAACTATAGACAGCGCTTTTAGTAAAGCTAAGCGAGACTTATTATTAATTTTATTATTAATGATAAATCTATATTCTTCATTAATTTTTCCCATATTCCAGTATGCGTGAAACAAAGTTACAAGATCGTATAAATAAACAGGTATTCTGTGTGGTTCAAGCTTAGTAGATGATATTGTAACACATTTTGGCCATTCTAAAACTTTTTTCAAAATTTCAATTTCATATTTATTAAATGTTAGATGCTCTTTATTGAAATTTATTTTTTTTTCAATATCTAAATGAAGTGATCTAAAAATAGAATTAATTCTTGCATAAGCATATTGAACATAAAATACAGGATTCTCTTTTGATTTCTCTGTTACCTTATCAAAATCAAAATCTAATTCTGCTTCATTGCTTCTATTTAACATGATAAATCTAACAGAGTCTTTTCCAACCTCATCTACTAGATCTTTTGCGGTAATATAATCTCCTTTACGTTTAGACATTTTAAAAGGTTCACCCTTTCTTAATAATTTTACAAGTTGAGTTACTTTACATATTAGATTAATTTTATTATTAGAAAGAGCTGATACAGCAGCTGAAATTCTTTTTATGTACCCCGTATGATCAGCACCTAGAATATTTATTAATACATTGAATTTTCTGTCAATTTTATTTGCATGATAGGCAATATCACTAGCAAAGTAAGTCCAAGATTGATCTGCTTTTGTTAACGGTCTGTCAATATCATCTGTAAAATCCGTTGATTTAAATAACAACTGCTGTCTATCTTTCCAATCATTGGTCAATTCCCCTTTGGGGGCCAGAAGTTTACCTCTATAAACGAAATTTTGTTTTTCGAGTTTATTAATCGTCTTTTGTACTAATGCATTTTTAATTAATTTGGATTCATAAACAAAATTGTCATGTTTAACTCCTAATGCTGATAAATCATTTTTAATAATTTCAACTGCTATACCTAAGGATTCCTTAGCTAATTTATTATATATTCTTTCATAGTTGCTAAAATTTTTAATAGTTTTATTTTTTAATATTTTTTTTGCAATGCCAACAATGTAAATACCTGGATATAAGTTTAAATTATTTGGAAATGTTTTATTTTCTGTAATTTCCAAAATCCTACAATAAACAGAGAATACAAAGTTTTTTATTTGAGATCCATAATCATTAACGTAATATTCTTTTGTAATTACATTTCCATTAAATTTTAACAAATTTGAAATAGCATCTCCTATTATAGCACCTCTACAATGACCGACATGCAAAGGTCCAGTTGGATTGGCAGAAACAAATTCGATATTGTATTTTTTTTTTGAAATCTTATTAGCTCCATAGGCTGGACCTTGCTTAATTATGTCGCGTAAATGAATTTTCCAAAAATCGTTTCTAAAAAAAATATTTAAAAAACCTGGTTTTGCAAAATCGACTTTTTCAAATTCATTAAAATTATTTAAAAAATGTTTTTTTAGAATTTCTGCAATTTCTGAAGGTGCCTTTTGATTAGCTTTCGCTAGAATCATGGCTGCATTACATGACATAATTGCATCCTGATCTTTTGGTGGCAATTCAACTACAATACTCCTTAAATTGGAAGGAAGGTTTATAATATTCTTTTTTTCCAACTTTTTTAAAAGTAATAAAATTTTTACCTGATAATCCAAAAATAAATTCATTTTATTTTCTCATATATATTCGTTGCATATCTATCGGTCATTCCCGCAACAAAATCTGCTACCACACGTTCTTTTTGCTCTTTTTGAAATAATTCCCCATTAATATATTTTTTTGGATTTTTTAACAAATAATTAAATAAACCTTCAATTATTCTTTTTCCTTTATTTGCATTAACAATGACCTTTTTGTGATCATACATATTGTGTTTCAAAAAAGCTTTTATTTGTCTGTCCATCTTTTTCATTTTATCTGAAAAATCGACTATCGGACTATTTCTATTGCAGATATCTCTTATTGATTTTGGATTATTTTTCTTTATATTTTTATTTGTCGTATTTATAACATCAATTACCATTAAATTTATTAAATCTCTAACAATTTGACTGATGATTATTTCTCTTCTAAAACTTTTCATATTCTTTAAATGTTTATTAATTAAAGTTGATATAAAAGGTATTGAAATAAGTTTTTGAATTGAAAACAAGCCAGCTCTTAAACCATCTTCCAAATCGTGATTATTATAAGCAATATCATCAGATATGGCAGCAACTTGTGCCTCTAGAGATGGAAACTTGTTAAGATTTATTTTGTTATTAAGCAAATTTATTTTCAAAATTTTTTTAAAAGAATCTGCTTTAGTAACCGGACCATTATGCTTAATCAAACCGTCTAATGTTTCCATAGTAAGATTTAAACCGCGAAATTTATAATATTTGTTTTCTATTAATGTAACTATTCTTAATGTTTGTATATTATGGTCAAATCCTCCATATTGTTCCATACATTGGTTTAGCGCTTCTTCTCCAGCATGACCAAAAGGTGCATGGCCAAGATCATGTGACAGGCTTAATGATTCGGTCAAATCTTCATTTAAACCTAAAGACCTTGCCAATGTTCTGGCGATTTGCGAAACTTCCATTGAATGTGTAAGTCTAGTTCTGTAATGATCTCCCTCAGTATTTACAAAAACCTGAGTTTTGTGTTTGAGTCTTCTAAACGATGAAGAGTGAATTATTCTATCTCTATCCCTCTGATAGGGTGATCTAACAAAGCTTTCAGATTCTTTGTATACTCTTCCCTCGCTATTAATTGATTTAACAGCATACGATTTAAGATGATTTTCTCTATAATTTTTTTGCATAATTTAATTAGGATGACTATATTACAATAACCCAGATAAAATGATTAAAGAAATAAACTTTAGTAAAAAAGCTGTGGAAAGAATTAATCAGCTAATATCAAAAAAACCTTCAGGTACATTTTTTAGAATTGCTATAAATGGCGGAGGTTGTTCCGGATTCAAATATGATTTCTCTTTTGACAACAAAATTGACGAAAATGATTTAAGGCATAAAAATATAGTGGTGGATAAATCATCACTGAAGATGCTTAGGGGATCTCTTGTTGATTTTTCAGAAGGCTTGATAGGAAGTTCTTTTAAAATATCAAATCCAAAAACAAAATCTTCTTGTGGTTGCGGCATATCTTTTTCAATTTAATGAAAATAAGTTCCTGGAATGTTAACTCTGTAAGAGCAAGAATTATAAATATAGTAAACTATATAAAAAAATCTAAGCCAGATGTTTTGTTCATACAAGAGATAAAAACAGAGAAGAAAAATTTTCCTTATAATAATTTTAAACAATTGGGTTATGAATGTCATGTATTTGGGCAAAAAAGCTATAATGGTGTTGCCATCGCATCAAAAATAAATATTAGTGAAATTAACTTGCAATTTTTCAAAGATAAAAAAAAACAATCAAGAATAATCGCTGGCAAGATTAAGCATAATTCTAGTACTGTTTTTTTGATAAATATTTATGCTCCTAATGGAAATCCGATTAACACAGAAAAGTATGATTATAAAAAAGAATGGTTTGACACTTTTAATAAAAAAATAAAAAATACTTTGTCAGAAAATAAAAATATTATTATAGGTGGTGATTTCAATGTAATACCTGAAGAGATCGATGTCTACGATCATAAGAAATATCAAAATGATGCCTTGTTTAAATTAGAAATAAGAACAAAATTTAATGAATTAATCAATTTAGGTTTTCGTGATGTCTTTCGCTTATTCAATGAAAATAAAAGAGAGTATACATTTTGGGATTATATGAGTGGTGCATGGCAAAAAAATCACGGCATGAGAATAGATCATTTTTTAGTCTCAATGAATATTTTGAATAGAATAAAAAATATAAATATTGATAAAAATCCAAGGTCTAATATAAAACCATCAGATCATACACCAATAGAAATAGAAATCAATTAGCCCTTCCATAAATATCTCTATACCTGACTATATCAGTCTCTTTTAAAATAGGACCAGTTTGAACTTCAATAATTTTGACTGATGTATTAAAAAGGTTTTCAATTCTATGAACTGTTCCTTTTGGAATAAACGTTGTATCGTTTGGATTTTTAAACAATTTACTCTTGTTAATTGTAATTTTTGGCTTGCCAGAAATAATAGTCCAACGTTCAGATCGATAATGGTGTTTTTGCAAACTGATTGATGATTTTGGGTTAATTACTAATTCTTTCAATAAAAAACCTTTGCCAGAATATAAATTGATATACTTTCCCCATGGCCTGTAATACGTGTTTTTTCTAATATTTGTTTTTGAAATATGTTCTTTAAAAAACTTCCAAATTTCTTTCCAATTACCTAAATCTGTTAGGGGAATATTTAATTTAATTCCATTAACATTTTTAGCCTTTTCAAGAATTGCAAAATCAAATGATATTGGTTGGATTTTTCTAAATGATGATTTGTTTAAATAATAAATATTATTACAATTTTTAGATCTTGCTACTGCATTATCACAATAGACATACATTTTCTTTTGAAATTTTTTAAAATTTGCAATTATTGAGTCTTTTCTTATAAAAAACATACCTAAATTCATATAAGCTTTTTTTTTTAAAATTGTTTTTAATTTATTTTTATCTGGTTTTTCAATAAATCGAATTACCTTATTTATATATTTTGAAATTTTTTTTACTAAAAAATAACCATATTCAGAAGATGGTGAAATAGTTTTATTACCGAAAATAAAAATATTATTTTTGCTTAAACATTTTTTATGAGTACTAATTGATTTATTAAATTGATTAATGTCACCAATTAAATTATCTGATGGAAGAAATAACATTGGTTGATTATTGTATCCTTTTTGAATTAAAGCTGATGACAATATAGCAGGAGCTGTATTTCTTTTAAATGGTTCCAACATAATTTGATATTTTTTAATTTTGTGTTTTTTAAGATATTTCTTTACCAATTTTAAATAAGCTGCATTTGTTGTTATTATAGGGTAATCAAATATTGATCCCTTAATACGTTCAAGAGTTTTGCCAAATAAAGTCCAACCACCCCAATCAATAAATTGTTTTGGCAGTTTCTTTTCAGACTCGGACCATAATCTAGTACCTGCTCCGCCACATAAGATAACTGGTTTTATTTTCATTTACTTCTTAAATGTCAGCGTAGCATTTTTTTTCTTTAGATGCCCCAGGATGTGTAACAGCACCCTTAAAAGCAGGACCTACAGAGTTGGAGTATTTCCATAAGGTACCAGAAGTGTATTCTATTTTTTTCGGTTTCCATTTATTTTTTCTTTTGATCAATTCCTTGTTGGACAAATTAACTTTCAGATAACCTTTGTCAGCATCAATCTCGATTACATCTCCATTTTTTACTAAACCAATAGGTCCGCCAACAGCAGCTTCAGGACCAACATGACCAATAGAAAATCCATGGGTACCGCCCGAAAAACGTCCGTCAGTAATAAGGGCAACTTCTTCTCCCAAACCTTGTCCGTATATGGCTCCAGTGGTTGATAACATTTCTGGCATACCGGGACTCCCTTTAGGACCCTCATATCTAATAACAATTACATCGCCTGCTTTTATTTTTTTTGCCAAAACCGCGTCTAATGCTAATTTCTCTCCATCGAAACATTTAGCTTTACCTTTAAATTTTTTTTTCTTCATTCCAGCAACTTTAATAATTGCACCATCGGGAGCTAAATTACCTTTTAATCCAACAAAACCTCCTTTTGGACTCAAAGGATTAGATGTTTTATAAATTACTTTTTGATCAATCGGAAAAGTAATATCTTTATGATTTTCTCCAATTGTTTTTCCAGTAACTGTCATGCAATCTTCATGCAAAAAACCTCCATCTAACAAAGCTTTAATCAAAATTGGAACACCTCCTATTTCGTATAGATCTTTTGCAACATATTTGCCTGCAGGTTTTAAATCAGCTATATAAGGAGTCTTTTTAGATATTTTTGTAACATCTTCTAAAGTAAATTTAATTCCAACTTCATTTGCTATTGCTGGCAAATGTAACGCTGCATTAGTAGAACCTCCTGATGCAGCGACTACAACAGCTGCATTTTCCAAAGACTTTCTTGTAACAATATTCCTGGGTCTGATATTTTTTTCTAATAAATTCATTACAGCTTGTCCGCTTGAAACTGCAAACTTATCTCTATCTTTATATACTGCGGGTGTACTAGCAGATCCAGGCAAAGCTAACCCTATAGCCTCAGAGACACATGCCATAGTATTTGCTGTAAATTGGCCACCACATGATCCTCCTGATGGACAAGCTACACTCTCTAACTCTAGCAATTCTTCTTTAGTCATATTACCGGTTGAATGTTTTCCAACTCCCTCGAAAACGTCAACTATAGTTACATCTTTCCCTTTGTAACGCCCCGGTAATATAGATCCTCCATAAACAAACACAGAAGGAACATTTAACCTTAACATGACCATCATAAGACCCGGTAATGATTTGTCGCATCCAGCTATACCTATAAGTGCATCATAACAATGACCTCGCATAGTAAGTTCTATGGAGTCAGCTATTATCTCCCTGCTTATTAATGAAGATTTCATTCCAGCATGACCCATTGCTATACCATCGGTTACAGTAATGGTTGTAAATTCTCTTGGTGTGCCACCTGAAGACTTTACACCTTTTTTAGCTGATTGAGCCTGTCTAGAAAGAGTTATGTTACAAGGCGCAGCTTCGTTCCAGGTAGTCACAACACCAACAAAAGGTTTTTCGATGTCCGTATTAGTGAGACCCATAGCATAGTACATAGATCTATGTGGAGCACTTTTAATGCCCACAGATACATGTCTGCTTGGTAATTTTGCTTTATTAAATTTCATAATTAACCTTTAATACTATTTATAATGCTATTCAACTTTTTAAGTTCGATATCATAACTTACTAAGGCTTTTTTTTCTTTTTTGATAATTCGTTTTGGTGCATTTTTCAAAAAAGATTTATTTTTTAATTTGTCAGACAATGATGCTAGTTTCCTTTCTAAATCTTCAACATTTTTATATATTTTTCTTTTTTGACTATGCAAGTCCAAACTCTGATCAAAATACAGGGTTATAGTTTCTCCGCCAACAATAATTTTTATTCCACTTCTATTTATTTTTGATTCGTGTATATTTAAGATTCTTCCTATTCTTCTAAATACATCTATATTATTATTAATTATATTTCTTTTGGAATTTTTCATCTCATTGATAGAAATATCTAGAAATGATCCTGGTGAAACTTCTAAATTCACCTTGGTTGATCTTATATTAGTTACTAACTGTATCAACCAATCAATTTTGTCATAACTTTTACGAAAATTAAGTTGTGGTTTTAAATCCCATTTTTTGAACATTAAAGAAGTTTTGAAGAATTTATTAAAGTTAAAATCGAGCCAAACTTTCTCCGTAAAAAATGGTATAAAAGGATGCAATAAAGTTAATATGCCAGATTGGACATAGCTGGCCATATTACGTGATTCTTCAACATTTATTTTATTCTTAGAGTCAAAAATGGGTTTCAAAAATTCGATATACCAATCACAATATGAATGCCATACAAATTGGTAAATAATCCTCGCGGCTTCATCAAATCTAAATTTTGATATATATAGGTGTGCATCTTCTTTTGTTTTTATTAATTCGTAGTAAATCCATTTATTTACATCCAGTTTAACTTTTTTCATATTAATCTTTCTAATTAATTTACATTTGTTTAATTTAGAAAATTTATTTGCATTCCATATTTTGTTCAAAAAATTCCTGTATCCTTTAACTCTATCCTCAGAAAGTTTTACATCTCTACCTGGGGCAGCCATAGAAATTAATGTTAATCTTAATGAATCAGCACCGTATTTATCTATTATATCAAGAGGATCAATAACATTGCCTTTGGATTTGGACATCTTTTGACCTTTTTCATCTCTAACAAGAGCATGGACGTAAACTTTTGAAAAAGGTTCTTTTTTTAGTAGATGATTTCCCATCATCATCATTCTGGCAACCCAAAAAAAAATTATATCAAAACCAGTTACAAGCACTGATGTCGGATAAAATCTTTTCAATTCATAAGTATTTTTTGGCCATCCTAAAGTAGCAAATGGCCATAGTGCAGACGAAAACCACGTATCAAGAACATCATTATCTCTCTTTAACTCAACATTTTTTTTGTAATATTTGTAGGAAATTTTTTTTGCTTCCTGTTCATTTTCTGCAACAAAAACTTTTTTATCTTTTGTATACCATGCAGGAATTCTGTGTCCCCACCACAATTGCCTTGAAATACACCAAGGTTGAATATTATTCATCCAATTAAAATAAGTTTTTGACCAGTTATTTGGGAAAAAATTTGTCCTTTTTTTTTTAACAACTTCTATTGCTTTTTTTGCTAAAAATTTTGCATTAACAAACCATTGTTCAGTCATCAATGGTTCTATAATTGAATTCGATCGATCACCATAGGGTATAACATTTTTAATATTTTCAATTTTTTCCAATAATTCTTTTTCTTTAAGTAATCTTAAAATTAATTTTCTAGCTTCAAAACAATCTAGACCAACAAAGTTAACAGGAGTGTTATTGTTCAACTTACCATTTTTTTCAAAAATATTTATAAACTCTAAGTTGTGCCTCCTGCCGATATCAAAATCATTAAAATCATGAGCTGGAGTAACCTTAAGAGCTCCGGAACCTTGGTCTATTTTAACATAATTATCTGAAATTATTTTTACCTCTCTCTCAGTAATTGGAAGTAGAACTTTCTTTCCGATAAAATTAATGTATCGTGGATCTTTCGGATTTACAGCCACAGCAGTATCTCCAATCATAGTTTCAGGTCTAGTAGTAGCTATTGTGATTGAATTTTCTTCACCAACAATTTTATATTTTATATAATAAAGATTTGATTGGACTTCTCTTTGCTCAACTTCTAGATCAGATATAGCAGTTTCTAATTTTGTATCCCAATTAACCAATTTAGTATCTTTGTAAATTATTTTTTGTTTGTAGAGTTGAACAAAAGTTTTTATAACTGCTTGTGATAAATCCTTATCCATAGTAAATCTGTTACGTGACCAGTCGCAAGAACATCCTAATTTTTTAAGTTGATTAATAATCTGATCTCCAGACTGCTCCTTCCATTTCCAAACTTCCTTAACAAATTTATCTCTACCAAGTCGACTTTTACTTACTCCTTTTTCTGCTAATTTTTTTTCCACAACAGCCTGTGTAGCAATACCTGCATGGTCAGTTCCTGGTTGCCACAATGTTTCATATTCATTCATACGATAAAAACGAACTAGTAAATCTTGCAATGAATTATTTAATGCATGACCCATATGTAAACTTCCGGTTACATTTGGAGGTGGTATTACTACAGAAAAACGTTTTTTTGAGCTTTTTTTAGGTTTAAAGAATTTATTTTTTTCCCAATAGTTGTATATTTCGTTTTCTATTTCATTGTGATTATAATTTGAATTTTGCATTTTATACAAACATATAATAATTTGGTAAAAAACAAAGAATTGAATTAAACAATTTTGTTATAAAATTGGCCACGTGGCGGAATGGTTACGCAGAGGACTGCAAATCCTTTTATCCCAGTTCGATTCTGGGCGTGGCCTCCAAATTTCATGTTGTTTTGTTCTTAAAAAAAAGTATGCTATTATTATTCCTCGGTAGCTCAGTTGGTAGAGCAGTTGACTGTTAATCAATTGGTCGCAGGTTCGAGTCCTGCCCGAGGAGCCAACTGATTAGCCCGTTTTTTCCAAATTTATCGTATTTTTTAGTACCTGCAATATACTCTCTTTTTGTTGTTCTGACAGATTTGCAAATAATTTTGCCAAAAAGGAATAATTTAAATTATCGCTTTCAATTTTTTGTTTTTCATTCGATTCCCCAGAATGGTTAACAAAATCATCAAAAAAATATAATACTGAAACCTTTAAAAAATTTGCTAATTGCATTATTCTTAAAGAACTAATTCCATTTGTTCCCTTTTCATATTTTTGAATCTGCTGAAATGTTACGTTTATTGCTTGAGCTACTTTCGTTTGCGTTAAACCTAGCGCCAATCTTCTCATACGCAACTTTTTGCCTAAATGGCTATTGAAATTCCCCTCCATGATACCCCTCTAAAAAAAATTAATACTCCATGAATTGAACATTAAATTTATTTTCATTGCAACCTTAAAATAAACTTTTTTTGTTGAATTTATTTAATAAAAATCAATATTTTTACATTGATCTACATCATAATACATGTCTTTCGCAATATAAATAACTTGACTCTACAATTAATTTTCGACAAAAGTCGGCGAAATTTTATAAATTACCAAATTGATTTAAGTTTGTATTCCCATTTACCTTTTTTATTAAATGACGCCTTGACCCAGTTGAGAGTTTTTTCATCATACCACACGTCTGTGTTCAATTTTTTATTCTTATTAAGTTTTTTATCTACTGATGAAAAGTTATAGTGCAATGTATTGTAGTAATTAACACCAATTTTAACTTTTTCCTTGCCTAAAAATTTCACCTTTTGTTTGATTATTCTTCCTGAAACTGCACTAATTTGTGCTTCAGCACCAACCATACTGTGATTCCACCATGTGCCAATTAAATAATGCTTGGGAGCCTCTCCTTTATATGAAGAGCCGTCAATATGATACTTGTCATCATTAAATATCATGTTTACGTATTTATTTTTTCCGTTTTGATTAGTTGTTGAAATGAATTTAACTAGCTGATTTTCTCTATACACCTCAGTTCCTTCAGCATAATACTTATAAAGTGTAAGACCGAATTTTTTTATACTAAATTTGATCTCGCTTCTGACGAATAATTGATCTCCTGATTTTTCAAAAGAAAAGATATGTGAACCAATATGATTACTGTTTCGGTAAATATCAAATTCAATACCACCTAAATTTTTATAATGCTGAACATGAGAATTTGCAGCAAATGGAGCAACAAAAAATATCAGCACTACCGAAATTTTAAATAATCTTGGCATCAAAAATTAAAAACTACAATATTTGACTCAAGAAAAGTTTAGTTCTATCACTTTTTGGATTAGCAAAAAATTCTTTGGTTTCTGCCTTTTCAACAATCATGCCTTCATCCATAAAAATTACTTCATCAGCAACTTCTTTCGCAAAACCCATCTCATGAGTAACCACTATCATGGTCATTCCACCTTTTGCCAAATTTACCATTGCATCTAAAACCTCTTTGATCATTTCTGGATCTAAAGCAGAGGTTGGTTCATCAAAAAGCATAATTTTAGGTTCCATACACAGAGCGCGGGCTATTGCTGCCCTTTGTTGTTGTCCACCCGATAATTGCCCTGGAAATTTTTTTGCCTGATCTGATATTTGCACTTTCTCTAATTGTTTTAATGCCATTTCTTCAGCTTGTGTTTTTGGTGTTTTTTTAACCCATATTGGTGCCAAAGTGCAATTATCCAAAATTGATAGGTGTGGAAATAAATTAAATTGTTGAAAAACCATTCCTACTTCGGCTCTTATTTTTTCAATATTTTTTGTGTTTTCGGACAACTCAATACCATCCACAATAATTTTCCCTTTTTGATGTTCTTCTAATCTATTAATACACCTTATTAAGGTAGATTTCCCAGAACCTGAAGGGCCACAAACCACTATTTTTTGTTTTTGAGAAACTTTAAGATTTATATTTTTTAAAACTTGAAAATCACCAAACCACTTATTTACATCTAACATTTCAATTATTTGATCTGACATAATTTTTATCTATCTGTTTTATATTTTCTTTCTAAATATTGACTATATCTGCTCATAGAATAGCAAATAATCCAAAAAACAACACCTGCAAAAACGTATCCTTCGGTAGCAAAACCAAGCCATTCAGGATTTGTTTTTGCCATATCTATCATACCTACTAATTCAAGCAAACCCACAACCAAAATTAATGGAGTATCTTTTACCAAAGCTAAAAATGTATTAGCAACACCCGGTATAACAAGTTTTAATGCTTGTGGCAGAATTACCAACAAATGCATTCTCCAATATCCCATACCTAATGATTTTCCAGCATCATATTGTCCTCTTGGAAGTGCTTGAAGGCCGCCACGTATTACTTCTGCCATATATGCTGCTTCAAAAAGTGTAATGGCTATTATAACTCGTACAAGTTTGTCCATATAAACACCGTCAGGCAAAAACATTGGCATCATTACTGAAGCCATAAATAAAACTGTAATTAAAGGAACACCTCTCCAAAATTCAATAAACCCGATTGATGAATATCTAACGATTGGAGCTGAAGATCTTCTTCCTAAAGCTAAAAACATTCCTACAGGAAAACAAAATAGTAGAGCAAAAATTGAAATAATAAATGTAAGAGATAATCCACCCCACGCTGGTGTTTCTACCCATTCCAACCCAAAATTTCCTCCAGAAATTAAATTCATAGCTATGAATGGAAAAATAAATAAGAGAAAAATAATTATATATTTTTTAATTTTTGGAGCAACAAAAAATGCGGAGATTACTAAACCAATCAACATTAAAAAAGAAAGATTAATTCTCCAAATTTCAGAGTTTGGATACAGTCCGTATATTAATCTTTTAAACCAAACATTAACAAAAATCCAACACGCACCCTCACGAGAACATTCTTCCTTCGAAGTTCCTATAAAGTCAGCATCGAAAAACAACCAATTTAGCAAAGGTGGAATATTTTTAATCAATACAAAGATAATTAACGAAGTTAGTATGGCATTAAACCAGTTTAAATTTATATTTTTATTCAACCTATCCAATATTCTGATACCTGAAAATTCAATTCTGACATAATGAAGTCCGACAAAACTAAAAACTAATGGTGTAAAATAATTTATCCATCTTGGTAAAAAAGATGTAATATTCATTTCAAAAAATGAATTAAGAATTACGTCAATTATGCCTAATACGAACAATAACGTACCCACTGAAACAAATAGATTTAATTTATCTCTGGTGGGCATGCCTAAAAAATATAATTTTTTTATCATTTTTCCTTGATGGCCATTTTTCTATTGTACCAGTTCATAAAAATTGAAATTACTATACTCAAGCTCAAATAAGTGAGCATAGTAATTGAAACTATTTCAATTGCTCTTCCTGTTTGCATCATTGCGGTTCCTGCAAAAACTAAAACAATATCTGGATATGCTATAGCGGCAGCTAGAGATGAGTTTTTGGTTAAATTTAGATATTGGTTAGTTGTTGGTGGTATAATTATTCTCAAAGCTTGGGGCATTATGACTAACCTCAGAACTTGTACAGGAGTTAAACCAATAGATGCTGCTGCTTCTTTTTGCCCCTTGGTCACACCTAAAATTCCTGCTCTAACGCATTCAGCGATAAAAGTGGCAGTATATAATGATAGTGCCAGGGCTAATGCCATTAATTCAGGAATTATACTCACCCCACCTACATAATTGTAAATGGTTTCGGACATCTGTTTAAGAACTGGATATTCAAAAGTCAAGGATACACCGCCGAACAAAAACGTAAATAAAGGAATTAATATAATTATTCCAACAGATATAAAAAAAGAAGGTATCCGTCTTCCTGTTTGTTCTTGTTGTTTTCTAGCATATTTTAGTACAAAAATTATTGCAATTATTGATGCAATTATTGAATAAAGAAAGATATCAAAATTAGTCCAAACAAATTTAGGAACATAAAGACCTTTTACTGACAAATACGAAATATCAAAAAAGTTAATTGCTTCTTTGGGTAAAGGTAAAGCCCTTAACGCGGCGAAATACCAAAAAAACAATTGTAACAACAGAGGAATATTTCTAAATATTTCTATGTACCATTCAGCAACTTTTGCAATTAAGTAATTTGGAGATAGCCTTGAAATTCCAATAACAACACCTAAGATGCTTGCAAAAAATATACCTATAACAGCAACTAAAATTGTATTTAAAAGTCCTACTAGATAAGCTCTGGCATAAGTACTTGCGCCACTGTACTCTATTAAACTAAATTGTATATCAAATGAAGATTCCTCACCTAAAAAACGAAAACCAAAGTCAATGCCTCTGTTATCCATATTAACTTGGGCGTTGTAAGTAAAGTATCCGATAACAAATATAATAAAAAAAAGTGTTAAAGCTTGAGGTAAGTAATTTTTTAACCTTGGATTGGCATCAAAGAAATTAGTAAAGAGTTTGGTTGTATTTTTAATATCCATCTAATGTATCTAAGATAAAAAAAAGGGCTAGAAAAATCTAGCCCTTTTTTAATAACTTTTTAGATATAATTACCTTGCTGGTGGAACGTAAAGAATACCACCTTTAGTCCAAAGTTGATTTGGACCTCTGTCAGGCAAGATACCAGTGTCTGCTATATTACGTTTATAGCTTTCACCATAATTACCAACTTGTGTAATTATATTGTAACTCCATTCGTTACCTAGACCCAAAGCCGCTCCCAACTCTCCTTCAGATCCAACAAGTCTTTTAATTGCTGGATTTTCTGAAGATTTCATAGCGTCAGCATTTGAAGAATTAACGCCGTATTCTTCTGCTTCTATCATAACATTTAATGACCAACGAACTATATCTTCCCAAACTGAATCACCTTGACGAACAACTGGTCCAAGTGGTTCTTTAGAAATTGTTTCTGGTAATACAATATGATCATCTGGGCTTTGCATCTTAGTTCTTTGAGCTGCTAAACCAGATTTATCAGTAGTATAAGTATCACATCTACCTGAATCATAAGCTGCTACAACTTCATCTGCTTTTTCAAACACAACAGGCTCGTACGAAATACCTTTTGATGTGAAAAAGTCTCTCATGTTTAACTCGGTTGTAGTTCCAATGTTCACACACGCTGAAAGTCCACTTTGGAAATCATTTGTAGAAGTAATACCTGAATCTTTTCTGACCATAAAACCTTGACCATCATAAAAATTCACACCTACAAAAGTTAAACCGATATCAGCATCACGTGATAACGTCCATGTAGTGTTTCTTGATAAAATATCAATTTCACCAGATGTCAAAGCTGTAAATCTCTCCTTCGCACTTAATGGAGTATATTTAACTTTATCTGCATCACCAAGTACAGCTGCTGCTACAGCTCTACAAACATCAACGTCAACACCTGACCAGTTTCCTGACTCGTCAGCATTTGAGAATCCAGGAAGACCTTGAGAAACACCGCATCTTACAAAACCTTTTCCTTTAGTGTTTGTCAAAGTTTTTGACTTGCTTTTTCCTTGCTGAGCTCCCTGGTCACACGCAAATGTGAACACCAATGCAGCTACAGCAAACAATGAAAACAAATATTTAAATGTTTTTTTCATTATTATTCCTCTCCTTATTGTTAACAATATTAGATTAAAAAAAATTAAATTTTTTTTAACCTAAAGTTCTATTAATATGATTTATATATTTGCTTTGATCAAACTTAAACTTGTAAAATTGCGATCTATATTTGGTATAAGCATAAATTAAGTTAACAAAATAACGTTTATTACAACCATATTACAATCATATAAAAAATTAAAATTTATTGGAAATTAAGTTATCGATTGATTGATCTTAAAAACTTACGCCAAAAAGTTGCTTAATCCACTGATGAAAAGTTTTCATTAATGATAATGATTAGTATTTGAAGTTCATGCCTTTTAGTATCTCATCAAATTCTTCTTCTATTTTATTACCCAATCTGAATTTTAAACTTTCCAAATACTGACTTTCACTAAGTTGTTTTGACGAAGAATCATTTAAATCTACGTCAATCAAAGCTCTTATCCATCTTTCGCTCATATCATATTTTATAAACATAGTTGCCATTTTCGTCATATTTTTTATTCGTTTCATTGTTAGTGGATCAAATTTTATTGAACCTTCACCACTATGCCATTCAAATTCACAAGCTTCGCTTAATGGAACACCAGCTTTTATACATTTTTTCCAGAGAACAGTTCCTGGATAAAGCATCAACGGAAAACATGATGTCCACGTCATACCTGAAGGCACCTCTCGGCTTATCCTTTGACACATCTGAATAGTTCTAACTGAATCAGTCACAGGATCTGGAACCAATCCATCTATATTAGGCAACCCAACTATAACTTCTAATTTAACTTTAATACCATGCTCCGTTAATATTTTACACGCTTCTATAACTTGAGCTTCATCTTGAAAGTGTCTATTAAATAATCTGCTTGAATCACCTTGTGTTGTTTGAACCCCCATTTGAACCGTTTCTACAAGATCTGCCAAAGCCACTAATGCTTCGTTGGAAGCATTAACTACGGTTTGTGGAGTAACATTAGCAAACATAGGTAGATTAATCTCCTTTTTCCATAATTCTGTAAATTTTTTTAACCAACGCGTACCCTCAGCTCCCTCATGCGTGTCATACAAAACGTCATCATCTTCAAAAGAAACTTCCTTAGTATAAAATTTTAAAAATAACTTAGCTTCATCTATCATATTTTTAATAGGTCTACGTGCTAACCAATATTCTGTATAAGCTTTGGGACCATATGACTGACGAGTAAGACTCGTACAACAAAACGAACAATTATAAACACAACCAAAATGAGACATAATATATTTTCGTTCTCTTTTTCCCATACGAGGAACTTGTTCAAAATATTCTTTCAGAGCTGGTTGCATATTATGAGGAAAAGTTGGTGAACCTTTAATATAAGTTTTGGGTGGACTGTTAATAATTTTATCGATTGTTTCATAAACTGGGCCCCAAACCAAATAATCTATGTTTTCATTTTTTTTTATTTCATCAGGAATTGACAGAACATGTTTTCCTCCAAATACACTTTTTAATGAGTGTAATGTTTTTTTAAATGAATCAACCAATTCTAAAGAACGTTTAAACTCTGTAGAAAGCGGACCAAAACAAACATAATCAGGTGAAAAATCCTTTATTTTTTTATTAAGTTCATCAATTTTATCATCTCCATCTAACCACATAATTTTATGTTTATGTTTCAAAAGCTCAGCGGCAACAAAAGCTAGACCATAAGTTATGTCATTACCAATATGGACCAAACACCACTTCTTTGCGTTATGGGTAGATTTTTTTACATTTAATGCTTTTTCTTTTTTGATCGATATTATCATTTTATGATTCAATCTTACTCATATTTTTTAGAAAACAATAAAATTTTTTTAATTGTTTTGTCATAATCAATTGATGGAATTATACGAAAATATTTTTTATTAAAAGGTGAAAATTCTCTGGCTGCATTTCTATAACTTTGTAAATCAGATTTGCTTAAGCTTTTCATGTAAAACAAATCAATAGTTGGAATATTATAAAAACTACTCAAATTTGTAAAAGAACTATGTGGAGCAATAGTTTTTGCTGAATTAGCAATAATTCTGAATAATTCTAAACCGACAATTCTATGAAGATAGGTAATTTTAGAGTTGCGTGAAAAATATTCATTCTTATCATAATCGTAGAAATTAAATTCTTCCATAAAAAAATTCACATAATTATTACCTTCTATATCAGTTATAAATAAGACATCGTGAATATCGGATAAGTTATTTAAAAAATTACTAATTTTGTTTTCATCCCAATTAAGATTTTCAAAAATATCGCTTTTAAAATGAAAAAAAATATACTTATTTGGTGTTTTAAAATTAGTTTCGTTCTCTGGGGTTATTTTTAAATTGAGTCTATTTTCACTACGAATTATTTTACCTTCATTAACTAATTTTAATTGAAGATTCTTTAAGGATTCTCTTTTTCCCTCTAAAGTTCTGTCATTAATTAAATAAAAATACAAATATTTCCTCATAAAAATCAATGGTCTAAATTTATTATTGTTAGCATTTAAGCATAAACCACTAAATTTGGTATTTCTAAAAAAAAATGGCAAATAAAAATAAAAATTTTTGGGACATAATATGTAGGCAGTATCGATTTTGTTAAATAAAAAAAACAAAAAAATTTTAATTTTTTCTATAAAAGATAAAGAATAATTAAAAATTTTTAGATGTGTATTAGATTTTTTAAAGAAAAAAAAAGTATACTGATTAATTTTAGATAAAAAAAAATAAATGTCGTCAGAATTATGTTTGACTAATATTTCATTAATGCTAGGCAGAGAGTGAATTGTATCTCCTATACTGTCATTTTTAAGAACGACGACCTTCATAAAGTTTTTATCTGTAAAAATATGAAATAAATTTTTTTAAAGCCTCAATCAAAGAATTTTGTTTTATTGAATCTTTGTAGTAAAGCTTTGCGCTTTTTCCTTTTTTAATCACTGCAAGATTTTGGTAAAAATGAACATATTTAATAATTCCATCATATTTTTTTTTTTTATAAAAAGGTTTGTCGTTTTGTTCATAATTAATTGAATCCGTCATAGATTTTATATAATTCATAGAAGTCGCACCTTTTAATAAATTATACCTGCTTCCTCCATATCTAGGAAAGTACGATGTTTGTAAATCTTCAACAATATAAAAACCGTCGTAATTTAAATAATCAAATAAATATTCAAGAGATTTAATTACATGTTCATTTCTGTGGCTACCGTCGTCGATAATAATGTCAAACGATCCATATTTACTAACAATCTTAGTTAAAATATCCAAATTTGATTGATCGCCAACAATTATATCAACGTTCTCAATTTCAAAATCTTTTTTATCGATATCGAGTCCACAAATTATAGCTTTAGAAAAATATTCACGCCATACTCTCAAACTTTCGCCTTTGTCGACTCCTATTTCTAAAATTTTAATTTCCTTATCTTGGTAATCTTTAAAATACTTATCATAAATCTCTAGAAATCCTTCCGGTTTAATTTTATTAGGATATTTTTTTTCTATTTCGATTAAATTAACCATTTGATTTTATGCAAGAATAAAATACATAGTGATTAGCACTATAAACATCATAACAATTGATCCAACGGTAAAAAATTTTTGATTTTTCAACGCTCTCGTTTTATCGTTAATCGGTTTTTCTAATTCCTCAGTGTAATATTCTTTTTTCATTTTTTTATAATTATTATCATATATATTATTGAAGAACTGGAAAAACTGGACTCATTTTTAAAAATATTTTTTGATATTCTTGTTTTATACACTTATTTGCAACGTAATTAATATTTTCTGAATCAGCAATTTTTTGCGCCTCTAAATTATGGATACCGTATTGTAACCACAATGTTTTTGCTCCAATCTTTGCTGCTTGCTTGGCTATTAAAGGGGTTTCTTGAGATGGTCTGAAAACGTTAACTATATCTATCGGTATAGTAATATCTTCCAATTTTGAAACCGCTACCTCTCCACATATTTCCTTACCTACAGAAATCGGATTTACTGGTATTATTTTGTAGCCGAATTCTTGAAGATATTTCATCACAATAATTGAGGGTCGTCTCTTAATAGAGATAACATTTTCTTTTTCTTTAACCGAACTGACTCCTACCATTGCTATGTTTTTGGAAGAAATAAGAATTTCTTTCATTAATTTATTATTTGTGAATAAACTATCCATAATAACTTTAGTTAGCTCGTTTTAACTTCTTTAATAATTTTTCGTGAAGCTTGCTCTGATATTACATCAACTGTTTTTCCAATTAGGATTTCTCTTCTCTAAATAGGCTGAGATACCCTCCTTGGCATCCAAGGTCATCATATTCTCACACATAACCTTGCTTGTATATTTATAAGCTTCATCTAATGGCATTTCCAATTGTTTATAAAAAGCTTCCTTGCCAATTTTAACTATTTTATTAGATTTAGAAGAAATTTTATCAGCCAATCTTAAAACTTCCTCTTCTAGTTTAGAATTTTCGTAATGATCATTAATAAGTCCAATTTCTTTAGCTTGTTGGGCAGTAACAGATTCGCCCGTAAGTAACATTTTCATTATTTTTTTACGGGAAACATTTCTGCTTATGGCAACCATAGGAGTGCTACAAAAAAGACCTATGTTAACTCCGGGTGTAGCAAACATTGCATCGTTCGTACTTAAAGCTAGATCACAAGTTGCAACCAACTGACAGCCAGCGGCAAAAGCCGCGCCGTGTACCTTGGCTATGACTGGTTTATTATTATTAACTATTTTTAACATCAACTCAGAACATAAATTGAATAAATTTTGATAATCAAATTTTCCTTTTAATGAATTAATTTCTTTCAGATTGTGACCAGCACAAAAACCCTTTCCAGATCCTTCAATAATAATTACTCTTGTTTTTTCGTCTTCGTGAAAATTTTGAAAAGCCTTTATCAACAAATTAAGTGTATTCAAAGAAAGAGCGTTATAGGTCTTAGGTTCATTAAGAGTTATACGAGAAATACCGTTATTAGATGTTTGAACAGCAATTGTAGGTTGTTGCATCATAAATTCTTAATACCTTTTTTATCTTCTCATTGATTGTTCTAATTTTATTTTTTTATTCAAACTATTGTTTGGGTCATAAAGCAATTTAAATTTCATATCATTATTTATTCTTATTTTAACATTATTAATATTTCTTACTTCTACATTATCAGCGACAACACTTATTGGTCTTTTTATTTTATTTAGGTTCTTAATTTTAATTAACGAAGAAGAAGGTACTATTTTACCTTTCCATCTCCTTGGTCGGAATGGACTGATGGGAGTAATTGCAAGTTTTTTTGAATCTAAAGATAAAATTGGACCATGAACTGATAAATTGTAGGCAGTACTTCCCGCTGGAGTAGAAACCAAAACTCCATCGGAGATTAGTTTTTTGATTACAATTTTTTTACCATTAGAAATTTGTAAAGAAGCTGCCTGTCTCCCTTGTCTCAATAATGAAATTTCATTAATAGCAATCGCAGTTTTTTTTACATTATTTATTGTATTAGCGTGCATCTCAAGAACTGAAATTGAGATTGTCTTTGCTCTAGAAATAAATTTCTCAATATTTTTTGATTTATATTTATTCATTAAAAAACCAAAGGTACCTCTATTCATTCCATAAAAAGGTTTATTGTATTTTTGATATTTTTTTAATGTTTTAAGCATAAAACCATCTCCACCAATAACAACCATGACGTCTGATTGATTTGGCAAGTAATTTTTATATCTTTTTAAAAGAGCTTTTTGTGAAGTATCAGCTTTTACATTTGTGTCTATAGCAAAATGTATTTTTTTTGAAATCATATTAGCACTTTATCAATTATCGCTAAAATATATATCTCGGTAATATGCAATAATTTTCTGTTTTGAGTTGTTAGAGTCTGAAAATATGGCAAGAAAATTAGTAAAAGAAATATTGTGGGTATTCTCAAGTAATTCTTTTACATTAACTTTACGCGTATGCCACTCTCCACTCTTATCGTTCGAGATAACATAGTCACGACTACCTTTAGTCCATGGACTTTGTTGGAGAAAGCCTTCTTCCAAAAAAGACGAATGAGACAAACTCAGTAACTTAGATCCAATTTTTTTGCCATAACCGACCATTACTCTAGCTGCCCAATCATGACCATCTTTAGTTGTTTGGTCAATATTTGAAAAATCTTGCTCAATTTTAAATGTAACATTTAAAAAAGGCATTGCTTTAAGAAGTTCTTTATTTTCAATTTCAATACCAAGTCCTGTTGCGCCTGAATCTGCCACAGCTTTTAAATAATAACCTTTATCATCTTTACCGTTGGTATAAATAGTTTTTTTACCAAAACCTTTTTTCTTTAAAAGCTTCATGCCCTCATCACTGAGATCAATTCTAAATTCCTTAGCTGTAGTTGGAGAAAAAAATAATAAAAATGTTAATAAATAAATTAGAATTTTCATAGTTTATACCTTTCTGGTGCCCTCGGCCAGACTCGAACTGGCACTCCCTAATGGGCAAGGATTTTAAGTCCTTTGTGTCTACCGATTTCACCACGAGGGCTCATTTAAATACTTACTATTTATGATACGACAAGCAAAAACTCAATAGCCATATCTTAAGCTTTTATCTAACTTTGATCCTTGTATTGTTTGGATTGATATTTTAACATTTTTATCAGTTCTCATATCCTTATCATCTTTCCAAATACCCGCTGCTAGGTGCATTATTCCTATTTCCTTATGAGGTAAATAGGGTTCTACAAAAGTTCTTTTCTCTTCATCAAATTTAGGTAAAACATTACTAGCAATCCAATTACATGAAAGAGGTAAAAATTCAACATCAACATTTTTGTCATACACTGCTATATTCATGGCTAATCCTTCAGAACCAAAAATTCCACCAGAAGAAAGTGCTTTAGTTAAAATTTCCTGCCATAATTTCCAACATTTGGATTTATTTTCCAAGGAAAAGACACCAATATTTAAATGTGGTGCAAATGCAAGTTTTCTTGCTGTAGTTTCAGAAAAACCAGATTTCTTTGCATGTTTATAATTTTGTGATTTGATTAGTGCTAGTTTTCCAAAAACCCATTGAACTCTACTTAATACTCTATAACCCGGACCAATTGTTTGTGTAATCCCAAGCTTTCCATTTTCACAAGCCTTGAAATATAATTCTACAGTATCCCAAGAATTTATCCATGCGTCGCAATCAATCCAAAGATATTTTTCAAATTCTGGAAAATAATTTGGCAAAAAAGCTCTGGACACTTGACTTTTAAGCCATTCTTTTTCTTTCACTTTATGCGCAGGAACGTTTATATCCCATTTTGCTTTTCTAATTAAATGTGATTTATTTTTTAATATACCTAATTGTTTTTCACTTAATCCTGCATCTAAAATGCATATACAAACATTTTCACTCTCTTTATGCGATTTTATTGAAGCAATAAGCTCTAAAAGTAATTCAAAGTAATTGCTGTCAGCTAAAGTGACAATGGCTCTGGTTGGCATTTTACAAAAATTCTTTAATGTTTAATAAAATATGTTTCAACATTTATTATCTAGATGGAATATGTTTTATCTGTGACAGGGTGAAATATAAAATATTAATACTCATTGATAAAACAAATCCTTTAATGATTTCATCATATATCCAAAATCATTTGATTTATTATACAGCATTCGTTGTTTTGTTGATCCTGTGCCTTGATTTAATATTTCTTCTACTGTTTTTATATATTTTTTGGAGCCCAAAGTAATGACAGCTGGCTCTATCATTATGCAAAGATTTTCAATCGCTTTTCTTATAGTGATTTTTTTAAATGTTTTTGGCTCAACAAAAACTCCTTCTAAACCATAACGTACGGCTTGCCATTTATTTGATTGAAGAATCTGAATATGAGTATCGGGATAAGAACTTGTATTTTCTAGAGTCACGACAAGAGCTTGTATTAAAGCAACTAAAGAAAGAATTTCTTTGAAATTTATCGGAATATCACAAACTCTTATTTCAACAGTACCAAATCCGGGATGGGGTCTAACATCCCACCATAGATCTTTTACTGAGCTTATAATGCCGGCATTTTGTAATTGTTCTGTTAAATTTACAAAATGATTCCAATCATTCAAATAGTCTGGCATGCCCGCTAATGGTAAAGCTTCAAAAAGTTTTGTTCTATAAGAATAGAGGCCGGTATCTTCGCCTTCGTAAAAAGGTGAAGAAGTTGAAAGAGCAAGAAGCAATGGCAAATATATTCTTAATGCATTATTAACTCGAATTGCTTTTTCATTATTACTAATACCTATATGCACATGAAGTCCTTGTGTGATAAAACGTTTTCCGATTATCTGTAGGTCTTTCATTATACGTTGATAACGAAGGTTATTCGTAACAATTTGATTCTTTCCTATGGAAAATGGATGAAGGCTAGTACAATTTATATTCGTTTTGTAATTTTTTAAAAATTCTTCAAGATGCGTCAAAATTTCAATAATATTACTCCCAGCTTCTTCAATAGTAGGACAAATATTGGTGTTTATTTCTATCATTGACTCTATGAGTTCGGATTTAACATTATCTGAAAATTTTTTATCTATATCAGTCAGTAATTTAGGTGCGATATTTTTCAAACTTGAATCTTTTTCATCAATTAGCTGAAGTTCAATTTCAACTCCTATTGTTGGTTTGGGGCTTGAATTAAATATTATCATTTAAAATTTATTGATATATTTCAAATCTATATTACAATTTTTATATCCCTCTATAATTAGATTTAAATAACTTCTTGGTGGTTTTTTAACAAAACTGCCGTTCATGATATAAAACATGATCTTTTTTCCATTCAGGTAAAAATATTTCTTTTGATATGATTTGGGAAATTCTTCATAACGATCCAATATTTTTTCATGTTTTTTTGTAATTTTCCAAATTGCGCCGGGTACTTTAAATCCTTTTTTTTTAACAATATTTCCATATCCATACTTATTTAATTTATTATGATGGCAAAATAATAATTTATAATCTTTTAGAAAAAACATTTTCAAAAATTTTGATCCTTTGCATCTG
>CAJXBA010000010.1 GCA_913050185.1 uncultured Pelagibacteraceae bacterium
AAATATATCAAATGTACTTCCAGAATCGATTGGTAAAGGTGGACAAGGAACTCTTGTACCTTACCTTATCAATACGATTGGGGATGCGGCTCCATGGTTTGTAGGTCTTCTTGCGGTATGTGCACTTGCAGCGATGCAATCAACGGGTGCTGCATACATGTCAACTTGCGCATCAATGCTAACTAGAGATATCTACAAAAAATTCTTCTCTCCAAAAATGACTCACGCAGAACAAAAATTTGTGGGTCGTGTTTGTGTTGTAGTAGTTGTAGGAGCAGCTTTAATGGTTGCAACATTCTCTCAAGATGCACTGGTTCTATTAGGAGGATTAGCCGTAGCGTTTGGTTTCCAAATGTGGGTACCATTGGCTGCTGTTTGTTATTTCCCATGGTTGACTAGAGAAGGAGTATCTTGGGGTCTGTTAGCAGGAATTGTAGGTGTTATGATGACGGAAAGTATCGGCCAAAATATATTTGGCGATGCTATTCCTTGGGGTAGATGGCCTTGGACGATGCATTCAGCATTCTGGGGTATTTTCTTCAACCTATTGGTAGCAATACCTATTTCTGCCATGACGCAAAATGATAAAAAGGCTCGTGCACACAGACAAAAATACCACGACTTCTTAGCAGATACAGCTGGCCTACCGGCGAAAAAGCAAAGTTTAAAACCGGCGGCTTGGATTATAACTATTGCTTGGTTATTTTTCGGAATTGGACCAGGAGCTGTTATAGGAAACGATATCTTTGGATCACCAAATGATATCAGTACGTGGACATTTGGAATTCCTTCCATCTGGGCTTGGCACATTCTCTTCTGGATACTAGGAGTTGGAATGATGTGGTTCTTAGCCTACAAAATGGAGATGTCTACTATTCCTAGGAAATCGGTAAGTGCATTAGTAGAAGATATCGGAGATGCAAGAGCTTAACGACTAAATTAATACATATTCGAGAAGGGCGGGAAATTCCGCCCTTCTTTTTTTTTGACATAATTCAAATATAAAAATATAAATTTTCCTATGTCTTCCGTCAAAATATCACCATCAATTTTATCTGCAGATTTCAGTAAATTAGGTAGTGAAATTAAGGATCTGGAAAAAGCGGGAGCAGATCTAATACACATAGACGTAATGGATGGACATTTTGTTCCAAACATTACTATTGGTCCAGAAATAATACATAAACTGAGAAAATATTCATCTCTACCTTTTGATGTACATTTGATGATTTCCCCAGTTCATGATTTTATAAAAAATTTTGCTCAAGCAGGTGCCGATATTATAACAATTCATCCAGAAGCAACTGACAATCTGAATGATTCTGTTAAAAAAATTAAGTCGTTTAACAAAAAAGCTGGAGTGTCACTCAATCCTGAAACTCCAGTAAATAAAGTTATACCTGTATTAAATTTGATTGATTTAGTTTTGGTAATGAGTGTAAATCCAGGTTTTGGAGGACAAGAGTTTATTGATAGTTCCCTAGACAAAGTAAAACAGCTAAGACAAGAAATCGACAACAGAAAACTCAAAGTTCAAATTGAAATTGATGGAGGTGTCAGCTTTGAAAATTCGATGGCTATAAAGAATGCTGGTGCAAATATTTTAGTTTCTGGAAATACAATTTTTAAGGAAAATAATGGTAACTTAAAAAAAAATATTCAATTGCTAAGAACGAATTAAAGAAATGTATAGACTAAAAGGTATTAAACTATACTTTTTATCTGTTCTGAAGTTGCCTCTTTTGATCTTTAAAAATTATTACCTTAAAAGTCTATTTTATAACCGAAAATTAGTTACATATATCCCTTCCAGAATTTTTTATACACCCAGTTCGTTTTTATGTGAATCCCTAACTACAACAAAAAATGATTTTTATAATATCAACAGCACAGCGCCGACATCTCTTTGGAAAATAAGTTCTAAAGATAAATTAAAATTTGACAATCTGCACAGCTTTCTCTGGTTAACTAAATTAAACAGAAAACATAGCAAAATTTACATAAAAGATATTATTAATAGCTGGATAAACAATTTTTCAAATTATGATCCTGACGCATGGAAAATGGAAATCACTAGCAAAAGAATTATTGCTTGGTCATCTAATTCTGACATAATTATGCAAGACGCTGACAAAATATATAAAGAAAAGCTTTTTTCAAGCTTGATAAAACAGTCAAATTTTTTAATAAAAAATTTAAGTTACGTGCCGGATGATTCTACTAAAATTATTTGTTGTACGGCAATAATATTATCAGGAATAATTTTTAGTGAAAATGATTTAAATTATAAAATCGGAATAAAAGAATTAGAAAAAATTATAAGAAATTATTTTGATGAATCGGGATTTCCCAAATCAAGAAACCCGGAAGAGGTTTTCGTTTGTATAAAATATTTAATTTTAATAAGGGAGTGGCTTAAAGAAGCTCAAAAGTTTGTCCCAAATTTTTTGGATGAAATTATTCTCAGACTAGGAAACTGTTACTCTTTTTTGTCATGTTCAAACAAACAATTTCCTCTTTTTAACGGAGCTACGGAAATTAATTATAAATATTACGATATTTTCTTAAAAAATCTAAAATACAAATTTAATAATAAAAGTTACAGGATTGCTGATCTAATAAAAATTAAAAAAAAAAAATTGGAACTATTTATAGACTGTGGAAATCCTCCCGCCGACAACTTTGCAAAATATTATCAAGCAGGTTGTTTGGCGATTGAACTTTTCTCTGGAAAACACAAAATTATATCCAATTCTGGGTATGGAAAGTACTTATCTTCAAAATTTGAATCGCTAAGTAGATCAACAGCCGCTCATTCAACTTTATACATGAATGATACTTCGTCATGTATTTTTCAAAAAAATAATATTGTAAATAAAATTTATGGTAATTTATTAATGGAAAAACTTAGAGTTGTTAACAAAAGTTATACTGAAAATAAAAATTCTTACTTGTTATCTGCGTCACATAATGGTTATGAAAAAAAATTCGGTTATGCACACACAAGATCAATTAAAATTATGAAACGAGAAGACAAAATTTTTGGTACAGATGAATTAAAAAAAGCTAATAACTATTCAAATCCAGTAACTTTTTCTGTAAGATTTCATATTTATCCAGATAATAAAATTGTTAAAACCAAAGCTGGGAATTCAGTCTTGATTAATTTAACAAATGGCGAAGGATGGATGCTGCGTTGTAGTACACATAATTTTGAAATTGAAAAAAATATTTTTTTTGGTAATAAAAGTAAAATAATAAATAATAAATCAGTATCCATTTCGAGTAATTCAAACGAAAAAAAAATCTCTGTTAATTGGTCAATCGAAAGAATAGCTTAAACATGAATTTCAAAAAAATTAAAAGAGCAATTATTTCTGTTTCAGATAAATCAAATTTAAAACTTATATTGCCTGTTCTAAAAAAACATAAAGTAGAAATTATTAGTTCGGGTAACTCATATAAAAAAATAAATAGAATGAACTATAAATGTACCGAAGTTTCAAAATACACTGGATTTTCGGAAATCCTTGACGGAAGAGTAAAAACTTTACATCCAAAAATTCATGCGGGAATACTTAGTATAAGAAATAATAAAAAGCATAGACAAACTTTATATAAATTAAATATACCTGATATAGATCTGGTGATTGTAGATCTATATCCATTTACGAAAAAAGTTAATAAAAAAATTAGTTTAAATAAATTAATTGAATATATAGATATTGGCGGACCTACTCTAATAAGAGCAGCAGCAAAGAATTTTAATGACGTTACTGTAATTTCTAGTATTTCAGATTACTCAAAACTTTCAAACGAACTGAAAACTAATAATGGCAGAACATCAATAAATTTCAGAAAACTAATGTCGGCAAAAGCTTTTGGTCTTACTGCATATTATGATTCTAATGTCGCAAACTGGTTAAATGATAAACTTAAAATAAAATTTCCTGATAAAAAAACCTTGGGTGGAAAATTAGCGGAAAGTCTTCGTTATGGTGAAAATCCACATCAGCAAGGAAGCTTGTATAAAATCGATAATAATTTGGGTTTAAAAAAACTTCATGGAAAAGACCTCAGTTACAATAATTACAATGATATTTATTCAGCTCTAGCTATTGTATCTTCTTTTAAAAAAAATCAAGGGACAGTTATAATAAAACATACCAATCCGTGTGGAGTTTCAATAGAAAAAGATCGGGTCAAATCTTTTAAAAATGCTTTAGCGTGTGATCCTACAAGTGCTTTTGGTGGTGTCGTAGCCATTAATTCTATAATTTCAAAAAAACTAGCTTTAGAATTAAACAAAATTTTTTTTGAGGTAATAATAGCCAATGGTTTTCAAAAAAAAGCACTAAAAATTTTAAAAAAGAGAAAAAAAATAATACTAATTGATTGTAATAAAATTAATTTAAAAGATAGCAAACATTATATTTTTTTTGGAAATTCTTTTTTGGCTCAGGATATAAATAATAAACTTTTCGATAAAAAGAAGTTTAGAACGGTAACAAGAAAAAAACCATCTCCCAATCAACTTGCTGGCCTCAAATTTGCATTTAATATTTGCAAATTTACAAAATCTAATGCTATCGTTTTAGCAAATAACAAATCTACAATTGGTATTGGTTCAGGGCAACCAAGTAGAATTGACAGTTGTAGGATCGCAGCAGATAAAGCTCTTCGATTCTTGCCTGAAAAAATCATTAACTCGGTAGCAGCATCAGATGCATTTTTTCCTTTTCCTGATACAATTCAAGAATTAGTAAAAGCAGGCGTGCGGGCTATAATTCAACCAGGAGGCTCAATAAATGACCGAAAGGTGATTAAAGCTGCAAATAAAGCTGGAATAGTTATGGTATTTACCGGAATGCGACATTTCAGACATTAAAATTAAATTTTATCAATTTTAGCAGCTAAAATAAAATCACTTTCTGCAAGTCCTTTAATTTTATGTGTAAATATTTTTATCTTGGCATAACCCCACCCAAACATAACATCTGGATGATGACCCTCTACTTCAGCAATATTTCCTAGATTATTAACAAATTTTTGGCTTTCAGAAAAATTTTTAAATTTGAAATTTTTTTCAAGAAAATAAACTTCATCTTTATTTTTTTTACATACCAACCATTTATCTTCTTTAAATATTTATGTATTTCAGAAATATCAAAAGGTATCACTCCATCTTGACAGGAAATACAACTTTTTTTGTGTAGATCAATCATTCGTAATTAATGAACAAATATATGTTAAGTGGTGAAGAATTTAATATTTTTTACTTTCTTTCTCTTAGTTTATCTCTTTTCCATATACCTGAATCGACTCCTCCATCTGTATATGTTGTGGTTCCTTTTCCGTGTCTTTTAGAATTGAACCATTCGCCAATATATATATCTCCATTGACATAATTCATGGTTCCTTGCCCGAACATTTTATCATTCCTCCATCCTCCTTCGTATTTAACGTATTGAGGATGTCCTTTCTTAAATTTCATAGTACCTTGCCCATCTCTTTTATTTTCTATCCATTCTCCAGCGTACATTCCACCATCATCATATCTAAAGGTTGCCTGTCCATTTTTTTCAATCAATTTATTTTCTTCCCAAATACCTTCTTGAACAATTCCATCAGAAGTAATGAAGGTTCCCTGTCCATTGCGTTGACCTTTGGTATAGAGTCCTGAATATTTACTTCCATTTTTATATTCGATATCTACTTGTCCATTCGGTCTACCTTCTATCCAATCTCCGGTGGTTTCTCTTCCATCAGTAAATGTAAAAGTTCCTTTTCCATGATAAGCGCCCTTTTGGAACTCACCAACATATTTGCTGCCATTAGGATGTGTTTCTACCCCTTTTCCGTTCTTTAGATCATTTTTGAATTCTCCAACATATTTTTCTCCACTCTGGAATGTATAAGTCCCTCTTCCGTTAGACTTGCCGCCGCTAAATTCTCCTGCATATACCGATCCATCGCTATAAGTGTAAATTCCATATCCCGAAAATTTTCCACGTACAAACTCACCTTCATATTGTTCGTCCTTATAATAAACAACACCCTCACAATCATTCCATTTAAACATCATCAAACCTACAGAAAATTTATTTTTTGCCTCACGCGGACTTCCCTCACACTCTGGTAGAGAACTTTCTGTTCTAATTGATTCTTCTTTTTTAACTACTTGAGCTTCGTCTTTTTCAGACTCTTTCTTGGGCGCCGTGGCCCCTTCTTCAAGTCGTTCGATTAACTCACCCTTTTCCCAGATACCATAATCAAATCCTCCACCGTAAAATGTATATTTTCCTAATCCTGAAAATTTTCCACGTACAAATTCACCAGCATATATATCGCCATTACCATATTTCATAGTTCCATAACCATCAGATCTACCTTCAAAGAAACTACCTTCATATAATGTCCCATCATTATATGTGTAGGTTCCTTGCCCTGAAAATTTTCCTTTTTCAAATTCACCAACATATTGGGAGCCATTTTTTTTAACTAAAGTACCAAGGCAACTTCCCCATTTCATTAACTTAACCTTTGCTGCAGTATTCCCCCCCATGACTGAAAATTTCTTAATTATAAGAGGGCTTCCCTCACACTCGGGTAGTGAACTTTGCGCTAGTGCTGTATTACAACAGAACACTAAAACCAGAAATAAGTACATTAAAAGTTTTTTCATATTAAGCTCCCATAAATTGGAGCGGGAGAAGGGAATTGAACCCTCGGCCTAAACGTTGGCAACGTTTCGCTCTACCACTGAGCTACTCCCGCTTAATAAAATATTATAAAACAACGATTTTTTATAAGCAAGAGTTTCAAAAATCAAGTGAATTTATAATTAATTACTTAGAGATGGGACAGATAGATTAGTATTAACAACGAAGGCAGCTATTGGATAATATCCTAGAGATGCAGTTATATCTCTAATAAGAGTAAAAAAGGTTTTAGAAAAAAATAAACAATTAAAATATAAATTTTAACAATTATTAATAAATGATACAAAGTGAATTAATTGATAAAAAAAATTATGAATTCTCATATTTTAATAAAGATTAATAACTTTGTTAAAAACAGATTGGTCGAATTTTCCGGTATATTATTAACAATAATTGGCATTTTTCTCTTAATATCAATTGTAAGTTATTCTCCCGCGGACCCCAATTTTATATATACCCCAGATGATGTTGAAATCAAAAATATTGGAGGATTTTATGGTAGTGTTATCTCAGATTTTTTACTCCAATCGATTGGTCTTATTTCATTTTTAATGGTTATAAATTTATTAAATTGGGGATTAACACTTATTGTAAGAAAAAAAATTAGTAATTTTATAGCAAAAATTTTTTTTACAATTTCTTATACAATCTTTGGATCAACTTTTATTAATATTTTCTATAACAACTCTTTCTGGCTAATTGACAATGGTAATGGTGGTTTTCTTGGACGTATAATCAAAGAAAATTTTTATTCCCTTACCAATTTAACAGAAAATCGATACATATTTTTTTCACTTCTGTTATTAACGATTACATTTTTTATATTAAGCATAAATATAGAAATAAGGGGAATTGCAAAAATTTTATCTTTTCCTTACTTAATAATTAAGAAAATTATATATTTCTTAAAAAAAAATAAGGAAAATAATTCGAAGACTGACAATGTAAATTTAAATACAGGCATAAAAGATCTATCAGATGATGTTCTAAAAGAAACTCAGCAAATATTACCTTTTGCGACCAAGAAAGAACCTGCCATTTCTGGTGGTGATTTTAAGCTGCCTCCGTTAAATTTTTTAGAAAAAAATAAAAATTTAAAAAATTACAACAATGTAGAATTAAATGTAAATTCAGAATTTCTAGAAAAAATCCTACTTGATTTTGGTGTAGAGGGTAAAATTAAAAGAGTTAGTTATGGTCCGGTAGTGACATTAAACGAATTCGAGCCAGCCCCAGGAATAAAAGTATCAAAAATTATTAACTTATCAGATGATATAGCAAGAAATACTAGTTCTGTTTCTGCTAGAGTCGCTACAATACCAGGTAAAAATACAGTTGGTATAGAAATACCCAATACTAAAAGAGAAAATGTGTTTTTAAGTGAAATTGTTTCTGATGAAAAATTTGAAAAAAAAGAAATAAAATTACCAATAGCATTAGGAAAAAGCATTTCTGGCATCCCGATTGTTGGAGATTTATCAGTAATGCCTCATTTATTAATAGCAGGAACCACAGGTTCTGGAAAATCTGTTTGTGTAAATAGCATTATATTATCTTTGCTTTATAGACATCCTCCGGAAAAATGTAACTTGATCTTGGTTGATCCTAAGATGCTGGAGCTATCTGCCTATGAAGGAATACCTCACCTTCTGTGTCCAGTAATTACTGAAGCAAAAAAGGCAACAGCCGCATTAGGATGGACGGTAAAAGAAATGGAAAATAGATATAAATTAATGACAGGTATAGGAGTGAAAAATATTGATGGTTACAATTCTAAAAATAAGAAACACATGCCTTATATTGTATTAATAGTTGATGAAATGTCAGATCTAATGCTAATTGCTGGCAAAGAAATAGAAAACTACATACAGAAATTATCACAAATGGCTAGAGCAGCTGGAATTCATATAATTATGGCAACACAAAGACCAAGTGTAGATGTAATAACAGGTACCATTAAGGCAAATTTTCCAACTCGGATCTCGTTTCAGGTTAGTTCAAAAATAGATAGTAGAACAATTTTAGGTGAACAAGGAGCTGAACAATTACTAGGTAAGGGTGATATGTTATTTATGTCTTCCGCAAACAGAATTGTAAGAATTCATGGTCCCCATGTCACGGAATCAGAAATAGAAAAGGTTAATGGTTATCTAAGATCACAGGGAAAACCTGATTACATTGATGAAATTACAGTAATTAAAGATAACGAATTAGACAGTAATAAAAATATTAATAATGAAAATAAAAAAGATGAATTATATTTTGAAGCACTAAATATTGTAAAACTTGAAAAAAAAGCTTCTACCAGTTTTTTGCAAAGAAAGTTGCAAATCGGATACAATAGGGCGGCGAGAATTATGGAGATGATGGAAAAAGAGGGAGTTGTGGGTCAAGCCAATCATGTGGGTAAAAGAGAAATTTTATAGGTTAAGTTTGAAAAAAAAATTTTATCTCATTTTTAAAATTCTTTTTATATATTTTATTTGTACTGGTATATCCTTTTCAGATTTTCAAAAAAAACTTGTTGATAAATTGGAAGCTACTAATACTTTATCTTTTGATTTTAGACAAAAAATTGCAGAAAAGGAAGAAATAGGAAAGTGTTACATTAAGTATCCATTGCTAATGAAATGTGACTATGAAGATTTAAAAAAGAAAAGTGTAATTTCCAACGGGAGAACAGTTGCAATAATAAAAAAAAAATATAAAAAAATTTATTATTATCCTATAAAGACAACGCCCTTATTCACTATTTTAAAAAAAAAACAAATTTTAGATTTGGTTAAAAATAATAAACCAAAAAAAATAAATTCAAAGCTAATTGAATACGAATTAATCGGGAAAAAAACAAATACAATAAAAATTTTTTTTGATAAAAATTCACTAGAATTTAAAGGATGGGAAACAAATGATGCCTATTCTAACAAAGTAGTTTTTTTAATTAGTAGCCTGAAAACCAATATAATAATTAGTAGTGATTTTTTTAAAATTCCAAGAGAAGAAGATCTTTAGTTTACTTTTTTATGAAACCATTTTTCCAACTTTTTCACCACCAAAAATATGGAAATGTAAGTGAGGTACTTCCTGTCCTCCATTTTCACCAACATTCACTAAAGATCTGTATCCGCCGCCTTTTGCTGAGTCAGAAACACCAACTTTATTAGCAACTGTTACTATTCCTTTTATCAAACCAGCAATCTCCTTTTCTGATGCTTTCGAAGAAAAATCATCTAAATTTACATACTCACCCCTAGGAATAATGAGAGCATGCACTTTTTTTTGTGGATTTATATCATAAAAAGCAAGAACAAATTCATCTTCATATATTTTTTTACAAGGAATTTCCCCTCTCAAAATTTTGGCAAAAATATTATTTTTGTCGTAAGTCATGGTTGCCTATTTTGTTTCTCTTCAAATCCCGAAATGTCTTCCCTTTTTTTAAGTTCTTTTATTATATCATCAAAATTTATATTGGCGGACTGTAAAGTCACCAACAAATGATAAATAACGTCTGCTGTTTCATGTACTGTATTCTTTTTGTTCTTAATGGCATCCTCGAGTTCAGCAATTTCTTCTTTGAGTTTATTTAAACAGTAATCATTTCCCTTTGATAGCAAAAAAGAAGTGTATGATGATTTAGTATCACTTTCTTTTCTTGATCTAATCGTTTTGACAAGTCTTTCTATAGTCTCTGACATGATTAAATTCTAACAGGTATACCTTTTGAGTCCAAATATTGCTTAGCTTCTAATATGGTATGTTCTCCAAAATGAAAAATAGATGCTGCCAAAACGGCACTTGCCTTACCAATCTTAATACCTTGATATAAGTGTTCCAAATTCCCCACTCCACCCGATGCTATAACGGGTATATTAAGAGAGGCTGATACCTTCTTCGTAAGATCCAAATCGTAGCCTTTTTTTGTACCATCTCTATCCATTGAGGTGAGTAGTATTTCTCCAGCACCTAATGATTCCATTTTTATTACAAATTTTATAACATCTTTGCCTGTGGGTTTCCTGCCGCCATGAGTAAAAACTTCCCATTTATTGTTAGCTTTTTTTGCATCAACAGCAACAACGGTACATTGGGAACCAAATTTTTCTGCACTTTCCTTAATCAAATCTTTATTAGTAACAGCAGATGTATTAATTGAAACTTTATCCGCTCCATTACCAAGCAATTTATTGATATCTTCTAAATTTCTTACACCGCCTCCGACGGTTAGAGGTATGGAAATATTTTTTGCGGTTTTTTTAACTACTTCTAACATAATATTTCTGTTTTCATTTGAAGCTGTAATATCTAAAAAGCAAATTTCATCTGCACCTTGTTCATCATATATCCTTGCTTGTTCAACTGGATCACCTGCGTCTATCAAATTCACAAAATTAATACCTTTAACGACCTTTCCATTTTTAACATCTAAACAAGGTATAATTCTCTTTTTTAACATTTATATAATTTTACTAAGTTTACGAAGATCAATATTGCCATCATAAATTGCCTTTCCAACAACAACACCTTCGATATTGGGAGATTTTTTTTCTTTTATATTTAAAATATCTTTTATTGAAGCAATCCCACCGGAAATCACAGTCGGAACATTTATTACTTTTGAAAAATCTATTGTGCCTTCTATATTGGGACCGGTTTTTGTACCATCTCTATTTATATCCGTATAAATTATTCTAGAAATTTTTGTTTGTGCAATTTTTTTAATAAAGTCCAAAGCTAAAATATCAGTTTGCTTTTTCCATCCTGATAGAGCAAGAAATCCATTACGCACATCTAAAGATAAAGCAATTTTTTTTTTATATTTGTCGCAGGCCATTTTAAGAAATTCTTGATTTTTTATCGCTGCGGTTCCAATAATAACTTTATCTACACCAACATCTATCCAGTTTTTTATATTTTCTAAAGATCTAATTCCTCCACCAACTTGAATTTTAAAATTATTTTTTTTAATTATTTTTTCAATTATACTTTTATTAACCAATTTTCCTTCTAAAGCTCCATCTAAATCTATTACATGAATGTTTTTAAATCCTAAATGAAAAAATTCGTCAGCCTGTTCTAGGGGAGATTTTTTATAATGTGTAACATTATTGTAGTCACCTTTCAAAAGCCTAACACACTTGCCATCTTTAATATCTATGGCGGGGAATATAATCATTATAAAGATTATAATATTCCTTTTGTGGATGGAATTTTTGACTTAATTCTTTTATCAATTTCTAAAGCTTGTCTCAGTGATCTCGCAAGTCCTTTAAAACATGATTCGATTATGTGATGACTATTTTCACCGTATATATTTTCTACGTGCAAAGTAACTCCTGCTGATTGTGTAAATGCCTGAAACCATTCTTTAAAAAGTTCAGTATCCATTTCCCCCAATTTTTCCACTTTTAATTTAATCTTCCATATTAAATACGGTCTGTTCGACACATCAATAGAAACCCTAGTTAAAGTTTCATCCATGGGTATTAAGCTATTAGCATATCTCTTTATTCCCTTTGAAGAATGTAGTGCTTTTTTTATACATTCTCCTACGGCTAGACCTACGTCTTCAGTTGTGTGGTGTAAATCAATATGTGTGTCACCCTTTGCTTTTATTTTTAGATCAATCAAAGAATGTTTAGATAATTGTTCCAACATGTGATTAAGAAAACCTATTCTGGTGTCTATCTTGTATGACCCGCTACCATCTATATTTGCTTCTACAGTGATGCTGGTTTCTTTGGTCTTTTTGACTACTTTAGCTTTTCTTACCATGGCTCAATTCCGTAATAATAGGGTATATAAATAATTCAAGAATATAGCAATAAAATGAATATTCGATCTTGAAGATAATAAATTAACCTCCACATAGATTGGTACAATGAGTGATAATTCAAATTGGCATGGTACTACGATTGTTCTAATCAGGAAGGATAAAGACGTTGTTGTTGCCGGTGATGGACAAGTAAGTCTTGGTAATACAGTAATTAAAAGTACAGCAAAAAAAGTGAGAAAAATTGAGAAGAGAAATGTTATTGCTGGATTTGCTGGATCAACTGCGGATGCCTTAACATTATTTGAAAGATTAGAAGCAAAACTAGAAAAGCACGCTGGCAACCTTACAAGAGCAGCCGTTGAATTAGCAAAAGACTGGCGAACAGATAAATACTTAAGAAGATTAGAGGCTCTCATGGCTATTGCAGACAAAGAAAAAAGTTTTATAATTTCTGGTACGGGAGATGTGTTAGAACCCGAAGAAGGAATTATAGGTATAGGCTCGGGTGGCAATTATGCTCTGGCTGCAGCAAAAGTATTAATGGATACAAAAATGTCGGCAGAAGAGATTGCAAAAAAATCAATACAAGTTGCATCTGAAATATGTGTATTCACTAATAGCAATATAACTCTAGAAAAAATTTAAATGAAACAAAAATCAAATATAACATCGTTGCCCACAAAAGATCTAAAACAAGAAAAAGATGATAAATCTACAGTTTCATCTTTATCTCCCAGGGAAATAGTTTCTGAATTAGATCGATATGTAATTGGCCAAAAAGCAGCTAAAAGAGCTGTTGCAATTGCACTTAGGAATAGATGGAGAAGACAAGCATTAAAAGGTGATATGAAAGATGAAGTTTTACCAAAAAATATTCTTATGATAGGGCCGACTGGTGTTGGTAAAACAGAAATATCTAGAAGACTTTCAAAATTAGCCGAAGCACCTTTTATAAAAGTCGAAGCCACGAGATTTACGGAAGTTGGATATGTGGGAAGAGATGTGGAGCAAATAGTTAGAGATTTGCTTGAAATCGCAATAGCTATTGAAAAAGAAAAGATGAGAAAAGAAGTGTATGCCAGAGCCCAGCTAGCTGCGGAGGAAAGAGTTCTTAATACACTAGTGGGAAATAAGGCGAGCGTTGCTACTAGGGAAAGTTTCAGAAAAAGATTAAGAAGTGGTGATTTGGATGATAATGAAATCGAAATTGAGATAAATGATGCAATTAGCATGCCTAGTTTTGAAATACCTGGTATGCCTGGAGCAAATGTTGGAATGTTAAATTTATCTGAAATCTTAGGAAAAAATATCAAAAAAGGTAAGAAGAAAAAAATGACAGTAAAAGAATCTCACGAAATCCTAATAGCTGAAGAATCTGATAAAATGATAGAACAAGATAAAATTATAAAATCTGCTAAAATATCAACTGAAAATAATGGAATTGTTTTTTTAGATGAAATCGACAAAGTTTCAGCAAGGGGCGAACGCATAGGGGGTGATGTTTCAAGAGAAGGAGTTCAAAGAGATTTGTTACCTTTAATTGAAGGAACTACCGTTAGCACAAAGCACGGTCCAATAAAAACTGATCATATATTGTTTATCGCATCTGGAGCATTTCAACTTGCTAAGCCATCAGATTTACTACCAGAACTTCAAGGAAGATTGCCAATTAGAGTAGAATTAAATGCACTAACTAGTGATGACTTTAAAAGAATTTTAGAAGAGCCAGATAATAGTTTAATCAAACAATATGTTGCTTTATTGAAAACCGAAAAAGTGAATCTTGAATTTACGAAAGATGGGATTGAAACAATTGCTAAATTAGCTACAGAAATTAACTCAAGTATAGAAAATATAGGAGCGAGAAGATTACACACAATTATCGAAAAAGTTTTAGACGAAATCAGCTTTTCTGCGACAGATCGCGGCGGAGAAACAATTATAGTTGATAATAATTATGTGACAAAAAACCTAGGTGCGCTTACTAAAGATGCTGACTTATCGAAGTTTATTTTATAAATTTTTTTTTCCCAAAAAAACATAAAACGCCCCTTCTCCTCCGTCACTTAAAGACGCCGTCGATATTGAGTTGATTTTGTTAAATAAATCTTCATCATTTTTAATAAAATCTGGAACAGAATACTTTAATACATTCATTTGTTCGGAAAGATAAGGATTCTTATGAACTTTTGACCTTAAACCCTTGCCCGTAATAATTAAAAGCTTTTTATATCCTTTTTCGAAGGACTTGAGTATAAATTTTTTTACCAATTTATTTGCCTTACTTAACGAACATCCATGTAAATCTAGCTTTTGTAATTTGGTTGATTTAATATTTTGTTCAACAAAATTTGCATCTTTATCGTGAACATCTCCTAAATTTTTTGTAAAAGCAAACCAGTCTGCTTTATCCTTGAATGTGGCAGAATATTTCTTTTTCACTTATTTGCTGGATGTATCAAATAGATACCAGGTAGGATCTTGACTCCACATATTTTTTGAAAATTTCCATACATCATTTACTGTCTTTATGGTATCTGTACTACCTTCTATTATATTATCATTTTTGTCTTTTGTGCATGTAATTATCTCACTAATAAAATTCACAGTAACTCTATAGATATTTTCAATTTTTTTATATTCTAATATTTTTGACGATTTGAGCCCTATAAAAGTCGTTTCATATTTTAGTTGTTTAGCTTTTCTTTCATCAATTACCTCGGAAAAACGGCTAAACATATTCTTTTCCAATAACCCTTTGAGTGATTTTTTATCTCCTTTTGCAAAAGACATGATTATTTTTTCGTATGCTATCTCAGCGCCTTTTAAAAATTGTTTTTTAACATTTTCATCTATATTGCCTGATTTGATTGCTTCATTATTTTCTATATCTTTAAGAGCTTCTATTTTTCCTGAGAAAAATTTATTAGTAGATTTACCTTGATATCCTGTCTTTCTTCCTAAAATATTTCTAAGTCTCAAAATAATAAAGCCAGCTAACATAGCTAACAAGATTAAATCCAGAAATCCAAAACTACTACTCATATGATTTTTGATTATAATACTTAAATGATATAGTATGCAAATACAAATAGTTAAACAAATGAATGTTGTTCTCCTTTTTATAATTGTCATCCCTTTAATTGAAATTTACTTAATGATTGAAATTGGAGGTGTAATTGGTGCATTAAATACTATTTTCATAATTTTTTTTACTGCCATAACGGGAATATATTTCGCAAAATTAGAGGGATTGAATACAATACGCTCAGCTTTAAGCCAAATAAAGAAAGATGAAATTCCTGTATACGAAATAATATCTGGAGCAACTCTGGCATTCGCCGCTCTGTTGCTTATTATTCCAGGGTTTTTAACAGATATAATTGGTTTTTTATTGATAATACCATTTACAAGAAACAAGCTTATTAAAATTATTTCGCCAAAATTTGATACAAAAGAAACAAAAAAAAAGATTATCGAAGGTGAATCCGAAGAAATTAATCCAAATAATGATAATAGTATTAGTAATTAAATGAGTTACAAAATTGTATCAAAGTTTATTAAAGATATTTCATTCGAAATTCCGAACACTGAAACTTTTCTTATGCTAGAGAAGGAAATTTCAAAATATAATTTAAATTTTGATGTAAAGGGTATACCTCTAAAAAATAGAATAATTGAAGTAAATACTATTTTAACCCTAGCACCCAACCAAGAAGTTAAACATAAAATATTAACTGAGGTAAATTTTGCTACTTTAATTTCAATAGATAAAAATTTTGAAGATAAAAAAGAATTAAAAAAAATAATTTTAGTAGAAATTCCTAAAGCAATATATCCTACTTTGTATGGAATTTTTGTATATTTATTTAAACAAGCTGGAATAAATAATATTAGTATCGAAAAAGAAGTTAATTTCGAAAAAATGTATTTAGATAAAAAACTAAATCCCGTAAATAAAAATCTGATTAAAGAAAAAACCTTATCTTAATTAAAAAAATTCTTTCTAAGTTGAGATTCCAGGTATGTATTATGAAGTTCTAATTCCCTTTTACTGGGTTTAATTATTTTTCTTAGATTATTGTTTTTTTGCATAGATGGATCTGCAAATTTTTTGCTGTAAACTTCTACATTTTTTAAATTTAACTGGGGTTCTTTTTGATCTATCAAATTAATATATATTTCTTTCAACAATTGACAATCAATCAATGCATTATGCTTTTCTCTTTTCGAATTATCAATATTAAACCTTTTGCAAAGTGCGTCCAATGAGTTTGACGATCCTGGATATTTCTGTTGGGCAATTGTTAATGTATCTATTACATTGTTGTTATTTATTTTCTTTTTATTAATAAGTCCTAATTCATAATTCAAAAAAGACAAATCAAAAGCCGCATTATGAATTATTATTTTTTTATCTTTTATAAAATCCAAAAAACTTTCAGCTATTTCAGCAAAAGTTTTTTTATCGGACAAAAATTCATCTGAATATCCGTGAATTTTATACGCTTCTTCTGGTATAGATCTTTGTGGGTTTAAATACTCATGAAAAATCTTATTTGTCGGAATTTGATTTTTTAACTCAATACATCCTATTTCAACAATTCTATGCTTTTGTGTAATTGATAGCCCTGTTGTTTCTGTATCAAGAATAATTTCAAACATTTATAAAATCTTTTCCAAAATCTTTTTAACACTTTTTTTAACTGAATTAATCTTAAAATTATTTTTAATTATAAAATTCGATCGTTTTTTTTTAAACTTTAAAGGTAGCTGAAGTTTTTCAAATTTTTTTACAATTTCTAGGTTAATATTTGGTCTTTTTTTCAATCTTTTATTAATTTCACTTTTGCGAGCATCAACAAAAATTAAAATATCTTTTTTTTTATTTATTTTATTTTCCATTAACAATGGAATATCCAAAACAACAAATTTCCTATGTTTGTTTTTTTTAATAAAATTATTCATATTAAATCGGACTTCAGGATGAACAATTTTAACTATTTTTTGTAAATTATATCGGCTAGCAACAATAGCTTTGGAAATCTCAATTTTTTTTACTGGGTAAGAAAATATATACCTAGGAAGGGCTTTTTTTAATTTATTGTAACATTTTCTGCTTTTTTTATATATCTTAGAAACTTCAACATCAGCATTAAAAACTGGATAACCAATTTGTCTTGCTACATAACTTTTGCCTGAACCAATATCTCCTACTACTGCAAGTCTAATCATTTAACAAATTAACTATTTCGTTATCTATTTTAGGTAAAATACCATGCCATATTTCAAATGATAATTGTGCTTGGTAAATAAACATCATCTTTCCATTTTCAATTTGATTTCCAAATTTTTTTCCCCTTATTAGAAAGTTTGTTTCGGAGGGGCTATAAATTACATCATAAAATAATTTGTTCGGTCCAATATCAGAGTAATTTAATTTTATCTCGTCATCATTTTTAAAACCTAAACTTGTGGCATTAATTATCATATTAAAATCAGGAATTTCTCCCCAATTTATAATTTCTAAATCTGGATATATTTTTTTCAAATTTTCAGCTTTTTCTTTTGTTCTATTGCTTAAAGTTATTTTAGCTGCTCCCAACCTCCGCAAAGCTATAATAATTGAAGGAACCACTCCACCCGCTCCTAAAATAAAAACTTTCCTATTTTTAAGATCGTAATTAATATGTTTTAATCCAAGCTCGAATCCACCGATATCTGTGTTGTCTCCAACAACTTTACTATCTTTTTTATAAATCGTATTAACTGATTGAGCTTCTTTCGCAAGTGAAGTTAGTTGATCAAGAAAAGGAATGGCCGATTTTTTAAAAGGAGCAGTAACATTAATTCCATCAATTTTACTATTTTTTACTTCCGAGACTATTCTTTCAATATCAGTTTCATTTAGTTGCCTTTTATCATAAACAGCAGCAATATTATTTTCTTTAATCCAATAATTATGAATTTTAGGTGACAGAGAATACTTAATTGGATTTCCTATAACTAAATATTTTTTCATTTTAGTGTACTTAAATATTCCTTTATTTGTTTAACCGGCAAACCCATAATAGCGTCTTCATCTCCTTCGATTTTTGAAAACAAAGATCTTCCATCCGCCTCAATTTGATAAACGCCGTAAGCATATAATTCTTTATCCTTTATCTTTACCAAATATGATTTAATTTCATCCGAATTAAGTTGTTTCATTGTTAAAGCAGACACGTCTGTATAATTCCAAATCATTGCTCCATTTTTAGATATACAAACAGAGCTGATTAATTGGTGTTTTTTACCATTTAATTTTTCAAGAATAGCTAAAGCTTCGCCTCTATTTGTAGGTTTTGAAATAAGTTCTTCATTTAAATCTATAACACTATCCGCTCCTAAAACCAGATGGTTATGTCTTTTTTTACTTACTTCGTTTGCTTTTAATTCTGCAAGATTTTTAGAAATTATCTCTGGAGAAGCTTTTTCTTTAAGCAACGAATCTTTAATCGACTCTTCATCAATATTGGCTGGCATTACCTCACATCCGATGCCATTTTGGTCTAATATCTTTTTTCTCACCCCGCTTCTTGATGCAAGAATAATATTATTAATCATTTAGAATTTAATATATCTAATATTTTTATAATAGACGCGGCTGTTTCTTCAACTGACTTTCTTGTTACGTCTATAATTGGCCAGTTATTCTTTTTAAATATTTTTTTTGAATTTTCTATCTCATTTAAGATTTCTAATTCATTAGTATAATTTACTTGTCTATCTTCGTGCATAGATTGAGTTCTGTTTCTTCTCACATCCAATAATCTATTCACATCACAGATAAGACCTACAATAAAAATTTTATTGGGGTTTTCTATAAGTTCCTTTGGTAAATTTTTATTTGGAATAATTGGTATATTTGTAACTTTATAACCTCTATTGGCTAGATAAATTGAGGTTGGGGTTTTGCTGGTTCTGCTTATACCAACTAAAACAACATCTGATTTATCAAGATCTGATATTATTTTTCCATCATCATGGGACATAGTAAATTGAATTGCTTCTATCCTATTATAATAATCTTTACCTAAAATATGCTGTCCACTGGGTTTGTGGCTTGCTTCTTGTTTAAGTAATTTTGCAAAGTTAGTAATTAAATTACCCAAAACCTCAAAACAAGGAATATTATTTTTTCTACATTTGGTGATTAAATATTTAGCAAGCGATCCATCAACTATAGTATATAAAATTATAACATTTTGTTCAGAGTTGCATTTAGTAATAATCTTGTTTATTTGATTTTCTGTTCTAGTAAAAGAATAATGAATAGTTTTACACTTAAAATTAGAAAATTGTGCTTTGATAGCTAAAAAAATTCTATCTAGCGTCTCCCCAGTTGAATCTGAAACTTGATAAACTTGATAGATCTTGTTCATAAAAGTGTTAATAAATATTTAATTAAAAACAAATATACATAAATATTTTCTATTCAATAAATAACTAAACAAACTTAACAGTTCGCCAACATGTTTATCTATGTTAATAAAATATAAACAAATTATTAAATTAATTAACAAAAAATAACATATATAATAAAATCAATAATTTATAACATATTTTAATAACAGATTTAGATGATAGGCTGTATACAATTATTTAATCACATTATTAACATACACTAATACTACTAATACTTACTTTATATAATATATATGGAAAACCATCTGTTAAATTGCATAACTCAAAAAAAAACGAATTATGTTCCAATTTGGTTTATGAGGCAAGCTGGTAGATACTTACCAGAATTTAGAGAAATAAGAAAAAAAAATCCTAATTTCATAAAATTATGTTTAAATTCTAATCTGATTAACAAAATAACACTTCAACCAATAAAAAGATTTGGCCTTGATGGAGTTATAATTTTTTCAGATATTTTGATGATACCTTATGGATTGGGTCAAAAAATTGAGTTTAAAAAAGGATACGGTCCAATTCTAGGAGATATTAATCTTAATAATATTATAAATATAGACCCAATAAATTTTATTCAAAGATTACAACCTATTTATAAAGGAATAAAAAAAGTTAAAAATAATTTAAAAGAAAAAAGTCTTATAGGGTTCGTTGGGGCACCCTGGACTTTGTTGCTTTATATGTTGAATAAAGGATCTCCAAAAAATAATTTTGATTTTAGTAAAATTAATGAAGATAAATATGTAATTCGTAAACTATTAAAAAAGATAGAGGAAATTATATGTCTGCACGCTGATAAACAAATTGAAGCAGGAGCAGACTTAATTCAAATTTTTGATTCTTGGGCAGGACTATTACCTAAAAAAGAACTTTCAAATTATTGCTATACTCCAACTTTAAAAATTGTACAACATATTAAATCTAAAAAAATACCAGCAATTTGTTTTCCAAAGGGAATTCGTAAAAATTATGTAGATTTTTGTTCGATAGTTAAACCCGATTGTATTAGCATAGATCACGAAATTGATCCAAAGTGGATAAAGGAGAAATTAAATGGAACCCCAATACAAGGGGGGCTAAATCCCAAAATATTATTAGAAGACAGTGAAAAAATTAAAAAAAATACCGAAAACTACCTAAATATATTTAAAGATTACCCTTATATATTTAATTTAGGACATGGGGTTTTACCGGGAACGAAACCAGAAACAATAGAGTATGTTGTCCAAATTATTAGAAATAAAAAATGAAAAAAGCTGTTATTCTATTTAATCTTGGGGGTCCTGATAAATTAGAAAGCGTAGAACCATTCCTTTTTAATTTATTTAATGATCCAGCGATGATTAACATCCCAACAATTTTCAGATATTTATTAGCAAAATTTATTTCCAAAAGAAGAGTTTCTATTTCAAAAAATATATATAAAAAAATTGGAAACAAATCTCCGATTCTTAAATTAACGAAAAATCAAGCAAAGAATTTGGAAAATAATTTATTAAAGAAAGGTGATTATAAATGTTTTGTTGTGATGAGATATTGGCATCCGCGTGCTTTTGCTGTAATTAAAAAGGTTAAAGAATATAATCCTGAAGAAATAATACTTTTACCTCTTTATCCTCAATTTTCAGCGTTGACCTCAGGATCGTCCATTAATGAATGGAACGATTTATGTAGAAAAGAAAATTATAAAGTTAAAACTAAAACTATTTGTTGTTATCCTACGGAAAGTAATTTTATTGCATCACACGTTTCTCTTATTAATAAAACTACGGAAGATGTAGAAAATAATAATTTTAAGCTAATTTTTTCTGCACATGGTTTGCCAGAAAGTAAAATTAAAAAAGGAGACCCATATCAGCGGCATGTGGAAGAAACTGTAAAAGAAATAATGTCCAAACTAAATAATAAAAATATAAATCATGTCATAAGCTACCAAAGTCGAGTGGGTCCGATGAAATGGATTGGCCCTTCTACTAATGAAGAAATTATCAAACATTCTAAAGAAAAAAAAGGAATAGTTATAGTTCCTGTTGCATTTGTATCGGAACATTCAGAAACACTGATGGAATTAGATATTGAATATAAAAAATTAGCAGAAGAAAATGGTTGTAGTTTTTATAAAAGAGTACCAACTTTAGGAGTGGAAGCAAATTTTATAAAAGGTTTGGAAGAACTAGTTTTAAAACAACAAACAGGAAACAATTTTGTTTCATTAACAACATGTCCAAATAAATTTGTTAAATGTCCTCACCATACCCTTAGAATATGAAAAAACTATCTCTATACGTATTTTTGGTTTTGATGTTATTTGTAAGTGGCGCTAGAGCATCGTGCGATGACAAACCGGGTGATGGCGTTGATTATTCTAGCTGCCAGTTTGCTGACGAGCAAGACTTGAGCGGCACGTATATGCCTAAAGCCAATTTATCTTTTACAGGTTTCATTAAAGTTATGTTTGATAAAAGCATTATGATGAACTCGACTTTAGCGAATGGTAACTTTCCAGAATCTTCCTTCTACCGAGCCAATTTATACGAGGCAAATCTTGAAGGAGGGAACTTTGAAAAGACAAATTTTGAAAGTGCCAATTTAACTCGTGCTAACTTCAAAGGCTCTTCTCTGGTTGAAGCGTCATTCAAAAATAGCAATCTTTTCGAATCTGATTTTATTGGCGCTAATATTCTAAATGCAAGCTTTGAAGGCGCTAACTTAAATAACGCCACTTGGATCAACGGAAAAAAATGTGCCTAGGTTCGATTGGTGAATGTAAGACAGAATAAATGGAAAAGTTTCTAGCGATCTTGGTTTTCTCGATGATTTATTTGTTGATCCGAAATATAGAGGTCAAAAAATTAGTGAAAAATTAATTAATAAAACGAAAGAGATATCAAAGTCCAAAGGATGGAATTTAGTAAGGTGGATAACACATAATGATAATGTTAGAACTAAATCTTTATATGGTAGGGTTGCAAAAAAAAACGAATTGAAATGTATACGAATTAAAATGAACACGTATTTATTATTCAAATCAATTCATCTAATTGCAGTTATTTCCTGGATGGCAGGACTTTTATATTTGCCTAGGATATTTGTTTACCACAGCGAGGCTGTTGCAAATAATAAATCTGAAGATCTGATGTCCACTTTTAAAATCATGGAAAGAAGACTTTTTATTTTTATTATGAATCCAGCGATGATTGTATCTTGGGTTTTTGGAGGTTTGTTAATTTACTCTATTGGTATAGATAATTTTGACTACCTCTGGCTACAGTTAAAGTTGTTTTTTATTGCGATTTTGACCATCTATCATTTCTTTTTATTTCAGTGCTTGAGAAAATTTTCAAAAAATAGTAACTCATATTCGCCCAGATTCTATAGAATAATCAACGAAATACCTACTTTTTTGCTTATAAGTATTATATTTATTATAGTCTTTAAACCGTTATGATACTTGTAATTATTCGATGAATTATTATATAGTATGGACATAAGTTTCTCATTAACAAATCACCGAAAATATGAACTTACAAGAATTAAAAAAGAAAGCGCCAGCCGAACTTATTTTAGAAGCTGAAAAATTAGAAATAGAAAATCCTAGTACTTTGCGTAAGCAAGAAATTTTATTTGCGATTTTAAAAAAACTTGCACAAAAAAATGAACAAATAACCGGTGGCGGGGTTATAGATGTTTTACAAGATGGGTTTGGATTTTTAAGAGCTATAGAATCCAACTATTTACCAGGTCCAGATGATATTTATGTTAGTCCAAGTCAAATAAGAAAATTTGGTTTACGAACAGGAGACACAATTGAAGGTGAAATTAGAGGACCTAAAGATAATGAAAGATATTTTGCACTGCTTAAAGTAGATAAAATAAATTTTGATAATCCAGAAAAGGCCAGAAATAAGATTGCATTTGATAATTTAACCCCCTTATATCCAGACGAACAACTCAAAATGGAAGTTGAAAAAAACAAAATTGAAAAAAAACCAGATCAAACAGCAAGATTAATTGATTTGGTAAGTCCTATTGGTAAAGGTCAAAGATCCTTAATCATTTCGCCTCCTAAAGCTGGGAAAACAATAATACTACAAAATATTGCTCATTCGATAGCCGCTAATCATCCGGAGTGTTATCTAATGGTTTTGCTTATTGATGAGCGTCCAGAAGAGGTAACTGACATGCAGAGAACAGTTAAAGGTGAAGTAATAAGTTCCACATTTGATGAGCCCGCATCAAGACACGTGGCAGTAGCAGAAATGGTCATTGAAAAAGCAAAAAGACTAACCGAACATAAAAAAGATGTTGTTATTTTGTTGGATTCAATCACACGTCTTGGCAGAGCTTATAATGCGGTAGTACCAAGTTCGGGAAAAGTTTTAACAGGTGGTGTGGATGCTAATGCCCTTCAAAGACCCAAAAGATTTTTCGGAGCAGCAAGAAAAGTAGAACAGGGTGGTTCTCTTACGATTATTTCAACAGCATTAATTGATACAGGAAGCAGAATGGATGAGGTAATTTTTGAAGAATTTAAAGGAACAGGAAATAGTGAATTAATACTGGATAGAAAAATTTCTGATAAAAGAATTTTTCCTGCTGTTGACATTACCAGATCGGGGACAAGAAGAGAAGAATTGTTGTTTAAAAATGATGATTTATTAAAGATGAATGTTTTAAGAAAAATATTAAGCTCCATGGGTACAATGGATGCAATAGAATTTCTTCTTTCTAAATTAAAAGCCACAAAAAATAATGCAGATTTTTTTATTTCAATGAATAAACCTGTATAATATACCCAAGAAGCAAGCCAAAATTATAATTTTAAAATTTCTTTCTTAAATTTTGAGTACAAAATAGTTGAAAAAATATTCATTTGTTTCATATTTGCTTTAGCTTCTTGATCAAATTTTTCTAACGCACCTTCTCCGAATTGAGCTTCTAAAGCCGACTTATATTCTGGTACACAGCCCCAATCATTAACTGTTGTGTTTTTAATTTCGATATGAAATTGAATCCCATAGGCATGATTCTGGTATTTAAAAATTTGGTATTTTGTAGTTGGAGAAGATGCCAGTAAAGTCGTATCTTTATTTTTTTCAAGATTTTTTACTTCATACGAATGCCATTGCAGGGCCTTAATTTTATCAGGGAATGTAGAAAAAAGGATGTCATTTTTCTTATTTTCTAAAAAATCTACATTCATTATGCCGATTTCAGTGGGATTGGATTTTACTACTTTGCCACCAACCACCTCGCCCAGAAGTTGACATCCGAGGCAAAAGCCCAAAAAAGGTTTTTTTAAATCAATGACAAATTCTTTTATAACTTTTTTTTCTTTGGTCAACCAAGGATATTGGTCTTCCATCCATGTGTCCATCGGACCTCCCATACAAAACATTCCATCAAATTTACCTAAATCTTGAGGAATTTTTTCGCCCTCATCTAATTCAATGGTTGTTAAGTTAAAACCATCTGAAAGCATAAGGTCTTTAATATATCCGGGATCTTCAACTTTTATATGCTGTAGAACAATTATTTCCATGATGTTTCAAATTCTAATAATTTTTTTTTTAATTTTACTCCACCTATAGATGAAAATCCTCCCAAACTTCCATCAGACTTTATAAATCTGTGACACGGTATTGCTAACAAAAGTTTATTTTGCCCACATATCTTACCGACATGACGTGGTGAGAGTTTATATTTTTTTGCAATTTCCCCATAGGTTTTGGTCGTTCCTAGTCTAATTTTTTTTAGCTCAGACCATACTTTTCTTTGAGCTTGGTTTCCTTCCACTTTGTAAGGAGCTTTAATATTTGAGGATGCCTTTCTAAAGAATTTGAGTAAGTTTTTTTTAAAGTTCTCCAATACCCGGCTTTGTGATCGCGTTTGTATCTTTCCAAATTTAATTTTGAATATTTTTCCCTCATTTTCAAATGCAGAAATCCAGCCTAATTTTGTTTTTACGGATATTTTTTTTATCATTTATTTTTTAACAGTATCATTTAAAGTTATAATAGAATTATAAAAAATGAAAAAAAAGTTGACAATTCAAGAAGTTTTTACTTTGGCTCTTCGAAATCATAAAAATAACAATTTTAAAACTGCCGCTAATCTTTATATGGAAGTATTAAAAACAAAACCCAACCACATAGATGCTGTAAATAAGCTCACTGCTTTATTAGGTAACACTAAAATAGATTTATTAATGCAAATTGATAGAGGCACTGCAAAAAGATTATTATTATTTTTATTTCGGAGAAATGATATCGACCATAAGGATATTTTTTTAATTACAAGATTTTTATTACTCAAAGAAGAAAATCATAGCTATGATCAAATAAAAAAAATAGTTATATCGGATTCTTTATTACTAGAGAATCAAATTATCAAAAACTTAATAGACGAAGAACTTTTCCAATTAATGCTTCAAAAATCACTAATTACAGACTTTTTCTTGGAGAAAATTTTAATCAAAATAAGATATGAAATACTTTTTGCATTGGTTAACAAAAATCAAAAAATTTTATCAAATTATTTTAATTTTATCATTTCTCTTGCAGAACAATGTTTCCTTAACGAATATATTTATTTTCAACAACCAAAAGAAATTGATTACATACTTCAATTAAAAAATTTAATAATAAATAAAGAAAAAATAAATGAAATGGAAATAATCGTTTTAAGCTGTTATGTTCCACTATATTCTTTGAAAAATATTATAAGCAAATTATCAAATTATAAATCTGAAAATGTTTTATTTAATAATTTGATCAATATGCAAATTAAGGAGCCATTAAAAGAAAAGAAATTAGTAAATTCAATTAAATCACTTGGAGAAATTTCTGATGCTGTATCTAAGAAAGTAAGAGATCAATATGAAAAACATCCCTATCCAAGATGGAGATATTTTTATAGCAATACACCGGCTAATTTTTTAACCATTATAAATGCTTTAGTAAGGCCAAACAAAATCGAAATTAATAACAAATTTGACAACCCCAATGTTCTCATTGCTGGTTGTGGAACAGGAAAACAGATCCTTGTAGCTAATAATTATTTAAATGCGAACATACTTGCGGTTGATTTAAGTTTAACAAGTCTTGCTTATGCCAAAAGAAAAATAGAAGAATTAAATTTAAAAAATATAGAATTTTTACATGCGGATATTTTACAATTAAAGAATTTAAACAAAAAATTTGATATTATAGAATGTGCTGGAGTCCTACATCATATGCGCGATCCTTTGGAAGGATTAAAAGCATTATTGGAGTTGTTGGACCCTCACGGCTTATTGCGACTAGGCTTATACAGCGAATTAGCAAGACAAGATATAATTGAAGTAAGAGAATTTATAAAAAAAAAAAAATATATGAATACAATTAATGATATCAGAAAATGTAGAAAGGCAATAATTGAAAATAAAGAAAATAGATTACTCAAAAAAGTACTTTATAGAAAAGATTTTTACTCAACATCAGCAGCAAGAGACCTGATGTTTCATATTCAAGAACATCGATTTACATTAAAACAAATTTCCAAAATATCAAAAAATTTTAATTTAGAATTTTTAGGTTTTGTTGGTCAATCATTAAAAAATAAATTTTCCATAATTTTCCCAAATGACAAAAATAATGCTTCTCTAGATAATTGGAATCAATTTGAAAAAAAAAATCCAGATGCTTTTATTGGAATGTATGATTTTTTAGTAAGGAAGATAAAATGAAAAATAAATATGAAAAACAATACTCTTGGTTTAACTAATAAATGACAATTTATGCTTTATCTACTGGTCCCGGAATATCAGGGATAGCTGTAATTAGAGTTTCAGGGAAAAATACGACTGAAGTAGTTAAAAAAATCACTGGTTCAAAGTTACCAAAGCCGAGAGTTGCGACCCTCGTAAAATTCAACAAACATAAGGGAAAAGAGCTGATCGATGAGGGTGTAATTATATGGTTCCCGGCTCCAAATAGCTATACTGGTGAAGATTTAGCAGAATTTCATGTTCATGGTAGCAGAGCCGTGATTAATGCTATGCACTCATTTATTTCAAGGATAAAAAATTGTCGTTTAGCAGAGCCTGGAGAGTTTACAAAAAGAGCATTTCAAAACGGCAGAATAAATTTACTAAAAGCTGAAAGCATTGCTGATTTAATTTCAGCAGAAACAGAAATTCAAAGAAAACAAGCTCTAAAAATTATGAGCGGAAAATCATCGGACAAATTTAATTCATGGAGGGAAAAGCTTTTAAAAATTTTATCTCATATAGAGGCAAAAATTGATTTTCCAGATGAAGATCTACCAAAAAATATTATTAATGAAGTTAAAAAAACATCAAACAAAGTTCTCACTGAAATAAAAAAAACATTAGATGATCAAAAAGTTGGAGAAAGAATTAGAGAAGGCTTTAAGATTGCAATCGTAGGTCCTACAAATTCTGGAAAATCTAGCTTATTAAACTACCTTTCAAAAAGAGATGTTGCTATAGTTTCAGAGATTGCCGGAACAACAAGAGATGTAATTGAAACTCATCTTAATCTAGATGGATATCCAGTAATTGTTTCAGATACTGCTGGAATAAGAAATTCAAAAAATGAAATTGAAAAAAAAGGAATAAAAATAGCTCTAAATAGAGCAGAAGATGCTGATTTAAAGCTGGTTATCGTATCTGTTAAAAAAGTTGATTTTGCTAATGTTTTGAAGGACTTACTAACAAAAAATGCTATTTTAGTAATCAATAAATCTGATTTATTAAAAGGAAAGTTAAATAGTAAATTTAAAAAACACGAACATGTTTTGATATCCATTAAAAGGGATTTAAATTTAGATAAATTAATTTTAAAAATAAAAAATAAATTAAAAAATAAATTTACAACTTCTGAAGATATTTTAATTACAAGAGAAAGACACAGACAAAATTTAATAAATTGTGTACAGCATTTAGAGAAATTCAAAAAAAAAAATTCCAGCCAAGACGTTGATAAAGCTGCAGAAGATCTTAGGCTAGCCACAAGACATCTGGGAATGATAGTCGGGAAAGTAGATGTAGAAGAACTATTAGGTAGTATTTTCAACGATTTTTGCATCGGTAAATAAATCAGTAATCAGCTTGTAAATCTATAAACGATCTATAAATTCATGGCATGAATGACGATTTGTCATTTGATGTAGTAGTGATTGGTGGAGGCCATGCTGGATGTGAAGCTGCAGCTGCTGCAGCTCGCATGGGAATAAATACTGGTTTGTTCACTCATAAAATTGAAACTATTGGAGAGATGTCATGTAACCCGGCTATCGGAGGTTTAGGAAAAGGACATCTTGTTAAAGAGATAGATGCACTTGATGGTGTGATGGGCGTTATAGCTGATAAATCTGGAATTCAATTTAGATTGTTAAATAGGAGCAGAGGTCCAGCCGTGAGAGGTCCCAGAACACAGTCAGATCGGGTTTTATACAAGAAATATATGCAAGAAACGCTTCTAAGCTATTGTAATTTAAGGGTTTTTTCTGACCCCGTTATTGAGTTAATTTTTGGTCAAAATCGAGTAATTGGCTTTCGCACACAGTCTGGAAAAAAAATAAAATGTAAAAAAATGATTTTAACTACTGGAACTTTTTTAAATGGACTAATTCATATTGGTGATAAAAAAATTCCTGCGGGACGTCACGATGAAAAACCATCAACAGGTCTAAGTGAACAACTAAAAAAATTTAAAATAAAAATAGGAAGATTAAAAACTGGAACACCACCAAGATTAGATGGCTCAACAATTGACTATGATAATTTAGAAAGACAAGATGCAGATACTGATCCAGAATATTTTTCTTTTTTGACAAATAAAACTTACAATGAACAAATTTCATGCAGTGTCACTTACACGAATAAAAAAGTTCACGACATTATAAAAAAAAATTTAAATAAAAGTGCTATGTACTCTGGAAGTATTAAAGGTGTTGGACCGAGATACTGTCCTTCTATCGAAGATAAAATTGTAAAATTTTCAGACAAGACTAGACATCAAATTTTTTTAGAACCCGAAGGTTTGAATGATAAAACAGTTTATCCAAACGGTATCTCAACCTCTTTACCAGCCGATGTTCAGGCTGAAATATTGAGTAAAATCAATGGGTTAGAGCGAACTCGCATAATACGACCTGGCTATGCTATCGAATACGATTATGTTGATCCGCGAGAACTAAATTACACTTTGGAAACCAAAAAAATAAAATCACTTTACCTAGCTGGTCAAATTAATGGAACTACTGGCTATGAGGAAGCTGCCGCTCAAGGACTTATGGCAGGAATTAATGCGGCACTATCGATTCAAAAACAAGAATCATTAATTCTTGATCGAGCCCAAGCTTATATTGGAGTGATGATTGACGATTTGGTTACAAAAGGAGTGGCAGAACCTTATAGAATGTTTACATCTCGTGCAGAGTACCGATTAAGTTTAAGGGCAGACAACGCAGATGCAAGATTAACTCAAATTGGAATTAATATTGGTGTTGTAAATCATTCAAGAAGTAGAATATTTACTAAAAAACTTAATAAAATCAAAGAGTTAAGTAATAGCTTAAAAACCCTCAATATATCACCTAACCAAGCTGAAAAATTTGGAGTAAGAATTGCTAAAGATGGCGTCAGAAGATCTGCATTTGAAATATTATCCCACGATGGAGTTACATTTAACAAGTTAAGAGAGATATGGAATGAAATACCAATTGCATCAAGAGACGAAGAAGAGCAAATTGAAATTAGCGCTCATTATTCTGGTTATTTGGACAAACAAAAGTCAGATATTATAGCTTTTAGAAAAGACGAAAGCTTAAAAATACCAGAAAGTATTGATTATAATAATCTAAGCGGATTGTCTAATGAAGTTAAAAGCAAATTTAACCTTATAAAGCCTAAAACATTAGGTCAGGCACTTAGAATTGATGGTATAACGCCAGCTGCTGCTTATATTTTACTTGCACATGTAAAAAAAGGGTATAAAAAGCATAAAAGCGCATAAATGGATAAATCTATCCAGATAGATACTTTTAGTAGATATACTCGTGTTTCACGTGAAACAATCATAAGTTTAAAAAAATATGAAAGTTTACTATTAAAAGCTCATAAAAAGCTGAATCTAATTGGAAATTCAACAATTGAGCAATTATGGATAAGGCATTTCCTAGATAGCTCGCAAGTCATTGATTATATTGATAAAAATGATAAAAGCTTGATAGATATAGGTTCTGGAGCAGGTTTTCCAGGATTAGTATTGTCTATAATCTCCAGAGATAGAAAAATTGCTCTGAAAACAAAATTAATTGAAAAAAGTTCTAAGAAAGTAAATTTTTTAAACGATGTAATTAACAAACTTCATTTAAATGTTGATGTGGTCCATAAAAATATTATGGAAGAACCATATTATTTTTCTGGAGATGTAATTGTAGTCAGAGCTTTTAAACCCTTAAAGGTGACACTGCAACTTATTCACAATAAAGCTCGAAATTGGAAAAAAATTTTCATTTTTCTAGGGAAAACAGGAAAACATGAATTACTTCAAGCTTCTAAAATTTGGGATATTGAGTATAAGCAAAGGGCAAGTGCTACGAGTAGTGATTCGAGTGTTATAGAAATTAATAAACTTAAAAAAAAATAAATTGAAAAATAGTCAAATTATTTCGGTAATTAATCAGAAAGGCGGAGTGGGGAAAACTACCACTGTGATAAATTTAGCAACAGCCATTTCGTTTCTTAATAAAAAAGTTTTAGTTATTGATTTAGATCCACAGGGTAATGCCACTACAGGTTTTGGTTTAACCAGTGCCGGTGAAAAGACAGTCTACGATGTGTTAAATGGCAACTGTAATTTTGAAGATGCTATCAAAGATACAAAAATAGATAATCTCAAAATAGTTCCATCAAATGTAGATTTGTCAGGATTAGAAGTAGAGACTGCTAATGAAAACAGAAGAGCTTTTTTGTTAAAAGATAAGATTGAAAATTTTGTGAATAGTGAAAAAAATAATTTTTCCTATATCTTTATAGATTGCCCACCTTCACTAAGCCTTTTAACGGTCATGGCTTTGGTGGTTGCCAAATCATTAATCGTTCCTCTACAGGCAGAATTTTTTGCACTCGAAGGATTAAGCCAACTAGTTAAAACTATAGATAGAATAAAAATTAAATTAAATCCTGAAATCGATATTAGAGGGGTTCTTTTAACTATGTTTGATAAGAGAAATAAACTTTCTTCTGAAGTAGATGCGGAAGCCAGAAAATTTTTTAAAAATAAAGTTTATCAAACAGTTATACCAAGAAACGTAAGGCTCTCCGAAGCCCCTTCTCATGGTATTCCAGTGTTAATTTATGATAAATCATGCTCAGGAAGCAGATCTTATTTAAATTTTGCTGATGAATTTTTACGACAAGAAAATGTAATGGAAAGTGCAGCATAATGATTGATTCTAGATTAAAAAAAGGTTTAGGAAGAGGACTGTCATCTTTGTTAGGAGACTCATCAAATAAAATTGAAACAAATAAGGTTTCAATAAACGATCTTTCAAGAAACAAATTTCAACCCAGAAAACATTTTAGCGAAGAAGGTTTGGAAGAATTATCTAATTCCATTAAAGAACAAGGAATTATACAACCAATCGTCGTTAGGCCAGATAAATCCAAAAAAGGACAATATGAAATCATAGCTGGCGAAAGAAGATGGTTAGCTGCTCAAAAAGCAGGACTTCACGAAGTACCAGTTGTTGTCTTAAGCGTTGATGATATAAAATCTCTTGAATTTTCCATTATTGAAAATGTTCAAAGACAAGACTTAAACCCAATAGAGGAAGCTCGTGGTTATCAAAGATTGATAGACGATTTCAATTACGACCATGATAAATTGTCTAAGTTTATTGGCAAAAGTAGAAGCTATATAGTAAATTCGACAAGACTACTATCTCTTCCAGATGAGATTCTGTCGATGGTTGAACAAAATAATTTGTCAGCCGGACACGCTAGAACATTAATAGGTTTGCAGAATTCCATTCATATTGCAAAAAAAATAATTCGAAAAAAGCTTTCCGTGAGACAAGCAGAAGTTTTGACAAAACAATATAAAAACAAAAAATTTACATTAATTCATAAAAAAGACGCTAACATTCTAGATTTACAAAGATTATTAGAAGAAAAAACAGGACTATCTGTATCTATTAATAATAAAAAAAGCAACTCAGGAACAATTACCTTTGCGTATCAAGATCTTGATCAATTGGAGAAAATTACCGACACAATTAAGAATAACTATTAGCTTTTTTGCATAGCTTAGTAAAAAAGTTGAAAAAAATTATTTTTGATATTTGAGGATTTTTTTTACACAAAAGTTCAGTATTACTAATTTCGTTAATTGCTATTTTTAAATCATTAATATTCCAAATAGTTAATTGTTTTTTTACTAGCGGTTTTTCTTTCCAAAAAATGAGAGGCTTAGATGTATTTAATAAATTGTCCAAGCTACTGTAATTATTCTCTAACTTCTTCATGTTGAGCAGTCTTTGTATTTTATTGCCTAATATTCTCAGGAGAAATATATAATTCACAGTATCTTTATATAGTTCTGATAAGATTTTTTTATATTGTAATATGTTACCGCACAAACATTCATTAATTAGGCTATCTGATTTGTAGTCACCAGAAAAATTAATTATAGACTTTACCTCATTTATTTCTACATTTTTTTTATTTAGTGCAAAAGATTTTATTTTCTCAATTTCATTTTTTAAATTATTGCGATCATAATTCGCTTTATCAATAAGTAAATTAATTGATTCTCTAGATATAGTTATATTATTTTTTTTTAGTTCAGTTTCCGCAATAGTTTTCAAATCTCTATCGGTATCCAAATAACATGGAATGCATAAAGTAGTGGTATTTGTTTCAAAAAAGCTTCTTAACTTGGATTTTTTTTCTAGTATATCTGCAAAAATTATTAAAAAAACATTTTTAGGAAATTGTTCAATTATATTTTCTACCTGTTCGATTATTTTATCTGTTCCACCACTGATGGTAATTATTTTTTTATCACTAAACAAGGATCCAGAATAAATAGAATTATAAAAACATTCTTCATTATCAACAATGTCGTTTTCATAAAAAGACAAAAATTCTGCATTAGTAGTTTTTTTATTCAGTGCTACTTTAATTGATTCCTTAATATCCTTTTTCAATCCATTATTTTCCCCATATAATAAAAATAAATTATACCTTAAAATATTTGATGGATTTTTTTGTATTTCATAACTTTTTATAATCATTTTGTTGTAATATTGTGTGATAATTTAATTAATATTTCTTGAAATATTTTATTTATTAAGTTCTCAACTAATTTATTTTCTAATTTTATTGTATCGGAATATTGATCTTGTACCTTATAAGTTAACGAAGAAATAAAAGTTTGATTTAGTATTTTTTCATCGGTTATAAAATCTGTTGTTATTATTTTTGTTTTTATGGTAATTTTGTATTCCAATATTTTTCCAACACTATCCTTGACCGTCGCTTCTTTGTTTTTTAATGTATCGATTAAAAGCTTTACGCTTGTGATATTTTGATCATTTTTTACAGATTTAGATAATCCGTGTAATTGGGAATAAATTTTTTTTCCTATAATTTTATCTCCCTTTATATCATAATCAACGATATCAAATTGTATATTTGTTGAGCCAAAAATTGGTTTATAACCAGTGCATTCACTAATAAAAATAAGCATGATAAACGCAAAAATAAGATAAGTTATTTTTTTCATTTTTTTGTTATGAAGTTTACTAGTTTATTTTTAATATAAATATTTTTTATAATTGAGCTACTTTCTATATGTTTTATAACATTATCAATTTCTTTTGATTTCTCTATAATTTTTGCTTCCTTTGAATTTTTTGGCATTTCTAGCGTGCCTCTTTTCCTTCCATCTACCTGTACTACAATTATACAATTTTCTTCATCAAGTAATTTAGGATCATATTTGGGCCAATAGAATTTTTTGTTTATTTTTTCATAACATTCACAGGCCAAATGTGGAGCAAGTGGCATTAGCAACATTGTTACTTTTTCCCATTCGTTTTTCAAAGTATTATTTGAAGTTTTATTGTTGATAACGTGATCATAAAACAAGTTATATATTTCGTGAATATTAGCCACAACAACATTATACTGAAAATTATCTAGGTTTTTGGTTACATTATAAATTGTCTTGTTAACAGCTTTTTTTAACTCAATATCTTCAGATTTAAATGGCGAGTTCTCCTTATTTTTATTTAAAATTTCGCTATTTAATTTCCAAAGTTTTTGAATAAATTTATGAGCAGCAGAAACTCCTTCCAGAGACCATTGAACATCCCTTTCCGGAGGACTATCCGATAACATAAACCATCTGATGGAATCTGCTCCATAAATATTAATCATTTCCTCAGGATCTACTATGTTTTTTCTAGATTTGGACATGGCTTCAGGAGAACCTAGCACAACTCTTTTTTTATCTTTTTTTGTAACTAAGTTTCCATCAGAATTTTTTTCGACTTCATTTGGATATAACCATTGATTTTTTTCATTTTTATAAGTTTCGTGGCAAACCATTCCTTGGGTAAACAAGCTTTTAAATGGTTCAATATAATTAAATTGTTTGTTATTGAACGCTAACGCTCTCATGAAAAATCTAGAATACAGTAAGTGTAAAATTGCATGCTCAACTCCTCCGATATATTGATCGACGGGCATCCAATATTTAATGTCACTTAGTTTATATCCATATTTTTCATTTTTTGGTGAACAAAATCTTACAAAATACCACGACGAATCAACAAAAGTATCAAGAGTATCTGTTTCTCTGATAACTTTTTCTCCTGAAGAAAGCGTAGTATATTTCCAGGTCGTATGTTTTTCTAGAGGGTTTCCTTTTACATTAAGATCCACATCTTCAGGCAACAATACAGGTAAATCTTTTTTTTTAATTGGGATTGCATCGCCCTTGTTATTATAAACTATAGGAATGGGGCAACCCCAATATCTTTGTCTGGAAACACCCCAATCTTTAAGACGAAAAGTAATTTTTTGGTTTCCTAATTTTTTTTCAGTAATTACATTAATAATTTTTTGTATAGCTTGGTTAACAGTAAGATTATCTAAAAAATTAGAATTAAATAATATTCCATCTTCTGTAAAGGCTTCATTTTTTATAGTGAATTTGTCAACTTCTATATTTTTTGGTCTAACTACAGGCAACACTTTAAGTTTGTATTTGTAGGCAAAATCTAAATCTCTTTGATCGTGAGCCGGACAGCCAAAAATTGCTCCCGTTCCATAATCCATCAAAACAAAGTTCGCGATATAAATTGGAAGTTTGATTTTTTTGTCTAATGGATGTATCGCAAATAAATCAGTATTAAAGCCAATTTTTTCAGCATTTGCTAGTGCCTCTTCCGTAGTTCCCATTTTTGAACATTCTGATTTAAAGGCAAGAAAGTTCTTATTCCTTTCAAAATTTTTTGCAATCGGATGATCAACCGAAAGCGCAATAAAGGAGGCACCAAATATAGTATCAGGCCTAGTTGTAAAAACTTTTATTTTATCAAATTTATTTTCTTCAAATATTTTGAAATTTATTTCACAACCATAAGATTTACCTATCCAATTTTTTTGCATTAATTTGACTTTTTCAGGCCAATTTTTTAGTTTTTCAAGTTCATCCAACAAATTTTGTGAAAATTTTTTAATATTAAAAAACCATTGAGAAAGTTTCTTTCTCTCAACCATCACGCCTGATCGCCATCCTCTGCCGTTAATTACTTGTTCGTTGGCCAAAACCGTTTGTTCAGCGGGATCCCAATTTACATAAGTATCTTTTTTGTAAACTAAATTTTTTTCATATAACTCCAAAAAAAATTCTTGCTGATGTTTGTAATATTCAGGATCGCAAGTTGATATTTCTCGGTCCCAATCTATTGAAAGACCAAGTGATTTTAGTTGTTTTTTCATGGTTTCTATATTTTTTTTTGTCCACTCTTTGGGATGAAGATTATTTTCACGCGCTGCATTTTCTGCAGGCAACCCGAAAGAGTCCCAGCCCATCGGATGTAGAACATTGAAACCTTTGAGTTTTTTATATCGAGCCAAAACATCCCCTATTGTATAATTACGAACATGACCCATGTGAATCTTACCGGATGGGTAAGGAAACATTTCTAGGCAGTAAAATTTTTTTTTATCTTTATCGACTTCAACAGCATTGGTTTTTTTTTTAGACCAATAATCTTGCCATTTTTTTTCGATATTTTTTATATTGTACCGCTCCATGAATCGCAAAAAACTAAAGTTTCATAAATTTAGAAAATTATGTGTTATTTAAGATCTGGTCTCTTTGTTCTATTTTTCTTTTTTGTTTGTTTTTCAAAAACAACAGCCTTTTTAAGAATAGCGACTTGTAATTCATTTTCCAAAGCAGAAGTTATTTTTTTAACCGTACATTCCTGTTGGGGATTACATTTTTTTTTATGTATAATTACTTTTATTCCATCAGCTCTTATTTGGTTTGTTAGAAATCTTACAGAAATTTTAATTGATTCATTTGTTGCCGCTCCTTCATTGTACCAATCAGTACTTATAATTCCCCCAGAGTAATCAACTATAGATAATGGCAAAAAATCAAGTATTTCTAATGTGGCGCGCCACATAGGATTAGAAGTGGCAAATTGATAAGTGGTATTCTTATTTCCCCCCATCAACCCACCTAATGTTACACCTCTACCTTCTTCTAAATTTTTTTTGACCCTCTCATCAGCATTAGGTGAAACTTTTCTGGCGTCAGCTGGATCCCAAATTCCACAAGAATTTAAAAGGCCAAACAAAACAATTCCAGCAAAAAATATAACAATCTTCTTTGGGTTGTAAATTAAAAACATTATCACCGAAATATACATCAATATTGGCTTGTAAATTACTAATAAATCTTACAAAAAAATCAACAATAGCGAGGATTTTAGTGGCATCGAATATTAATGTGATAAATGTACAACAGTATAAAAAAATATATATGTTTTCATACTTTTTTAATTTTTATTGCAGTTAGTGATGATAATTTGGCTTCATTCATATGAATAAATTAACAAAATAGGGAGTAATTTATGAATAAATTAACAAAAATCGGAGCATCTGCATTGTGCGGATCTCTGGCTGCCGTATCGGCTGCACACGCAGGCTCGATGGCAGTAACAGGCGGTGCGACTGCAACGTATACTCAGGTTGAAGGTAAAGTTACTGGAAACCCTTTGGGTATGGCTTCTGCATTAACGTTCAAAGGTACTGGTGAACTTGATAGTGGAGTCGGAATTACGTTAACGGTAGCACACAACGATAAAAATGCCTACTCGACCTCTGCGATAGCCGCAGACGTTCCGGGATTAGGAGTGTTTACGTTCGACCAAGGTGGCGGAACAGGTTTAGACCGTATCGACGATATGATGCCAACAGCTTGGGAAGAATCATATGACACTGGAACAGGTGCAAATTTAAGATCTGTAGCTGGTGCAGGTGGTTCAACTGATATCGAATGGGCATTAAGTGGAGATCTGTTACCAGAAGGTTTGGCGACATACATTTCATGGTCACCACATCCAGACGGCTCAACGAACAATGACAAAGGGTATAGCGGAGATACATCTCCAAATGTTATTGGTCATGGTTGGGATATAGTCTTAGATTATGCTAATCCACTTGGAATGGTTGAAGGATTAACACTCTTCGGCGGATATTCTCTAATTGAGACAGTTGGTTCTGATCATAAGCAAAGTGGTTGGGGAGCTAAATATGCGGTTGGAGGACTTACAGTTGGATACCAAGAAACATCAGAAGAAAATCCAAAAGATGGTAGCAACGTAAACGGTTATGACAACCAAGCTTACGGTGTATCGTTTAATATAAACGATAATCTATCCGTGAGTTATGGAGCTCATAAATCAACACAAGATAATGTCGGTGCTGATGTTGATTTGGAAACAAAATCAGCTCAGATTGCATATACATTAGGAGGAGCAGCGATTAAGATAGCAGAATCTGACGTAGAGAATGCTACTTATGGAACAAGCGACTACAATGGTACGCTTATCGGTGTAACACTAGCATTTTAGTAGAAAGGAGAGTTAAGTTATGAAAAAAATAACTAGATTAGGCCTCTCTGCTTTGTGCGGCTCGTTGGCGATGGCATCTGCAGCTAATGCAGGTGATATCAGCGTGACTGGATCAGCAGAAATCACTTACCTAACGGTTGACGGTAATACTACTGGACACCCGTTCGGCATGAAGTCAAACCTGGGTTTTTCAGGATCAGGTGAACTTGATGGTGGTCAGAAAGTTGCGTTGACTATAGACAACACTGACAAAAGTGCATTTTCAGCTGCAAGCATCGCTCTAACGACTAATAATATAGGTACAATTAAACTAAGTAACGGAAGTGGTGCCGATCTCGGAGATTATGATGATAAAGCACCAACTGCTTGGGAAGAAGCTTGGGATGGTGGACAGGGCGCAACTACGGATAAGATTAGTGGTGTTGCTAGCTCTACCAACATCAATTGGGTTTCTCCAGCTACTACCGGAAAAATTATGGGAGGAACTAAATTGATCCTCGCATATGCACCTCGTAACAACGCCACGCAGCAAAACGATAAGACTGCCTCTGGTGACACAGGTACTACTGGGAAAGGGTTGGATATAATCTTGGATCTGAGATCAGGTAAGAAACTATCTGGTTTCCTAGGTTACTCAACAACCGACAGACATGGAAATGATCTGAAGGGACACGACCATACTAAGCCCGACGGCAACAAAGAGGAAGCTGTTATTGGTTTAAATTACAAGCTAGGACCTTTCTCAATGGGGTATCAACATAGTGCTGAGGATTTGAAGGCTCAAGGTAATGGATCCTCTGCAGAGAATGATATGTACCTTAACAAATCATGGGGAGTTGCGATGAACATTAATGGTGGTTTATCGGTTTCTTATGGTGAGGCAACCTCTAATCAGATCTTCACTGCGGTGACTAATGGAGCAGGGGCTAATAAGTTTACTAAAAAGAGGAAGCAGAAAAGTAAAGCTTACAACGCCGCGTACACGATTGGTGGAGTAACAGCGAAGTGGTCAAGTACAGAGACTAAAAATGCTGCATATTCAGAAGGAAGCGATAAAGAAGCAACACTTCTTTCATTGGGTATAGCATTTTAAAAGCTAAAATATTTATTTATTTAAAAAACCGGCCTTTTAAAGGCCGGTTTTTTTTTGAACATTCTTATCCCCCCGAATCCTTTAATATGTAACAATTTTAGTTTGTGTATATTATTTTTATTAATGCCTCCTAATGCCAAGATATTAATTTTGTTTGAGCGAGATATTAGATTAAATTTATGAATATCAAGGATATGCTTTGATTTTTCTACGTAAAAAATTGGTGAAAGAAATATAGCACTACACTTTTGTAAAATTTTTTCCTTAATTTCTTTTTGGTTATGGGCTGATCCTAAAATTATTAAATTTTTTTTTTCTAGATTAGAAAAGTTTTTTGTTTTGTTAAAGGAAGGAATATAAATACCATCTGCTTTTGTTTTTATGGTTAATCTAATGTCATTTGAAACAAACAGTTTATGTCTTTTTTTTTTACAAACTTTAGCTATTTTAATTAATTCGGTCTCCCTTTTTCTTTTTTGGGCGTTATAATTTCTGTAAATAATTCCTACATTTGTGTTAATATTTTTAAATATTTGATTATTATATCGATCTAGGAAAACAAATAAATTGGGTAAGTGTTTATGCATACATGTTCGCAAAGGTTAGACTTAATTAAAAACAAAGTTAAAGAAATTATTGATAAAAAACAACTTAAAACTGTTCCTAACATTATAGCTATTACAAAGACATTTTCTTTAAACACGATTACTCCACTTTTAGAGATGGGACACATTCATTTTGGTGAAAATAAAATTCAGGAGGCAGAAAGTAAATGGATTGGAGTCAGAAATAAATACAGCAATTTACAATTACATATGGTCGGCAAATTACAATCTAATAAGGCCAAAAAGGCGATTAAATTATTTGATTATATTCATTCACTCGATAGCGTAAAATTGGCCACAAAAATCTGTCAATACGAAAAAGAACTAAACAAAAAAATTAAATTATTTATTCAAGTTAATATAGCTAAAGAACATCAAAAATCAGGTATTTTATTGTATGATCTTGATAAATTTTATAATTATTGCACCAAAGAACTTTCTTTAAATATTATTGGTTTAATGTGTTTGCCCCCAATCAATAATAATTCTAGTCAATATTTCAAAATTTTTAAAAAAAAATCAGAAGAACTCAATTTAACCGATCTAAGCATGGGAATGAGTTCGGATTACGAACAAGCTACATTAAATGGATCAACCTTTTTGAGGTTAGGAACAATAATTTTTGGTGAAAGAAATATCTAATTGATTAAAATTTTTGTTTTTTTGTCAATCATAGGAAGTATTATTAAAAAATCTTTTTTCGATATAGCTATACATCCTTTTGTAGGCTCATATTTTTTATTGGCTATGTGCAAAAAAATAGCACTTCCTTTTTTTTTAATAACCGGACGAGAATTATATTCAATATTAATAAACAAGTCATATATCATATTTTTTCTATAAAGTTTTTCCGCTCCGTATTTAAATGGGAAATTTATTTCCTTGTTATATTTTTTACTTCTACTGTCATTACACCAACCCATGTTTTTTTTTATAATCCTTTTTTTTATATTACATTTTATTTGCTTAATTCTATCTTTTCTGTAGTAAAGTCGACCAAGTTCAAATGTCCCCTTTGGTGTTGCCAAATCAGCCTCTTTTTTTAAATCAACTATTCCGGATTTACCAATGGCACATTTTAATTTATAACCTTCATAGAACAGAAAATTATTATTTATTTTAATATTCATAAATGTTCTTTTAATGGATAATTTAACTATATCAATTTTAGGAAATCAAATATTTTCGGAAATTATAAGTGAACTTAAGTTATTTTCTAGATTTAAAATTAAATTCTACGAAGATTTGGATTCATACGTAAAAGATATCACACAATCCGAACAATTAATCATTTTCTTCTTAACAAGTGCAAATCAAAAGGATTATGAAAAAGTGGGTAGATATAATTTTCCTTTAATTATTATTTCCAAGCTTCCAATAACACAAAACAAATTACCGCATGAATTTGTAGAGCAATCAGCCATACCTTTTAGCATACTAGATTTGGAAAAAAAAATTATTTCACTTTTAGCAAGATATAAATTTAAAAAGAGTTCCTTAATTCATTTATGTGGTTATACATTAAATAAAAATGAAAAAAAAATTGAAAAAAATAATTTAAAACTTCAACTTACAGAAAAAGAAATTGATTGTCTTATTTTGTTTAGCCAAATTGATAAACCTCTAAGTAGAAGTTTTATCTTAAATAATATTTGGAAATATTCTCCAGAAAGCGATACACATACTGTTGAAACACATATTTATAGACTTCGAAAAAAAATATTAGAGAAATTTGATGACAATAATTTTATCAAGAATAACAATAAAGGGTATTACATCTGAAAAAAAAAACACGAAATCCTATTGCTAGAGATTTATTTTCTTC
>CAJXBA010000011.1 GCA_913050185.1 uncultured Pelagibacteraceae bacterium
CATCAGCACCACCAGCAAATTTAACCATCCAATTATCGCTAAGTCCTAAAGCTTCTAAACGCTGAGGCATTAAATCTTGGTGCCACGTTTGTGGCCCTTCTAACCAACGACCTTTTCCACCAGAGTCTGGAGTTACGAAATTTTTCCAGCACGCTTCAGCCTTCAAAGCTTCCCAATCTGGTAAACCTGGACATAAACCTTTTTCAGCTACCCAGTTTGGATAACCCATATCTTCCAAAGATCTAGCTACATGGTCGCCCCAATCAAGCAAACCACCTGCATCACGTGCTGCATCAAATGATTTACCAAAAGCAGATTGCCAAACTTCGTGTGATATATCGACATCACCGATACGAATTGATTCGTATACCTTTTGAGAGTCTGCTGGGACATATTCTGCACTGCCACCCATGTCTTCCAAAATTCCACCGATCACATAGGCCATTACCACTTGGCTTGACCAATTGTGAATTGGAATTCTAGTTGGCTTTTTGCTGTCAGCTGCATAAGCGGCAAAACCGAATGCCGAAATGATTACTGCAACAATCAACCCTTTTATTGTTTTAATCATGTTTCCCCCGTTTTAAACATTAACTAATGCTAACATTAATTAATTAAATTCTATGGCGTCACATTTCGTGAGTCAATGTACATTGCATCAAAAATGATCACTATATAATATATTATCGATCTATTTATATGGATAAAAATTTAACCAGCATGGATATTAGAGATCCTGGTCTTAGATCGTTACTACCGGGGGTTGAAAGATATTTGGTTAAAGGTGGTGGTCTTTCTGTAATCTCTTTAGATCCTGACGATAAAATTGAAATAATCGATACCGAAGGAAAACAAAAATGCGAAATAATTGTTTTTAATAAAGACGGAAAACCTGACTGTAGTTTATTAGGACTCAAAGAAAAAGACGATCCAAAAAACATAAAGAAAATTTTATCTGATAAAAATGAAAGCGCTTTTCAGGCTGCAAGCGTATTGAAGAAAAGAAATTTAGACGTTGGAAAAGCAAAAGCATCAATTTTATTTAGCGAAGATTCTGAAGCTGGAGAAAAAGTAAATTTAGTTTCTAAAGATAAATGTACTTGTATATTTTCTGCTCCAGGTAATGCTATAAAAATAGACGAACTAAATCCTCCGACAGATTTGCTTTTAATGATTAAGCGTTCAAAACCAGATAAATATAAAGATAAACCAAATATTCCTGAACCTCTTGTAGATCCGCTTAATGAAATATTTGTTGAGCGTAGAACAGCTTCTGAATACCAAGTTAAAAAAGGAGATTACATTCAAGTTATAAATTTGTTTGGAAGACAATGTTCAGACTTTTTAGCTTTTGATACAGCTAAATTGGAAAAAGGAATAGAAAGAGGATTAGATCCGACAACAACAAGAACTTTTATGGGAGCTCTCTATCCAGGTCCTGGTTTGTTTTCAAAATTTTTTAATATAGATCACGATCCAATGATTGAGGTAGTAAGAGATACAGTTGGAAGGCATGATACATTTAATCTTGCGTGTACTGCAAAATATTATGAAGATGCAGGATATTTTGGCCACCCTAACTGTTCAGATAATTTAAGCAACGTAATGGAAAAATATGGAATAGAAAAAAGAAAAGGCTGGCCCGCTATAAATCTTTTCTTTAATACCGTTGCTAATACGCAAAATGCTGTAATTGGTGGCGAGTCTTGGGCTAGGCCAGGAGATTATGTATTGTTTCGAGCTTTAAAAGACTTAACTTGTGGAACCACTGCATGCCCAAGTGATATTGATGATTGTAATGGCTGGGATCCAACTGATATTTTTGTTAGAGTTTATGATAAGAAAAAAAAATTTTCAAAAGCAGTAGCTTTCAGAATGAAAACAGATTCAGAACCAAAATTGACTCAAGAAACGGGATTTCACATAAGAACCTCCAAACTTACTAGAAATTTTATTGACTATAATGGTTATTGGTTAGCAAATAATTATACAAATTATGGAACTATTAAAGAATACACCGCATGTAGAGAAAAAGCTATTGCTATTGATTTATCTCCCTTAAGAAAATTTGAAATACTTGGGCCCGATTCCGAAAGCTTAATGCAATATGCACTCACACGAAATGTAAAAAAACTTTCAATAGGACAAGTTAGTTATTCAGCCATGTGTTACGAACATGGAGGTATGGTAGATGATGGAACAATTTATCGCCTCGGGAAAGAAACATTTAGATGGATTGGGGGTCAGGAATATGGAGGTGCTTGGCTTAGAGAATTAGCGAAGAAAAAAAATTACAAGGCTTGGGTAAAATCTTCTACAAATCAAATTCATAATATTTCTGTTCAAGGACCAAATAGTAGAAAAATTCTTGAAAAATTTGTCTGGACTCCACCTATTCAGCCAACAATAAATGAACTTCAATGGTTTAGATTTGCTATTGGAAGAATTGGTGATCATTTAGGAACTCCAATAATGGTGTCTAGAACAGGATATACTGGAGAACTAGGATTTGAAATATGGTGTCATCCAAAAGATGCTCCTCAAGTTTGGGATAAAGTTTGGGAGTATGGAAGAGATCTTGGTATAGCTCCAATGGGTCTTGAAGGTTTAGATATGGTAAGAATTGAAGCTGGATTAATTTTTGGTGGTTTTGAGTTTAGTGATCAAACTGATCCATTTGAAGCAGGTATTGGTTTTTCTGTCGCGCTAAAAACTAAAGAAGATGATTTTGTTGGAAAAGATGCATTAATAAAAAGAAAAACATCTCCACAAAAAAAACTTGTCGGTTTAGAATTAATCGGCAAGGAACAAGCGGTTAATGGAGATGGTGTACACGTAGGAAGAGCTGCGGTTGGTACAATAACTAGTGGAATGATATCCCCTAAACTAAACAAAAACATTGCTCTTTGTAGAATGGATATTAAATATTCTAGTGTAGGAACAGAAGTTGAAGTGGGTAAGATTGATGGACACCAAAAGAGAATTGGAGCAAAAGTCGTTAAATTTCCTTTTTATGATCCAGAAAAATTAAGAGTAAAATCATAATATGGCATTCCCAAAAAAAGCAAGATTTGTTGTTATCGGAGCTGGAATTCATGGTTTAAGTACCGCTTGGCATTTAGCTAAAAAACTTAAGAAAAAGAATGGAAACGCTGCTAACAACAATATTGTAGTTATCGACAAGGGAGGAATTGCTTCAGGCGCAAGTGGTATCGCTTGCGGAGTAGTACGAAATAATTACTTCCAATCTGCTATGAGAGAGCTCTTGATGCACAGCATAAAAGTTTGGGAAAGTGATCCAAAAAATTTTAGCTATCATCCTGTTGGTTACATGCAAATAAGTCCCGAAAGCATGAGAAAAAATGTTTCGAGTATCTATGAACAACAAAAAGTTATTGGTTATGAATCTGAATTTATTGAAGGAAAAGAAGATTCTATGAAATATATGAAAAATATATTTCATGATTGGCAGGCTAAAGGAATAACTTCTGTTTTGCATGAAAAAAGAGGTGGATATGCAAATAATACCGCTTCTATTTATGGATTAGCTAATAAAGCAGAAAGTTTTGGTGTAAGAATTTTAACAGGCACAAAAGTTACAGGATTTAAGAGGGGTAGTAACAGCAAATCGGTAACCGGTGTAGTAACTTCAAAGGGTACTATCGACTGTGAACAAGTTATTTTGGGAGTTGGCCCATGGATTAAAGGTTTATGGGACAAACTTGAACTGCCAAAAAAAATTTTAATCAAAGATGAAAAAGGTAAAACACACAAAGATTACCCAATGTGGATATATTGGATGTTAACAGAAGGTGTCCTTGGCGTTGATCCTAGTTTTCAAAAAACAGATGATGGTAAAATGCCTCCGGTCATTCATGTGGACAGTGATGCGCATTTATTTTCAGATGTTGACGGTTCTTTAATAACAGACAAAATGTGGGGCATCTATTACAAACCAGATTTTAATTTCAACGGAGTTCAAGGAGGAACTATGCCTTATAAAATAAACAAACCCGCGGACGATGTAAAGGTGGACCCTTACGGGGCAGATTCTCAAGATTATCAAACGGGTGATGAATTTGCACATATGTGGTGTTCAGCTTTGGCGCATTGCCAAAAAAGATTTAAGGGAAAAATTAAAGTTTACAAAAAAGGTCCTTCAGGTGGAATAGGGTGTTTCACTCCAGATTCATTTCCTATTTTTGATCGATTTTGCGAAAATGTTTATATTATTGCAGACTCCAACCATGGTTATAAAATGATTGGAGTTGGAGATCTTGTTTCAAACGAAATTTTAGGTAAAGAAAGTTCTCTGCTTAAACCATTTAGATTCAATCGATACGCGAGAGGTGAATTACACCCTGTATCTAATAGTCCATTTCCTTGGAGCTAAATCTAGACGAGTATTTGTTTTTCAGCTAACATATTTGCTAATAATAAGTTCAATATATTAATCTTTTGGGGGATTGGTTATATGACAGATCTAGAAAAACACGTTAATAGACCCGGACGTGCAAAATTAGTGAAAGAAGTAAGAGAAAAGATAAACGAATTAGGAATTACATATATTTATTTTCAATTCATATCCGTTACAGGACGTATAGTTGGCAAAGGAATTCCTGCGGCACATTGGGAACGGACCGCGGAAAAAGGATTTCAGTTAGTTTATGGATCTACTGCTAATTTATTTGTTGACCGTCACAAAAATTATATTGGTTATGGTCCGGAAGCGCATGAATTAGTAGGAATTCCAGATCCAGAAACTTTTGCACAAATACCATGGGATAAAAGAGTTGGAAGAGTTTATTGCACTTGTTTCAGGAACAGAGAAGAAAGAAATAATCCAGCTGGTCATTTAACTTCTGATTGTCGAGGTAATTTAAGAATCATACACGAAGAATTTCAAAAAAAATACAAAGGTTTGCATTTAAGAATTGGAACCGAACCCGAGATGATGTGGCTAACCAGAAATGATGATGGAACACCAACTGGAAAAGGTTTTTCAAAACCTTTCTGTTATCACATAGATCAATTCGAATCTTTAAGACCTGTCTTTATGAAAGTTATTGAATATTCTACAGCAATGGGCTTGGATATGATTCAAGGAGATCACGAAGATGCTCCAGGCCAATTGGAATTAAACTGGACATTCGACGATGTAATGAGAAACGCCGATAGACTATCTACCTATAGACAAATTTGTGCACAGGTAGCTAGAGAACACAATTTAATTGCATGTTTTATGACGAAACCATTTATGGGTGTATCAGCAAGCGGTTGTCACACCAATATGTCTCTTTGGAAAGGCGGATCTACCAAAGTAAACAAATTAGGTTTTAAGAAATTGGCTGGTCATGAAGGAAATTTTACGTATTTGTCTGGTGGAGAAAATACTTTTATGCCGGATACAAAAGATAGGCAACTACCTGGTAAAATTGGATTAAAAGCAATTGGAGGAGTAATGAAACATTTACCTGCTCTGACAGCTATTGGTTCATCTACAGTAAATTCGTATAGACGTTTATGGGATCAAGGTTTTTGGGCACCAGTATACGCTGACTGGGGATATCAAAATAGAACTTGTGGACTTCGAGTGTCTGCTCCAGGAAGATTTGAATATCGTTCAGTAGACTCTATGCACAATCCCTATTTAATGGGAGCTGCTTTGCTTAAAGCCTTTGATGATGGAATATCAAATAATTTAGATCCGGGAAAACCTGAATCTAGAAATATTTATGAAGCACAAAAAGCAGGTAAAGAAGTTAAAAAACTTCCATTAAGTCTTGGTGAAGCATTGGACCGTTTATCGGAAGATGAGGTTATTAAATCTGCTCTTCCTGATGAAATGTATAAAGTTTTTCATTGGTATAAGAGAGACGAATGGGAAAAATTCCTGGGAGCTACAACTCAATGGGATATTGATACTTATTTGGATTGCTTACCATAGAAAGGATTATAATTTATATGTGTGGAATAGCAGGATTAATTCACAAAGGAAAAACTGTAAATATCGGAAAAGAGCTCCAAGACATGTTGCAAGCCCTTAAGCATAGAGGGCCTGATTCAACAGGTTACGCATTGTATGGTGAAGGTAATAGAGACAATTATATCATGCGTTTTAAAGTTGGTGAAAATGTCAAAGAAGGAAGTTCGGCTGTTAATGAAGACAAATCCGTTTACGATTCAAGAAAAAAACAAGTAGATAAACACATAAGAGATCTTGGTGCTGATATATTAAAAGATGAACAACTAACACCCTATTCGTTCAGATATATCGTTAAGTATGACAAAGATCTTATGGAATTTTCAAAAAAAGTTGAAAGCGTAAAAATGACAGAAATACTATCTCTTGGAAAAAGTTTAGAGTTAGTAAAGGATATTGGGGATGCTAACACAGTTTCAAAGCAATATGGTTTAGATAAAATAAAAGGCACTCATGCTATCGGACATTCAAGGATGGCTACGGAAACAGGTGTTGATATACGTTCAGCTCATCCTTTTTGGGGTTATCCTTTCAGCGACGTATCAGTAGTACACAACGGACAATTAACAAATTACTGGAATAATAGAAGAGCACTTGAAAATAAAGGAATGCGTTTTATGTCTGAATGTGACTCAGAACTTATTGCGGTTTATATAGCTTCAAAAATGAGAAGCGGGGCATCATTAAAAGATGGGATGCAAGACTCGCTTAAGGAATTAGATGGAGTTTTTACATATTTAGTTGCCACAAAAGATTCTCTAGGTATGGCAAAAGATACAATGGCGGCAAAACCAATGGTTCTATATGAATCAGATGACTTAGTTGCTATGGGATCAGAAGAAATAGCAATCAGAACACTATTGCCTCAAGAGATAGATACTCACGATCCTTATGATGGGGAAGTTAAAGTATGGCAAATCTAAAACAGGTCAAAGATTCGAAGGCCAAGTCAATGGGACTTCATAAAGAAGTCCTGAGGGGTCGAACACAACAAGTTTTTTTTAATCCGGAAGAGGCCGAAAATTTTTTTTATTATGGTTCCCATAACGTTGACTTTAATAAAAGAACTGAAGTTGATGCAAAAGATTTAACATGTAAGGAACTTAACGATAAAATTAATTCTTTGATGAAGGACGGCTATGGAACTGTAGTTGTAAAAAATCCTCAAGGAAAACATAGCTTAGGAGTAGGCATATTAAATAAATTAAATTTAATTTTTGAGGGATCTCTTGGTTATTTTGGTGTTGGTTCTATTGATGGTCCAGTAGTAAGAATTACTGGAAGAGTTGGTTGGTCTTGTGCGGAAAATATGATGGCTGGAAAAGTAGTAATTGAGAAAAATGCTGGTTCATGTTTTGGAGCTGCTATCCGGGGAGGAGATTTGATTTGTAAAGGAAGCGTCGGGGCAAGGACAGGCATTGATATGAAAGGCGGGACAATCATAGTTGGAGGTGATGCTGGTGCATTTACAGGTTTTATGATGCAAAGAGGAAGGATTATCATTTTAGGAAATACAGGAATTAATTTAGGTGACTCAATGTACGATGGCACAATATTTGTTGGTGGAAAAATAAAATCTCTAGGTAGCGATGCAATTAAATCTAAACTTACATCTCAAGATGTCGATTGGTTAAAACGAAAACTTAAAGTTGCTGAAATTGGATCTAATATTAATGTTTCAAAAATAACAAAAATTGTAGCGGGTAAAAAACTTTGGAATTATGACCAATTAGAGCCTACGGAAAAAAAAGGGGCTATTTAACTTATGGTAAAAAAAAATAAAGTAAATTCTGATGAAAGAAATAAGAGTTTATTAGGAAAAAACACAATTTTTACACCAGAAGTTATAGACGATATTCATATAAAATCTCAACTAGGCCGATACCGAATGCGTGGCATGGCCTTAATGAAAAAAATTCCAACCTTCGATGATTTAGTATTTTTACCAGGAACACTTACTCGTTTTGTAATTGAAGGTTATAGAGAAAAATGTGAAACAAAGACAATCATCGGACCGAGATGTAAAAATCCAATTGAACTAGATATACCTGTTTATATTACTGGCATGAGTTTTGGTGCGCTCTCTTATGAAGCCAAAACAGCTTTAGCTAGAGGAGCCACTATGGCTGGAAGCGCAACGTGTTCAGGCGAAGGTGGAATGATACCTGATGAAAGGCGTTACTCTGAAAAATGGTTTTATCAATGCATTCAATCACGTTATGGATTTAATCCACATCACGCTCAATTAGCTGATGGTATAGAAGTATTTATTGGACAAGGCCAAAAGGTTGGTATGGGCGGACACTTGATGGGACAAAAGGTTACAGATCAGGTTGCAGAAATGCGTTCTTTGCCATCAGGAATAGATCAACGTTCACCGGCAAGACATCCGGATTGGTTAGGCCCTGATGATCTTGCTTTAAAGGTTCAAGAGTTAAGAGAACTCACAAATAACCAAGTGCCTATACAATTAAAATTAGGCGCGGCAAAAGTTTATGATGATGTGCGTATGGCTGCAAAATGTGATCCTGATTCAATATATTTAGATGGAATGGAAGGATCCACAGGAGCTGGCCCACACATAGCAGCTGCAAATACAGGAATTCCTGGTATCGCTGCAATTCGTGAAGCGAGAAGAGCGTTAGATGATATAGGTCAAACGGGAAAAGTAACATTAATTTATGCAGGTGGAGTAAGAGATGGAGCTGATCTTGCAAAATGTTTAGCCCTAGGTGCTGACGCAATTGCAATCGGAACGGGATCAATGATTGCATTAAATTGTAATAAAGAAATTCCAGAATCCAATTTTGAAAAGGAAATGGGAGTCAAAGCTGGTTATTGTTATCATTGTCATACGGGACGTTGCCCAGTTGGCGTTGCTACACAGGATCCAAAATTGAGAAAAAGATTAAATCCGGATGATGCGGCACTAAGAGTTTACAACTATCTCCATTCGATGGCTTTAGAATTGCAATTGTTAGCACGTGCGTGCGGAAAAACAAATGTTCACTCTTTAGAACCTGAAGATTTGGCAGCATTGACAATGGAATCATCCGCCTTAGCAAAAGTTCCTTTAAGCGGAACAAATTATACTGTCGGTGTTGATAATTTCCACAAAATATAAATAATTTATGGCAAAGAAAAAAAAGATAAAAATAAAAAAAAGTTCTAGAGCAAAAGAAAAAGAAAGCGCTAGAGAAAAAATGATCGGACAACACATTGGGTACCGATATGATGTAAATTTGGTACCAGATTACAAAAAAATAACTCCTTTTCTAAAAAAATACATAGAGTGTATGGGTTGGGACGATCTAAATTGGTTAGAAGATATTCATATGGGTTATGAAGAAAATCGACCCGCTGTCTTTGATAGAAATGCAAATGGTTGGGTTACTATTCCGAAAAAAATTAAATTACCAGACAACCAACAAGACAGAGATATGATCGCTCGGGAATTATTAGTTAAGTTTCAAATGTCTCCAAATCATCCTTTAGTCGATCTTAAAAAAGCATATAAAAAAGTTTAATATATACACTCGATGGTTGTGTAATATTCAATAAACCCTAATAAATAACATTTCTAGATCGTTGTACAACTCGCTACACCGCATAGAATAATCCTCAATTATTTTAAGGGAGGTAAATATGGATAATGAGTTAACTGCTCTAACGACCATATTCACAGAATTTTACTACTGGATGACAGTAGTACTCATGTTTTTGATTCACGTGGGATTCTGTATGTATGAAGTTGGAGCATCCCGTTATAAACATCATCAACATACGTTGATGAAGAATACTATGTTAATCCCGTTAGTCACAATTACATGGTTCTTTTTTGGTTGGTGGATATATTGGGCATTCCCAACTGGACCGGGTCTCGCACCATCTATAATGACTGAAAATTCAAATCTAATTTTGGGTGGAGGATTTGGCGCAAATGATCTTGCGAATGCAACAAATCCTTTGATGGCGATTAACCTTGGCGACCATATCATGGGAGTGTTCTGGGCTGCGTTCTTACTATTTTCTTGGACAGCAGCTTCTATCGTTTCAGGAGCAGTCATCGAGAGAATCACAACGTTTGCATTTGGTATATTGGCCATCGCAATTGGTTCTGTATTTTGGTCAATTGACGCTGCTTGGGGCTGGCATTTCGATGGTTGGATGCTTAAAATTCTTGGTTATCATGACGCGTATGCTTCTGGCGTAATTCACGCAATTTGCGGTGGGTTTGCTTTAGGTGTGCTTGCTGTATTGGGTCCACGAATTGGAAAGTTTTCATCTAGTGGAGAACCGAGAAATATTGGACCAAGAAACCCTTGGCTAGTTTGTATAGGACTGTTTTTAATTTATACAGGCTTCTGGGGATTCTATGCAGCGTGTAATATTCCAATATTTGACTTGGGACCTGAATATGGAATGGAAGGCGTAACATACTTTACAGCGACTAACATCTATGTAACACCAACAACACTAAGCGGTATTACAATGAACTTCTTGCTATCTTTAGCTGGAGGATTGTTAGCGGGGTACTGGATATCTAAAGGCGATCCATTCTGGACTTACTCAGGAGGACTAGCTGGTATCATTGCAGCTTCGGCTGGTAACGATTTATATCACCCACTACAATCGCTGATTATTGCAGCTATTGGTACAGTATGTGCATATAAATTACATTACTGGGTTGAACGAAAATATAAAATCGACGATGCAGTTGGTGCAGTTGCCGTACATGGTTATGCGGGAGTTGTCGGACTTGTAATTTGCGGTTTTGTTTTATGGGGATATCCTTCATCTGGATACGGTGTAGGATCAATGTGGGTTGGTACAGATTATGCACCAATCAATCCTCTTGGAATGATTATCGGAGCAATTATTATGTTCGGAGTTCTTGGTTTCTTACCAGGCTGGATACTTGCTAAAATACTTCATGGCGCAGGTAAATTACGTATACCACGTGATGTTGAGTTAGCTGGTCTAGACTACAACATAATGGAGGCAGCTAGTAAAGATGAAAAAACAGTTGCTTCATCAAGTAGGTAAAGGAGAAACATATGGCTACAGTAACAAATTGGATTGATCATCTGTCCGCGAGTGAAGTGGCAGGTCAAGTCTATCCTTACGTTGGAACCGAATGGCTTTGGTTGACAATTGCTATCGTCTTCTGGATCTGGTGGCATATTTCTACAGGCACAGGAGAAACCGAAGAGCAAGCAAAGTTAGGTAGAAAAAAACATGGTCCAAACGACTATAAAAAAAATATACCTGATTGGTAATTTAAAAAAATGAAAAATTAGGGCGCTGCTTTTGTCAGCGCCCTTTTTTTATGGTACGTTTCAACAATTATTATGTCCGATGAAGATCAAAAAAAACCAGAAATACCACATCGAATGAGTCGAATTGCTTGGCCAAGTGCTAAGTATGGACTTTATTTGGCAATTATTATTATTATTGGTTTTTTATTGATACTTTATAAAGATTTAATTTTTTAAATAATTTTTTTTATGCCAAAGGATCTATCAAAAATAGCAAAACAAAAAAAAATAAATTATTTTTTAATTAGTTTTGTTGATCTATTTGGGGTCTTAAGATCAAAATTAGTTCCGTCTCAAGCCATAAAAGAAATGCAAAAAAATGGAGCTGGTTTTGCCGGTTTTGCAACTTGGTTGGATATGACACCTGCTGATGCTGACATGTTTGCTATTCCAGATCCTGATAGTTTAGTTCAACTTCCGTGGAAAAAAGAAGTTGGTTGGTTGGCTTCTGATTTATGGATGAATGGCAAGCCCGTAGAGGCTTCTCCTCGAGTCATGTTGAAAAAACAAATTTCACAACTGGCCAAAAATAATATGACTTTAAAGTCAGGAGTTGAGTGTGAATATTTTTTAATTAATCCTGAGGGCACCGCTATTGCCGACAGCAAGGATATTCAATCTAAACCTTGTTATGACCAGTCAGCTCTTATGCGTCAGTATGATTTGATAAAAGAAATTTGCAACTCCATGATTACTTTAGGTTGGGATCCATATCAAAACGATCACGAAGATGCTAACGGGCAATTTGAAATGAATTGGAATTATACCGATAGCCTGGGTACTGCTGATCGTCATGTTTTTTTTAAATTTATGGTTAAATCTATAGCCGAAAAACATGGCTTGAGAGCAACTTTTATGCCAAAACCTTTCGAAAATTTAACCGGAAATGGATGCCACGCGCATATATCATTATGGAGTGGAAAAAATAATTTGTTCTTAGACAGAGGAGATAAACTAGGTCTATCAAAGCTAGCTTATAATTTTTTGGGAGGAATCTTAAATTCTGCTGAAGCTTTAAGTGCATTTTTTAATCCTTCAATTAATAGTTATCGAAGAATTGATGCTCCCGTTACTGCATCCGGGGCTACGTGGTCACCAAGTAAAATATCATATACAGGAAACAATAGAACCCACATGATAAGAGTGCCTGACCCAGGAAGGTTCGAGCTAAGATTAATGGATGGTTCTGCCAATCCATATTTACTTCAGGCAGGGATAATCGCTGCTGGAATTGATGGTATTAATAACAAGCGTGACCCGGGCCAACCTTTGTTCATAAATATGTATACTGATGGTGATAATTACCCAAATATAAAAAAACTTCCACCAGATTTAGAAAGTGCACTGGAACATTTGGGTAAAAACGATGTTCTGATAAATTCCTTTGGAGAAAAAAATATTAATAGTTATTTGAAATTAAAAGAACAAGAACTAAAAGATTTTAATTCAAAAGAAAATTTTTCAAAAAAAGATCCGATAACCGATTGGGAAAAGTCAAATACTCTTGATTGTTAAATGGTTAAACGACTGTCTTAAAAGCTGTTGCCTTTTTCCCTTTCAAATTTATCTTAGTTTTAAATAAACTGCCTGATAAGGGATATTTTGTTATTTCTTTTAGATTCATTCCCTTTCGCGCAGTTGAAATGAAAATTTCATTATTTTCAGAACCTCCGAAAGTACAATTTGTGACATTCTTAGCTGGAATATTTATTTTGTGAATTTTGTTACCTTTTAAATCATAAACAGATATGCATGCTCCACGATAATGACAAACCCACAAATTATTTTTTGCGTCGGTGGTCATTCCATCTGGAGAACCATCTTTTTCATTAAATTTTAAAAATATAATTTTTTTTTGAATCTTTAATTTGTCATTTATTTTAATTTTATAAATTGTTCTTTTTCTGCTATCTGTGTAGTAAAAATTATTCTTATTCAAAAAAGCTGGTCCGTTTGTTATGAAGTAATTGCTATCAACTCTGTGTAATTTCAAACGACCATCTAAACAATATAATGACCCTGTCCTTTTTTTTTCTAAATTGTCCATTGTTCCAAACCATAAACGTCCTGCCGGATCGACTTTTCCATCATTTATTCTATTATAGGGTTTTTTTAATTCAATTATGATTGAAGAAATGGTTTTCATATTTTGAAAATTCACAATTCTAAGTTCAGATTTTAATCCAAGTATGAAAATGTTTTTCTTAACATGGGAAATAAACCCTATTTCTTTATTTACTTTTATGATTTTTTTCTTATTTGTTTTATTGTTTAAAATTAATATTTTTTTCTTTTTTATGTCTACAAAAAATATCGAGTTTAACTTTGGCACCCACAATGTTCCCTCTCCCAACAATAACTTGTCTTTCCAAATACATTCTAGTTTTGAATTTTTTATTAACAATTTTACTTAACTCTTTGATGTTGGTGTCCCAAATAATCTATGGTTAATCGCATTTCATCACCTGGTTTTAGATAAAATGGTGGTTTCTTGCCCAAACCTACACCTGGAGGCGTTCCGGTTGTAACAATATCTCCTGGTTGTAAAGACATAAAATTGCTTAGATAAGATAGAATAAAATTTATACCAAATATCATTTTGCTTGTGTTGCCCGTTTGCATTCTTTGATTATTTAAATCAAGACTTAGATTTAATTTTTGAACATCAGGAATCTCATCTTTTGTTACAAGATAAGGGCCTATTGGTCCAAAGGTATCTGCAGATTTACCTTTTACCCATTGTCCCATTTTCTCTATTTGCCATTCTCGTTCACTAATATCGTTTACTATACAATAACCAAAAATGTGACTGGGAGCATCTTCTTCTCTGATATATTTTGTCTCTTTACCAATCACAAAGGCTATTTCTACTTCCCAATCTGTTTTCTTTGAGTTGTTAGGAATAAGAACATCATCATTTGGTCCAATAACGCAATTGGTTGTTTTTGTAAAAACAATTGGTTCTGATGGTGGTTTAGCTCCAGTTTCCGCTGCATGATCGGAATAATTCAGACCAATACCAATAAACTTTCCTGGTTTACTAATGCATGGACCAATTCTAGATGTGTTTGAAACTTCGGGTAAAGATTTGAGATCTATTTTTTGTAATTTTGCTAAAGTTTCAAAGTTAAGATTTTCAGAATTAAAATCTTCTATATGAAAAGAAAGATCTCTAATTTTTCCATCTTTATCCAATGCAGCTGGTTTTTCCCTACCTTTATTTCCATATCTTAGCAATTTCATCTTTGTTAATTATTTAGTATATCAGTTTTCTGCCTAACCAAGCAGCTCCTCTTACGCCGCTGGCATCTCCATACTTTGGTTTAAGAAAAACTGTATTTATTTCTTTTTCATTTAACCATTTTTCTGTGCGTTTTTTTATCTCATCTAAAAATACAATTTCGTTAGAAACACCTCCTCCAAAAACTATAGCGTCCGGATCAACTGTATTAATTAATAAAGCTAAACTCCTTGATAACCTATTTTTAAATCTTTCAATAAATTCTATATATTTTTTATCCTTCTTGTTAATTGCATTATTAAATATTTCTTTTGCTGAAATTTTAGCATTATATGTTTCGAAGAATAATCTTTCTAAACCTGACCCCGATAGGTAATTTTCAATACTTGTTTTATATTTATCGTACGAATTGATCTTTTCGTCTTCCAATGTTCCAAGAAAAGGTAAAAAATTATGCCCCCACTCTCCTGCCATATTGTTTGAGCCTACTACTATTTTTTTATTAATAATCAGTCCCCCGCCACAGCCTGATCCTAATATTATACCAAAAACTATTTTATAATGCTGGGCTGAACCATCAACTGCTTCGGAAAGAGCAAAACAATTAGCATCATTTTCACACAAAACATTTTTATTTAATTTTTTTGAAATATCTAGATTGAAACTTTTGTCGTTGAGCCAGGGTGAGTTGTGGGCATTTTTGATAAAACCATCTTCTGTAGAAGATGATCCTGGATGGCAAACACCAACATTAAATTCCTTGCCAAATTTTTTTTCTATTTTTTTGACAATCAGATTGACCGAATTTAAAGTTTCTTGATAATCATGTGGTGATTCTTCTCTTTCGCGATGTAACTCTTCTCCATTATCACCCAAAACAACAGATTCAATTTTAGTTGCCCCTAAATCTATACCTATTTGCATTTATCAATTATTAAATTTTGAAATTCTATCCATTTCTTTTAATTCGACCTCTAACTTATCTAGCTCCTCTCCTCCTGCCATCATGCTCAATAATTTTTCACGAGATAGATCTTTTTTAGGGTAAGTTCCCATACTTTTTCCTCTATTTAAAATTGTAAAGCGATCCCCAACGGGATATGCATGATGAACATTATGTGTAATTAAAATTACACCCAAGCCTTCTGAAGCTGCTTTTACTATGTATTTAAGTACCACTGAAGCTTGATGTACTCCTAATGCAGAGGTTGGTTCATCGAGAATTAAAACTTTTGCCCCAAAATAAATTGCCCTTGATATTGCCAAACATTGCCTTTCACCACCTGACATAGTTCCAACCGCTTGAGATGGATCTCTGACATCAATTCCAATTTGACCCATTCTTTCTGCAGCAACAGCATTTGCTTTCTCAATATCAAAAACTTTAAAAAGACCAAAACCCTTCATTGGTTCTCTTCCCATAAAAAAATTTCTAGTAACGCTCATTAATGAAACTAGAGCAAGATCCTGATAAACTGTTGCAATACCCAAATCCAAAGCATCTCTGGGAGAGTCGAATGTTGTTTTTTTTCCTTCAACAATAATTTCTCCTTCGTTGGGTTTGTGAACACCTGATAAAGTTTTTATTAATGTAGATTTGCCTGCACCATTATCGCCGAGGAGACACATGATTTCTCCTTTTTTAACATGCATCGTCACATTTTTTAGAGCAATCACTGAACCAAAAAATTTACTGATATTGTTGAATTCTACAATTGTGTCTGTGTTCATTATTTATTTTCCGTTACTCTTCTTCTTACAAAATTATTAAAAATAACTGCAATTAACATCATCGCTCCTAAAAATACTTTAAACCAATCAGTATCCACATCAGTATAATAAATTCCCATAGAAACCGTTCCAAAAATTAGAGCTCCAAACGCAGCACCAATAGCTGATCCATAACCTCCTGTTAATAAACATCCTCCAACAACAGCAGCAACTATTGCTTCTAGTTCTTTTAAAAATCCTCTCATTGTATCCGCAGACCCTGCGTCAAGAACCTGAACACATGCATAAATGGTTGCGCATACTGCCGTTCCAATAAATAAACTGATTTTCACTCTTGCAACTGGGACTCCAACATTCCTCGCTCCTAATTTGTCGCCACCTGAAGCAAAAATCCAATTTCCGTATCTTGTTTTCATTAAGATCCAAGTTGCAAAAATGGTAAGGCCAATCCACCAAATAACTGAAGTTGGAACTCCGGTTGCCAAGGGAGTTCCGTCTTGTCTTAAAGCAATTAATCCTAATGAGCCCAACCAAACAAACAGCCCGGAAAATACATCAGCTGAAAATATCCATGCTATAGGATCGTTTTCGATTAAAACTCTTAATCCCGGAACTTGTGTTCTTCCGGTAATTAATCTCGTTAATGCCAAAGTAGCTCCTCTTAAAATAAAAAGCATAGCTAGAGTAACTATAAAAGAAGGTAATCCAGTTCTAACCACCAAAATTCCATTTGCATAACCAATTAAAACAGCCATAGAAAAAGCAAAAAGTATGCTAGACCATAATGGCCACCCCCAATAAATTGCGGGTATTGCTATGCATATTCCCGCAAAGCCAATCATGGATCCTACTGATAAATCAAATTCTCCTCCTATCATTAACATGGCCGCTCCTATTGCGATAATTCCAAGGTTAGATGATACTTCTAAAAAGTTAAGTGTACCGTAGGCACTAAACATACCGCTATCGCCAGCAATAATTCCAAAAAAAATGAAGACTAATATGGATCCACCCAACGCTCCAAGTTCTGGTCTATTTAATAATTTTTTTAATTTGGAAACTCTTCTAAGTCTTTCGTCTTGGGACTTTCTGTCAATACTTTGAGATTTTGTAGACACCGTTTTTATTATAGCTTAATTAAAAAAAAAGGCCCGCAATAAAATGCGGGCCTTTAAATACTATATTTTATCTATAACCTTGTGCTGCCCACTTAATTACTTTGCTAGCATTATCAGGAGTTACGAAACCTGGGCCAGTCATTACGACTCCAGCAGGCATTGTTCCCCATCTAATATACTGAGCAAAAATAGCTATTGGTAAGTAACCTTGAAGATATTGTTGTTGATCAATCAAGAACTCTACTTTTCCAGCAGCTGCAGCTTTAAGCATATCAGGTGACATGTCGAATGTACCTAATCTTATTTTTCCAACTTTACCAGCTGCTTCTAAAGCTTTAAGAGCTGCTTCACCAGAAAGACCAGCGCCTAAAGTTAAGATGGTATCAACACCACCTAATTTTGCAGCAACTGCTTTTTCTATTTCAGTTACATCATTTGAAGTTCCAAGTATTTCTACTGGACCACCAAAACCTTTTTTGAAACCAGCGCATCTACGGTCCAAAGCAACGTTACCAACTTCATGGTTAACGCAAAGAGCTTTTTTTCCGCCAGCAGCTTTCATTTTTTGTCCGCCACCAACTCCAGCTTCAAATTCTGTTTGACCTACGTGCGCACTTATACCTAAAGAAGCAAAATCGTCTGAACCAGAGTTCATGGAAATTACTGGTATTCCCGCAGCGATAGCTGCTTTTACTGACTTACCTAATGCAGCAGCATCAGGAAGTGTAATTACAATGCCTTTTGGTTTTTGTGATACAGCATTGTCAATTAACTTAGCCATTTCAACCATGTCGAAAGTGCCAGGAGCAGTATACTTGCAAGATATTTTCATATCTTTACATGCTGAATCTACTCCGTTCTTTGCAACAGACCAGAAAGGGTCATTAGCTTGTCCGTGTGAAACAACGATCACATCAATAGCAAATGCTGCCACCGACATCATTGTCCAACTTACAATAGCCAATATGGATAAATATATTTTTCTCATATTTTCCCTCTTATATTGTTAATTTAACGTTAAATTAATATGGCATATTAGAAACAAAAATTTCAAAATAGTCAAAGGTTGAATAAATAATAATACAACTCAAGGTTTATAAGTTTCATTTAGAAACTGATCTTGATCAATTTTTTTAAATGTAAAGATTTGTATGCGGCGTTTGCAATAATAATTGCTCGTCTTCCATCCTCAAATATTGCACGAGGCGTTTTTTTTCTTTCAATATAGTTAATCAGATCATTTAACTGTAATTTATAAGCTTCATCATATCTATCTATAAAAAAATTTAACAAAGGTCTCTTAATTGAAGTTTTGGATCCTAAAAATTTTTCGGAGTTATTATCTCTTTTGTTACCAGAGATCATCATGCCCTTGCTCCCAAAAATCTCTACTCTTTGATCATAACCATAAGAGCAATGTCTTGAGTTATTAATTGCACAAATAACACCTTTCTTTGACTTTAGTAAACACATTGCAAGTTCATAATCTTTTATTTTTTTAAATTTTGCATCAGGTAAATTAACAGCAGATGTAAATATTTCTTTAATTTCGTCTTTGATCAAATAAAATCTCAGTAAATCAAAATCATGTATCATCATATCTTTAAAGATGCCTCCGGAAGTTTTTAAATAAGGCAACGAAGGTGGAGCTGGATCTCTGCTGGTTATTATAATTTTCTCTAGTTTTCCAATTTCACCATTTTCTATAGATTTTTTTAGCGAGTAGTGACCTGGATCATATCTTCTATTAAAACCAAGTTGAATTTTTGGTTTATATTTTTTTATTATTTTTTTGCATTTATTGATTTTATCAATATTTAAATCTAAAGGTTTTTCACAAAAAACAGTTTTTCCATGTTTTGTTGATTCAATTATATAATTGATATGAGATGAGGCAGGGGTTGAAATAAAAATCACATCGATGTTTTTATCATTATATGCAATGTTTGTTTTGTTAATTGGAAAAGATTTAAATTTTTTTGCAATTTTTATAGTTAAATTTGGATCAATATCAAAAACATATTTTAGTGAACATCTATTATTTAATAATATATTTTTTGCGTGCATTTCGCCAATTCTACCCAGACCAAAAAGTGCTATATTTATCATTTGTATTTTGTTTCTTTTTTATTACTTGAAGATATTTTCTAATCAATTAATATCCTAACAAAAAAAAACAAAATGTCAGTAAAATTAGGTGTGGCCCCTATAGCTTGGAGCAATGATGATATGACAGAGCTAGGAGGTAATACATCATTAGAACAATGTATGGCTGAAGCTAGCCAAGCAGGATATATAGGAATAGAGCATGGTGGTAAATTTCCTAAAAAATCATCAGAATTACTGCCAAAATTAAATGAATTCAATTTACAGTTATGTTCAGGCTGGTATGGGGCAAATCTAAGAAAAAATTCAGTAGAAGAAGAAAAACAAGCAATTCAAGAACAACTTAAATTATTTAAAGATTGTAAAGCTCCTTGTTTTGTTTTTGCTGAAGTTTCAGATTCAATTCAAGGTGATTCAAATAGAAAATTATCTACAAGACCACAAATGCAAAATGACGAATGGAAAAATTATTGCTCAAAAATATCTGAACTAGGAAAATATTTAGAAGATCAAGGAATGCCTCTTGGTTATCATCATCATATGGGAACTGTTATTGAGTCCCAAAAAGATACTGAGAGATTATTGGATAATACTAACGATTGTGTAAAATTAACTTTGGATACAGGTCATATGTTGTTTGCTCAAGGAGACTCAAAAAATATTTTGAGTGATTATAGTGAAAGATTAATTCATATGCATTGTAAAGATATTAGAAAAAATGTGCTTGAAAACTCTCTTAAACAAGATTTAAGTTTTAGAGGAGCTTTCTTAGAAGGAGTATTTACTGTTCCGGGAGATGGTTGCATAGACTACAAGTCATTATTTGATATTTTAAAACAAAAAAATTATTCTGGCTGGTTGGTAGTTGAAGCAGAGCAAGATCCAAAAAAATCAAATCCTTTTGAATATGCAAAAAAAGGATATAAATATCTTAGCGAAACCTTATTATCTTGTAACGTTGATATTATAAGGTAAAGCTTATCTGTAAATAGAAGTTAGTTCATTGTTTCCTGCCGCAACACAGGGCGATTTAAAACAAGTTCCAACTAACCATTCTGAACCTGGTTCAGACAAAAAATTTGAGGCTGTAACAAAGATAACACCCATTTCAGTTGATTGACCTGCTTGCCCTTCTGCCTGCAATCTTGGATCGGATGTCGATTTGATTGATGGTGAATTTATTGAGTACGGATTTTTTAAATTTAAATTTTTTATTACATAATTAATTACATTCGTAGTAATCCATTCACCTTTACAAGGATCTCCCCATTTAGTATTTGAATTTTCTTCTGCCTTATCACAATTATTAATTTCAGAATTAATTAATTCAATAACTTGCTTGTGATTATTACGAACGGCCTCAACTTTTTCTTCCACACCAGATCTACTAGATAAAGTCCAAAGTAACATAAATATTACATATACTGTGGACAGTACCACCAGTAATTCAAGTAAACCAAAATTTTTAAATCTTAACAAAATTCCATTCATAATTTTACAATCATTGATTTGTCCAATTTTCCATCAAAAAAATCAATTATATTTTGTATTGTATCTACTCCCATTCTCTCTGTACATTCTTCTGTAAATGTTGATGTGTGAGGACTTAAAAATACTTTTTTATTTTTTAAAAGTGGATTATTAGAATCCGGAGGCTCTTTCGCAAAAACATCTAAACCTGCTCCCAAAATCATATTTTTGTTTAGTGCTTCATTCAAATCTAATTCATTAATAACCGTGCCTCGTGATGTATTAATTAATATCGCGCTTTTTTTCATGGAACTCAAAACTTTAAGATTTATTAAATTTTTTGTTTCATCGGTTGATGGTAAATGAAATGAAAGATAATCCATATCTCTAACATTTTTTGAAAAATCGTTAATTTTTTTTCCACCAAACCTTGTGATTGTTTCTTCATCTACATAAGGATCATATACAAAAACATTCATGTCAAAACCTTTACACTTTTTTATTAGATTTTTACCAATCCTTCCAAATCCTGCTATAAGTATATTTTTATTCCACAGTTCTTTAGTTAGTTGTAAATCATTTCTTTTTGAAAAATTTCCATCTCTTACACATTTGTCATACATTCCAACACCTCTTGAAATGCTCAACATCATAAAAAACACATGTTCTGCAACTGAGACGGCATTTGCTTTTGCTGTAATGGCAAGGGTAATATTTTTTTCCTTAGTGGTTTTAAGATCAACATTATCGTAGCCAACGCCATGTCTTGAAATTATTTTTAGTTTCTCAGCTGATTCAATCAATTCTTTATCGAGTTTAAAAACTCTAAGTGAAACTGCATCACAATCTTTTAATTTATTTTTTAAAAAATTGACCTCAAGATTCTCTACGATTTCATAGGTAAAATCTTGCCTTTTTTTCAAAAGTTCAATACCAGAATTATGAATTTTTTCGATTATTAAAACTTTTTTCATCAATTGCTTCTAAAACTAATATGCTTTTGACTCTTCTCTACTTTTAATTTTTTTGAGTTTTTCTACGACTGATTTTGCTCCTACTGATATGTATCTTTGATCGGAGCCAACAGTAACCATTCGAAAACCCATTTCAATCATTTTCATTGCATACTCCGGCGTAGCGTTATGTATGCCGGCGAGAATTTTGTTTTTCTTTGCATGTTTTAATATATTTTCAATTGCAGAAAATGTTGGAGAACTTTTCTCTTTATCAAAACCGGGGTCGGTTCCAACCGCTAGGCTTAAATCTGCTGGTCCTATATAAATGCCGTCTAAACCCGGAGTACTCATTATTTTGTCCAAATTATTTAATGCCTCACTAGTTTCTATCATTGCCCATTTTAATATTTCGTTATCTGCGTGCTTAGCGTAATCTGGTCCGCCGTATAATAATCCTCTTATTGGACCAAAACTTCTATATCCCTTTGGTGGATACAAACAAGCTTGAACAAATTTTTCAGCTTGCTCTCTATTATTTATCATGGGACAAATGACTCCGTAGCTACCCGCGTCCAAAATTTTCATTATTTGGCCTGGATCATTCCAATTAACCCTTACCATAGGGACAACTTCTGTTGTGGAAATTGCCTGGAGCATTTGCAAAGCGTTTGGGTAATCAATGACACCATGCTGCATATCTATAGTTAAAGAATCCCAGCCTTGGTGTGCCATAACTTCTGCGGAAAAGGAACTTGGAATTTGCAGCCATCCATTAATAATGGTTTGTCCGTCAGAAAAAATTTTTTTTAATCTATTCTTTCTCATTTAGAAATTAACTAGTAATTCCTAAGTGAGTATATTTGATATTAAGGTAATCTTTAATACCCATTGTACCACCTTCTCTACCATAACCAGTTTGTTTAATTCCTCCAAATGGAGCTTCAGCTACTGCCACTACAGGCGTGTTAACGGCTACAACTCCTGTTTCCATTAACTCGGAAGTTTTGTGTGCTTTCTCCATTGAATTTGTATATATGTAGCTAGCTAAACCAAGTTCATGTTTATTGGATCTTTCTATTACTTCGTCAAAATCTTTAAATGTAGTTATTGGAACTAACGGTCCGAAAGGTTCCTGTTTCATTATTGTAAAATCATCTGTTACATTATCGAAGACTGTAGGTTCGTAAAAATATCCTTTGTTAAAATCTGCCGGTTTTTTTCCTCCACATAATACTTTCGCTCCTTCCTTTTTTGTTTTTTCAACAAGTTCTTCAATTTCATTTAATCTTTTTTTTGTAGTCATTGGTCCAAGTTGAACATTCTCATCTAGTCCATTGCCAATTTTTAATTTTATAGTTTTTTCTACAAATAATTTTGTAAAAGCATCTTTTTTATTTTCATGAATATAAAATCTACTTGGAGATATGCAGACTTGGCCACTATTCCTAAATTTTGCAGTAATAGCCATATCGACAACCTTTTTAATGTCCACATCATCAAAAACTATAAAAGGTGAATGACCGCTCAATTCCATAGTAACTCTTTGAACTTTGTCAGCAGCCTGTTTTAAAATTAGCTTACCAACTCTTGTTGATCCAGTGATCGAAACTTTTTTTACTATATCAGATGAGATTAATTGAGATGAAATTGCTGCTGGATCTCCCGAAAGTAAGTTTACAACTCCAGGCGGAACGCCAGCTTCTTTAATTATGTCCATCATTTCCATCACACATCCCGGTGTAATTACATCAGGTTTACAAATAACTGAACATCCTGCTGCTAGAGCAGTTGAAATTTTCCTTGAGGCCAAAACAATTGGAAAATTCCACGGCACTAACGCAGCAACAACACCGACGGGTTGGTAATAAACATGAACTCTTGTGTTTTCAAATCTACTTTCAACAGTTTGTCCGTAAATTCTTTTTGTTTCTTCAGCGTTCCATTCAAAAATATCAGCCGCACCACTTATTTCACCGCGTGCTTCTGCCAAGGGTTTGCCAACTTCTAGAGTGAGCCACTTGGCTAAAACTTCACTTTTTTTTCTCATTAAATCTGCGATTTTTCTAATTACATATGATCTTTGCCAGGGAGGTGTATTCCTCCAAACTGCAAAACCTTTTTCAGCAGATTTCAGTGCTTTTTCAACATCTGCTGGTGTTGCCTTAGATGCCTTTCCTATCACTTCTTCTGTTGCCGGGTTAATCACCTCGTAAGTTTCTCTTTTTTCTGAAGGCTGCCATTTACCATCAATGAATTGACCAAATTTACTGTACATTTTTAATATTTAATGTTGATATAAAGAATATTTTTTTTTAATTTTTTAGAATTATAACTGAAAGATGAAGAAAATAAAGCTAACTTGCGCTTATGCAATCGTAAAACACTTAATATCTCAAAAGATATTAATAGATGGCAAAAAAGAAGCCTTATTTGCTGGAGCCTTTGGTATTTTTGGACATGGAAATGTTGCTTGTCTTGGTCAGGCTCTACAAGAAAATCAAAAGGAACTACCAACCTGGAGAGGTCATCATGAACAAAACATGGCCTTAACAGGTATAGCTTACGCAAGGGCAAAAAGAAGAAAACAAATTTTCGTTGCAACGAGCTCTGTTGGACCAGGATCAACAAATATGGTTACAGCAGCTGCCGTAGCAATGAGCAACAGACTACCGATATTATTTTTACCTGGAGATACATATGCAAATAGAATGCCCGACCCAGTATTACAACAAGTGGAACACTTTAATAATCCAGGAATTACCCAAAATGATGCTTTTAAAGCTGTTACAAAATATTTCGACAGAATAACAAGACCGGAACAGATTCTTCAAACACTTCCTCAGGCGATTCAAATTATGTTAGATCCAGCTGATTGTGGTCCTGTTTGTCTTTCCTTGTCCCAAGATGTACAGGGAGAAGTTTTTGATTATCCTGAAGAATTTTTTAAAGAGAAAAATCATGCAATAAGAAGACCAAGACCTGATGATCACCAAATTAAACTTGCGGCAGAAAAAATTAAAAGAACAAAATGCCCAATTATTATATCTGGTGGTGGAGTTTTTTATTCAGATGCTATGGATGAGCTTGGTAATTTTGCTACAAAACATAATATTCCTGTTACGCAAACAGTAATGGGATATTCAACAATGAAAAAAGATCATCCTTATTTTGTAGGCCCTATAGGAGGATTAGGAGGAAAAGCGGCTAATAATTTAGCCAAACAAACTGACATGGCTATCGCGGTAGGAACAAAATTAGGTGATTTCACAACAGGATCTTGGGCCAATTTTGAAAATTCAACCTTCCAATTAGTTTCTATTAACGTTGCAAGATTTGATGCAAATAAACATTTGGCACAATCGGTTATTGGAGATGCAAAAGTTTCTCTGAAAGAATTGTCTTTAGCATTGGGAAATTGGAAAGCTCCTGATAACTGGTATAAAAAATCTCGGACTGAATTAAAAGCATGGAATGAATATATCGATAAAGAAAGTGGTCCAACAAATCAAAAATTGCCAAGTTACGCACATACTGTTGGTGCAATTTATAGAAAGGCAAGCCCTCATGATATTGCCGTTACTGCTGCAGGAGGTCTGGTTGGAGAAAGCGTACAAATTTGGAGACCAAAAGAATTAAACACTTATGAAACTGAATGGGGTTTTAGTTGCATGGGTTATGAAATTTCTGGAGCATTAGGAATAAAGATGGCAAATCCAGATAAAGAGGTAATTTCTTTTGTAGGTGACGGTTCTTATCTTTTACAAAATTCTGATATTTACAGTTCTGTTATAACTGACCACAAATTAATAATTATTGTCTGTGATAATGGTGGACATGCTGTGATTAATAGGCTGCAATTATTTAAAGGTGGAAAAGAATTTAATTGTCAATTTAACAGTTCAAAAAATACAAAATTAGTTAATGTAAATTTTGCAAAACATGCTGAAAGTTTGGGTGCTACTGGTGAAGAGGTAGACTCAATTGCTGATTTAGAAAAAGCTTTTGAAAGAGCAAAAAAATCAAAAAAAACTTACGTTATTTCAATTAAAACACATGCCTATCAATGGTTAGAAGGATCGGCCTACTGGGAAAGTCCAACCCTAGAACTGCCCACTACAAAAGAAAACAAAAAAGCTTTAGAAGAACACCGTGTTGGCAAATCCAAGCAAAGACAGGGCGTATAAAAATTCTACATGAACAAAGTTTATAAAGTTGGTCTCATAGGTTGTGGACATATAAATGAAACATACTTTAGAGCTCATGAATATTTTAATAATTTTAAAATTATAAAATGTGCTGATGTCAAAGAAAGCGCTGCTAAGAACTGTGCAAATGTTTACAATATTGAATCTGTTTCGGTTGATGATTTGCTAGTTGATAATCAAATTGAAGTTGTTTTAAACCTTACTACTCCTCAATCACACTATGAAGTAACAAAAAAGGCGTTGCTCGCAGGTAAACATTCCTACTGTGAAAAACCTCTGGCTACAAAATTTGAAAATGGACAAGAGTTGGTAAATCTTGCAAAAGAAAAGAATCTTTATTTAGGCAATGCTCCTGATACTTTTTTAGGAGCTGGAAACCAAAAATCACGACAATTAATTGATTCTGGATTGGTAGGAGATATAAAACTTGGTAACGCCATTTTTGCTTTTCCTGGAGTGCAGTCTTATCATCCAGATCCAGAACCCTGGTTTCAAAAAGATGGAGGAGGTCCAGTATTTGACATGGGACCTTATTATTTGACCGCTTTGGTAAATCTTCTCGGTCCAGCAAAGCACGTTCAGGGAAGAGAACTAACAATTTCTGAATTTAGAGAAATTGGAATTGGACCTAAAAAAGGAAAAAAAATTAAAGTTGAATCACCAACTACCTATATGGCAACAATTCAATTTCACAATAGTGCTATCATTCAAATTACCTTATCATTTGATGTAATTAATCATCAAAGAAATCACATAGAACTTTATGGGACAAAAGGCTCAATTATTGTACCAGATCCTAATATGTTTGGAGGATCAGTATTTATATCTGCTAATCCAGGACCAGAAGGTAAATGGGAAGAATATCAAACAGAAAATATGAAATTGGGAAAAATTAATATTAAAAATCCTAGTGTGCGATTAAATGAATCTCCCACCAACGCAAATTACAGAGGAATTGGTTTGTCAGAAATGCTTTATTGTATCGAAAATAAAAAAAAACATAGATGTAGCGGTGAATTATCTTTGCATGTTTTGGATATAATCGATTCTACTATGCAAGCGGCTATTTCTAAAACTCATAAAGAAATAAGAACAACTTGTAAAAAACCTGAATTTTTTCCAGAAGAGGAAATAAAAAAAATATTTTATTATGGAGATTAAGATTGTTAGATTATGAATTCTTTTGATGTATGTGTTGTAGGTCAAATTGTTAAAGATTATAACTTTCTTCCATTAAAAAAAGAGAAGGGGTTTGTAAAATCACCTGGAGGAACAGCATTCTATTCTACTCATGCTTATCATTTGCTTGGTTTAAAAACAGCCGTTCTTACAAGTTTTAATAATAATGATATTTTCAGTTTAACTCCAGACTTTGGAAATGGAAAAATATCAATTTTTAACAATGTAAATGCCACCACAACAGAATTTAGAAACTTCTATAGAAAAAATAAATTAAATTTTCGATTTCAAGAAGCAATTTTCAACAACAGGCCTGTGAGTGGTAAGCTAGTAAAAGCAAAAATTTATCATTTCGGACCTCTAATTTTAAACGACATAGACGTCAAACTCTATCAAGCAGTTAAAAAACTAAATGGATTAAAAGTCTTAGATATTCAAGGATTGAATAGAAGTATTAGAAAAAAAAAGATTATTGAAAAAAGAAATACTAAAATAAAAAAATTCTTGAAAAATTTTAATATTTTAAAATGTGATGCCAAAGAATTGCACTTAATTAAAAATGCTAAAGATAAATATAGAATAATTAATTACCTCTTTGATTTAGGTTTATCTGAAGTAATTGTAACTAAGGGCTTTTTTGGTTCAACAATTTATTCTAAATCAGAAGGGAAAATTAATATTCCGTCATTCATACCAACTAAAATTATTGATTCGACCGGTTGTGGTGATACTTATACTGCAATCTACAGTTATGCTAGATTAAAAAAATATTCCGTCTATCATTCAGGATTATTAGCTAGTGCAGGATCAGGTATGAAAACAGAGAAGACCGGACCTTTATATAACTCTTTTAAAATGATTAAAAAAAGAGTTGAAACTATATGTAAAATTTAAAAAAAATGAAAAATAAAAATGTAGACACTGCAGTTATTTTAGCTGCTGGAAGAGGCGAAAGAATATCAAATACTGCCGGGTTTGTTGCAAAACCATTAATTAAAATTTTTGATGTAAGCTTGATTGAAAGATCAATTAAAAATTTAATTAATAATTTAAATATAAAAAAAATATATATTGTTACCGGGTTTAATCATGAGGAAATAAACAATCATTTAGCTAAATTAATAAATAAACTTTCTATAAATATAGAGGTTGTGTTTGCAAAAGATTGGGAGAAAGGTAATGGTGCAAGTTTTTTAACCATTTTGGACAAAATTAACAATCAACAATTTTACTTGTTGATGGCAGATCACCTATTCAATGATGAATTTTATAAAACTATCTTAAAATATAAAATTAATAATAAATCCTACTTAATTATATCCAGAACTTTATCCTCCTCAAACGATTTTAATGATGCCACTAAAGTTAAAGTTGTCGAGGACAAAATAAGTGACATTGGAAAATCTATAAAAGACAGTAATGGTTTTGACACAGGTCTTTTCATATTAAGTTCCAATGAATTTAATAATGTTAATAAATTATCAGTTAGAAAAAAACTTTCTTTAACTGAGGTTATTCAAGAATTAGTTCAACAGAATAAATTATATTTTATTGAAGTTCCAGAAGATAGTTGGTTCGATATTGATACAAATGAGGATTTGTCCAACGCAAAAAATTATTTATTAATTAATTCAAGTTCAAAAATTAACGATGGTCCTATATCTAAGTATATAAATCGACCAATATCTAAATGGATAACATCTAAAATAACAGATTATCCATTAACACCTAATCAAATTTCCATTGCTGTATTTTTTATCTCTGTTTTTTCAGGTTTAATAATTTCAATAGAAGGTTATTTTTTTCTGTTGTTGGGTGCTTTGTTGGCGCAATTATCCTCTATACTGGATGGTTGCGATGGTGAGATTGCAAGACTGAAGCTTTTAGAAAGCAAGTTCGGTGGATGGTTTGATCGGGTCCTAGACCGCTATAGTGATTTATTTATATTTACAGGGTTAACATTTCACACATATTTTATTCATAAAACATTAACTGTATTTTTGATTGGTTTTATTGCGGTTGGTGGAAAAATAATTTTAAGCTACACTGCTTATGTATATGATTCTATAGCCTCTACTCGTAACAGTATACGCATTGGGAGAGATTTAATAATATTTATTATATTGATAGGTGCGGTGCTCAATATTCCATATATTACATTGGTGGTTTTAGCATTTATTATGAACGCAGAGGTCTGCAAGAGATTATGGATACTAAAAAATAAACTAGATTATTAATTTTTATTTTCAGTATTCATTTCCATCCATAATGGCCAATGGTCAGATGCAGTAATATTTCTATCTATATAGGTTCTTTTAATTTTAGGTAAAAGATTTTTTGATACAAAACAGTGATCAATGCTGTCACCATCAACATTGGTGCCTCTATCTTCATCGTTCGATTTCCAAGCATCATAAAAATCTTCTGAATCTACCATTTCCTTATATTCTTTGCTGTCTAATTTAAAATTCATATCTCCCATCAAAATGAACTGCTGAGGCATGGGAGGTTTCTCACCCTCTGTCCAACCTGCATCAGTATGTTCTCCTGACCAGGCGCCTTGTTCGTGAGGAGCTTGATTAATCCTTCTCATCATTAATTGTATTTGTGGAAAACGACTTTTGGGATTTCTGTGGCTAAGGTGTGTTGAATAAACTCTTGTATAACCCAAACCTGGAATATTTATAACTGCCTCCAACAAAGCTCTTTGAATTGAATGCTCTGGATCTGGACCAGTTCCCTGTTTTGGTAAAGGAAAATTTCTTGTAGATATAATTGGATATCTAGACAAAATCATATTACCAAATTGTCTACGTCGATTTGAAATTTGTCCATATTCATTTTTAAGGCTGGCATCCATATCGAGAGCTGGTCCATAGACCGAATAAAATATCGGTAAAAATTCAGACAATATTTGTGCTTGATCTACAAAGCCCGAGCGTTGCCAAAACTTTTCAATCTCTTGAATACAAGCAACATCAGTTTCTTTGATTGCTTCTGCTACACGATAAAGATTATGCTTGCCTTTCTGGTCTCTTCCGTACTGAATATTATAACTTAAAAATTTCATTAAATAATTGATAATTATATTAATATTTTTTTATGGTCAAATTTGCAATTTAAAATATTGCTAAATTTTCACATAAATTTTAATAAAACTACACCAAAAAAATAGTCAATCATGAACGGATTAATTTCCGACTAGATGATGAGACAATGTTCTGCTGTGTTGTTCTAGTCGATGCTCAAATAAATACAATCCCTGCCAAGTACCAATCATCAACTGTTTGTTTTTTACGCTTAATGTAAGCTGATTATTGGTAAGTGCTGACTTAATGTGTGCCGGCATGTCATCTTTACCCTCGATAGTGTGTTTATAGAGTTTATTATCCATAGGAACCAATTTATCAAAGAAATTCTTGAGATCATGCAAAACATCAGGATCAGCATTTTCCTGTATAACCAAAGATGCACTAGTATGCAAAATATTGATATTTAATATTCCGTTATTAATTTTTTGATCTTTTAGCCAATTAAGTGTTTGTTCAGTAAAATTATATAAACCTGACCCTTTAGTTTTGATTATTATTTTGTGAAATATTTGCTGCATATTTTAAGATTTAATTTTTTCAATTTTATCATACGCAGAATTAATTGCTGCCAATTTTTTTTCACTTTCTGTTATCAATTCTTTTGGTAATCCCTTGCTCATTAAAACGTCTGGATGATGTTCCTTAGAAAGTTTAAGATATTTTTTTCTAATAGTTTGAAGATCGTCGCTGAGCTGACATCCTAAAATAACATAGGGATTCTGTTTGTGTGACCCTACTCTCGTTTCACGTATACTTTCGAATTGATTAGAATTAAGACCAAAGATCGTGGAAACGTTTTTAATATAATTGATTTCAGAATCTGATACTGTGCCATCTGCTTCTGCAATATAAAATAAAATATTTACAACTTCGTCAAGCACAGATGGATTTCTTCTATATATTTGTGCTATTTGTTGTGCATAAGGCTCATAGCCTAAACTGTCCTCTTTTGCTTTGTTAAAAATTTTTCCTACTTGTTCGATTTCATGTTCTGGAATTTTTAGTTTTTCTTTTACGGCTATCAGTTCTTCTTTGGAAACATGTCCATCAACTTTAGCAAGCTTTGCAGTAAGAATAATCAATGAGATTACAAAAAGTTGTTGTTGTTGAACGAAGCCTTGCTGAAAACCACCACGTCTTGAAGAAGAAAGTTTTCCTCCTATCATCGAACCAATCAAGGCTCCTATGGGTCCTCCAAATGAAAATCCCACCATTCCACCAATTAAACTTCCCCATATAGACATAATAATTTTTTATTTGTTACGTTTAGTTGTTGTTTGTTCGTTAACCCATCGCTGAAAATCTATGTGTCCAGATTCTATTGGAAATGCTGAAACAGCTGGACAATCATAACTATGTTTATTTATAATAAATCTTATTGCTTCTTTTGCTTTGCTTTTAGAAGTTTTGACTATCATTGAGCATTCTTCATCAGTCATGGTTTTTTCTTTCCAAACATAAGTTGAATAAATTTTTGGAATGATATTTGTACAAGCGGCTAACTTTCTTTTAACCAATTGCCCTCCCATCTTCTTTGCATCTTTTAAATTACCAAATGTTACGTATATAAAATAAATTTTCATAAATTGTCCTAATAATATTATTACTATTGTAATCGTTTATTGTACTCTGATATCATTCATTGTATTTACAATAACAACACCAATAATAATTAGAACCAGACCAATAATTGTAGGAATATTTGGTATCTGATTATATTTAAAAATACCTATGATTGTTATAGCTGCAATTCCCAATCCTGACCAAGTTGCGTATGTTATCCCTACCGGAATAAAACCGACCACATGTGACATTAAATAGTATGAAAAACATATGGTGCCTAAACAAATTATTGATGGAATCCACTTTGTAAAACCCGCTGTATCTTTAACAAAACTAGTGCCAGTAATTTCTAGAACTATAGCTAAAGCAAGAAATATATATGCGTGACTAAAATTCATAACATTTATATAAGATTAATATTTAAAATATATCAATAAGCCTTCATATGTTCGTGTTTTCATTCCATCGATTAAAACGTTAATAATCAGCGAAAAAAGGCCATTTCTACTATGTTTTTAGCATCAATTATTACCTAGAAACCTACATATAGTATGATAATAATAAACATGCACTACTGAGCGATGATTCGGTAGTACTTGTTTAAACAAGTAACCAAGGGAGGTGTTGAGTATGAAAATGCTTGCAGGATTTACGGGTACGGTAAAGAGTTTAACCCATGTTGTTATTGCACTGCTAGGCCTAGGTATCGTTGTGTCACTTCTTGGAGGAAATGTTCCATTTGTTAGTGGTATAGCTGATAATATTATTGGGCTAGTCCAAAATTTAGGTGATGCAGGAATAGTCGGCTTAATAGCAGCTCTTATTATATTAGGTTTTTATAAATAGGTATTTTAATACCCATTAGTATTTTTTCCCTCTTACATAATAATTAATACTAATGATTAAAAATCTTAAATTGCCCGGGCCATAAGTGTTAAGGGCCCGGGTATGAGGTCTTAAAACGAAAGGAATTTGATGAAAGCTTGGATTGTAACAATTAAATACTACTTGAAACAATTTATTGAGTTGGGTGTCTTGTTATTGGGAGTTTCTGTTTTTGCTGAAATATTATTTGGTCCTGATGTTGCTTTTTTTGGATCACAGGTCACTGAAAATTTGGTGGCTTTATTAAAAACTCTTGGTGACTCAGGCATTGCCGCTCTGATTGTAATATTTGCTTTAATGATCACTTATCGAAGATTGTTAAAGTAGATAATCATTTGGTCGCATAAACTAAGCCCAACCAAGGATTTACTTCAAAAAATAAATCGATTAAGCTAAGTCCATGGATGTGGGCCTGCTATCAGGAGCTCTAAGGAGATTGTCCAAATTAACAATTTTCAATAATGCAGTTTGATTACATTATCATCGGAGCTGGATCTGCCGGTTGCGTTTTAGCAAATCGTCTAACTGAAAGTTCTAAAAATACGGTTGGTTTATTTGAGGTCGGAAAATCAAGTGATATGTGGAAAGTCAAAATGCCTCTTGCATTACTCTATACAATGCATGACCCGAAATATAATTGGAAATACTATTCTGAACCAGAACCTTATTTGAATAATAGAAAACTGTTTTGTCCTAGGGGCAAAATGATAGGTGGATGCTCGGCTCATAATGGAATGGTTTTTGTAAGAGGTAACCGAAATGACTATGAAAGATGGAAAAACTTTGGGTTAAAATCCTGGTCGTACGAAAAAATTCTTCCTTATTTTAAAAAAATCGAAACTTGGTCTGGAGGAGAAGATCAATATAGAGGCTCTCTTGGATTGCTTCCTGTTAACCAATCAAAAAATGATAACCCTTTATTTAAAGCTTTTTTAGGTGCAGCATCCGATGCTGGACATAAAATTAATCCGGATATGAATGGAGAGTATCAAGAAGGATTTGGAATGTTTGACACTACAATTCATAATGGTGAAAGAGCAAGTGTATCTAAGTATTATTTAAACCCAGCAAAAAAAAGAAAAAATTTAAGTATTTTTTCCAATTCATTTGTAGAAAAAATTATTTTTGATGGAAAAAAAGCCATAGGTATTGAAGTAAATATTAAAAATAAAATAGAAAAATTTTATGCTGAAAAGGAATTAATATTAAGTGCTGGTTCAATTAATTCACCACAATTGTTAATGCTTTCAGGAATTGGAAATGAAAATCATTTAAAAGAAAGGGGAATCAATGTTGTTCATGATTTAAAAGGTGTTGGAAAAAATCTTCAAGATCACTTAGAAACTTATATTCAACAGGAATGTAAAACCCCAGATACTCTTTATACATATACTAAATTAGTTCCAAAAGTACTTGCTGGTATTCAATGGTTTTTATCTAAATCAGGACCTTGTTCTCAATCGTATTTAGAGGCCGGAGGATTTACAAAATCTTCTCCTGAACGAGAAATGCCCAATATACAGTTTCATTTTTTTCCATCATTTGTTATCGATCATGGTTTAGTTAATCCAAGCTCGCACGGCTATCAACTACATGCCAGTCCTAACCATCCGAAAAGCAGAGGATCGGTTACACTAAATTCCTCAAATCCGTATGATTATCCTAAAATATTATTTAATTACTTAGAAGATGAAGATGATTTAAAACAAACAAGAGAGTGCATTCACGTTGCAAGAAAAATCTTATCGCAACCCTCTTTAGCAAAACATGCTGGAAAAGAAGTGGCTCCTGGATCTGACAAACAAAGTGATGATGAATTGAACGAATATATTAGATCTAATGCAGAAACTGCCTACCATCCATGTGGAACTTGTAAAATGGGCGTGGATAAAATGGCTGTAGTTGATGAAAATTTAAAAGTTAAAGGAATTCAAAATTTAAGAGTAGTAGATGCTTCTGTAATACCTGAAATTCCTAGCGCGAACTTAAATGCCCCTACTCTTATGATCGCCGAAAAAGCTTCTGAGCTTATATTAGAAAATATATAAACTATATGTAACTATGAACGAAACAATTGTCAGCAAAACTTCTGAATACTTTAAGAAAAAAGGTATAGTTTTGCCTAAAATTTCTGAGCTGTGTAATCCTCATACAGTAGATAAAAACATAATAAATA